>CAUGSS010000035.1 GCA_959602365.1 uncultured Eubacteriales bacterium
CCACCTTCTTGGTGATGGTCTCCTTGTAGGCGACCTGAGGCGCGCCCACGTTGGCCTCCACCTTGAACTCCCGGAGCAGGCGGTCCACGATGATCTGCAGGTGGAGCTCGCCCATGCCGGCGATGATGGTCTGGCCGGTCTCCTCGTCGGTGTACACCTTGAAGGTGGGGTCCTCCTCAGCCAGCTTCACCAGGGCAACGGTCATCTTCTCCTGACCGGCCTTGGTCTTGGGCTCAATGGCCACCCGGATGACGGGCTCGGGGAACTCCATGGACTCCAGCACCACAGGATGGTTCTCATCGCACAGGGTGTCGCCGGTGGTGGTGTTCTTCAGGCCCACGGCGGCGGCGATGTCGCCGGAGTACACGGTCTCGATGTCCTCCCGGTGGTTGGCGTGCATCTGCAGCAGACGGCCGAAGCGCTCCCGCTTGCCCTTGGTGCAGTTGTACACGCTGTCGCCGGCGTTGATGGTGCCGGAGTAGACCCGGAAGAAGGTCAGGCGGCCCACATAGGGGTCGGTGGCAATCTTGAAGGCCAGGGCGGAGAAGGGCTCGTCGTCGCTGGCATGCCGGTCCTCTTCCTCGCCGGTCTCGGGGTTGGTGCCCCGGATGGCGGGGATATCGGTGGGGGCGGGCATGTAATCGATGATGGCATCCAGCAGCTTCTGGACGCCCTTGTTGCGGTAAGAGGTGCCGCAGGTGACAGGGACGCACTTGTTCTCGATGGTGCCCTTGCGGAGCGCGGCCCGGATCATGTCGGCGGGGACATCCTCGCCCTCCAGGACCATCATCATGATGTCGTCGTCCAGATCGGCCACAGAGTCCAGCAGCTTGGTGCGGTACTCCTGGGCCAGCTCCATCATATCCTCGGGAATGGGCTCGACACGCATGTCCTTGCCCATCTCATCGTAATAGATGTCGGCATCCATCTCCACCAGGTCGATGATGCCCTTGAAGCTGTCCTCGCTGCCGATGGGGAGCTGAATCGGAATGGCGTTGGCCTTCAGACGCTCGTGGATCATGTCCAGAACGTGGTAGAAGTCGGCGCCCATGATGTCCATCTTGTTGACATAGATCATCCGGGGCACACCATAGGTGTCGGCCTGGCGCCACACGGTCTCAGACTGAGGCTCCACGCCGCCCTTGGCGCACATGACGGTGACAGAGCCGTCCAGCACGCGCAGGGAGCGCTCCACCTCCACGGTGAAGTCCACGTGGCCCGGGGTGTCGATGATGTTGATCCGGTGGGAATCATACTGATTCTTGGAGCCGGACCAGAAGCAGGTGGTGGCGGCAGAGGTGATGGTGATGCCGCGCTCCTGCTCCTGAACCATCCAGTCCATGGTGGCCGCGCCGTCGTGGGTCTCGCCGATCTTGTGGTTGACACCGGTGTAGTAGAGAATACGCTCGGTCGTGGTGGTCTTGCCGGCGTCGATGTGCGCCATGATACCGATGTTTCTGGTTCTTTCCAGAGAGACTTTTCTAGGCATAAGTCAAATACTCCTTTGAAAAACTTACCAGCGGTAATGGGCAAACGCCTTGTTGGCCTCCGCCATCTTGTGGGTATCCTCGCGCTTCTTCACGGCGCTGCCGGTGTTGTTGGCGGCGTCCATAATCTCGCCGGCCAGCCGGTCGGCCATGTTCTTCTCGCTGCGGGAGCGGGCATAGTTGGTCAGCCAGCGCAGACCCAGGGTCTGACGGCGGGCGGGCCGCACCTCGATGGGGACCTGATAGGTGGCGCCGCCCACACGGCGGGCCTTGATCTCCAGGGAAGGCATGATGTTCTCCATGGCGGCCTCAAAGACCTCCATGGGATCTTTTCCGGTTTTTTCCTTGATGGTGTCAAAGGCATTATAGACGACCTTCTGGGCCACGCCCTTTTTGCCGTCCAGCATAATGCTGTTGACCAGCTTAGTCACCAGTACGGAATTGTAAATAGGATCGGGCAGAACTTCCCGCTTGGGTACATTTCCTCTTCTGGGCACTTTGCTTCCCTCCTTCATTTAAAATGATTTCATAGGTACTCGAATGCAGTATTTCAGCACCCGTACTGTTCGGACCGCTCCGCGCGGGGCGGGCTTGTCCGGTGCCTGCCGAGAGGTCTACCCATAAAAATCTATGAATAAACTCTTGGCAAGGCTTTCGCCTTGCGCGATCAGAGCGCAATGCATTTCAGGTTGGTCTCAGGAAGCAGAATTACTTCTTGGAGGCCTTGGGCCGCTTGGCGCCGTACTTGGAGCGGGCCTGCATACGGCCGCTGACGCCCTGAGTATCCAGAGTGCCGCGGATGATGTGGTAACGAACACCAGGCAGATCCTTGACACGGCCGCCGCGGATCATAACCACGGAGTGCTCCTGCAGGTTATGGCCGACACCGGGGATATAGGCGGTGACTTCATAGCCGTTGGACAGGCGGACACGGGCGATCTTCCGAAGGGCGGAGTTGGGCTTCTTGGGCGTAGAGGTACGCACCGCGGTGCACACGCCGCGCTTCTGGGGAGAAGGCAGGTCGGTCTCCTTGTCTTTCAGGGTGTTCTTGCCCTTCTGCAGGGCGGGGGAGTTGGACTTGTAGACAGAGGTCTTTCTTCCGCTGCGCACCAGCTGGTTAAAAGTAGGCATGAACTGGTTCCTCCTTTCTCAGATTGATGAATTCTATTTTAACGAATTTTCCCAGGGAATATTCGTCAAAACCAAAAATTATTCCACATCTGTCAGGACCGCGGCCACAGCGCAGCCCAGGCGGATACCGCAGGCGGCGCCCAGGTCTTTCATGTGGGGGATGAGCTCCACCGGGGTTCCGGTGCGCTCGCACAGGTCCTGAATGGGATCGGTCACTTGTGGGTCGGCATCCTGAGCCAGGAACACCAGCCGGGCGGCGCCCCGCTGGACTGCTTTGCGCGACTGCTTGACCCCCACTACCTTATGTTCCGTTTGCAGTTGGGAGATCACTTTGAGTCACCGGCCTTCCCTAAAAGAGCGCGCAATGCGCCCATACCAAGCAATTAAGCATTATAGCATGACAGTGCTACTGCGTCAAGCAGATTTTCCCACACAATTTCGATTTTTTCAGCACCAGATGCCCCTCCGGCCGCAGTGCGCCGGAATACGCAGCCAGGCATTATTATAAAATGTATCCCTTCCGCCTCTGCCCGGCCCCCGCCGGTCCGGTTTCGGCGCTCCGCTTCACAGGATGCCGCCGCCCCCTCTCCGCCGCCGGCGGAGAATAATGGCGGGTGACCAAATCCGGCGGGTATTTCCGGCTTTTCCCCATTTGACTTTTTACTCCGCATTGTTACAAATCCACCCCAGTTTGGCGTAGTCAAATCTTTTTCAGTGCTAAAAATTTCTGAAAATGTTTTTCAGAAACTGGTGTTGGGCGAAAAAACGAAAATGCATTTTTGCATAAATACAGTTTGCTTTTTTGGTCTTTTGTAGTATAATTTTTACGTTAAGAAGTCTCGTTTGAGACGATTGGAAGAGAATCGCCCTCTCCGGCATCGCCGTTTTGCCCAATTCTGCAGTAAAAGAGGGGGAGGCTGCAGGGCCGAGCCGCTGGGGCGGGCGTTGTCTTCCCTTGACAATTGAAGAGTATAGAGGAGGAACTATTGTGCTGAAAAACAAAAAGTTCGCACGCTATGCGATCGCATTCAACATTCTGGGCATCGTATTCATGTTTTTCTACTCCGGTCTCCAGAATGACCACATCAACATCATTCAGGCCTACTCCGCCTGGAACAACAACGCCACCCTGATCCCCATGACCGTGGGCAACCTGGTGTGCATCGCGCTGACCCTGGTCTATGGCACCTGCTTCATCAAGTTCGGCGTCCGCAAGACCCTGATTCCCTGCATCGCCGTCTCCGCCCTGGGCTGCCTTGGCCTGGCGGCCGCCAACGGCCTGGCCTGCAATTCTCCCAATGCAACTTTGGCCTCTGCCGCCATCGGCGATCCCAATGTGGTGGGCAATTACGTGCTGTATGCCATCTCCCTGTTCCTGATCCGCGTCACCTGCATGTGCTTCCAGATGGCCGGCTTCCAGCTGGCCGCTACCTGGTTCATCCGCTATCGCGGCCGTGTGCTGGGCATTATCACCCTGGGTTCCCCCCTGTTCTCCGTGGTGGGCACCTCTGTGATGAACAACTTCATCGGCACCTATCTGGGCGGCGACTATCGTCCCTTCTACACCGGCGTGTGCGTGGTGCTGGTCATCATCGCCATCCTGTCCGCTCTGCTGCTGCGCGATGCGCCTGAGGATGTGGGCCTGTATCCCGACGGATCTGATACTCCTCCCAAAAGCGAAGCCGAGGAAGAGACCAAGCTGTCCATCGGCGACGTGCTGAAGCAGAAGAAGAGCTGGATCATGATTGTCAACTATGGCGTCTATCAGTTCATCATCAACGCCTGCATGGCTTCCATGGTGGTGTGGTTCACCCGTCTGGTTATCCTGAACGCTGACGCTGTTGCTGCTGGTCCTCTCGGTGCAGCTTTCACCGGCATGGGCGGCCTGGAGGGTGGCGGTGCCATGGTGCTGTTCGTCAACCAGGCTACCCGCTGGCTGAGCGTGGGCGCCCTGGTGGGCATCCTGACCAGCTTCCTGTTCGGCGTCATCGACGACAAGTGCGGCACCCCCGTGGCCAGCCTGATCCTGGGCATTACCGAGTTCCTGCCCATCATCGGCCTGATGAGCCAGTGGCACTTCGTGGCCACCACCGGCGCCTGCAACGTGCCTCTGCTGGTCCTGTGGGGCTTCGGCGTTTCCTGCATGACCGGCGGTGTGCCCACCATGCACCCGGCCTCCATCTCCTTCGCCTTCGGCCGCCGGGAGTACCAGGCTGCCAACCGGATCATCATGGCTATCCAGCTGATCCCCTGCGCCTTTGCCGCTCAGATCATGGCCGCTATGATCAACAGCAACAACCCCATGAGCGCCTGGATTATGTGCCTCATCGTGGTTGCCATCGGCATCATCTTCACCATCCCCATGTTCAAGATGAAGGATGCCAACGCTGCCGACCGCGGCTGATCCGCAACTACATTACTCCCCTCAAACAGAAGAGGACCGCTGCAATGCAGCGGTCCTCTTTTTACAACGCCTGCCTGCCACGCAAAAGAGCGGCCGGAATTCGTGCTTCCGGCCGCTCTCGTTTTCTTGCTGCAATCAGCGTTTTTTCTTCTTGTGGGGATAGCGGATCTCGTTCTCCGCTTCCTTCTGGGCCCGGCGCTCCTCCTTGCGGCGCTCCTGCACCTTGCTGTAGAGCAGCCTGGTATAGAGGGCCAGGGCGGCGGGCACGATCAAATAACCCCAGAATGGCAAAATTCCCATATTGGGAAACGCAATAATCAGCGTGACTCCCAGCCCTATCGCAAGCAAGGTGAACACCCACACCATGGTCAGCAGCATCTTGGGGCGCTGGAGCAGGTACGCATTGATTTTTTTCAAAGAGACACATCCCGTTCTGTCCGGCCTGACGGCCTTATTTTTCTTGAACTGAGTATAACACATTCTCACTCTGCCCGCAACCAAAATCAAGGCCCGGCTTGGATTTGATCCAGGCCGGGCCTTTCGGGGAAATCAGATCTTGCGCGCCTCAGCCCTGATACCCCTTCAGGGCCTGGGCCAACTGGTCGGGACAGGAGGTGCTCTTAAATCCGCAGCGGATGCCCTCCATGCGCTGAATGGCGTCCTGAACCCGCATCCCCCGCACCAGAGCGGAGATGCCCTGCAGGTTGCCGCTGCAGCCGCCTTTTACCCGGCAGTCCTGGATGACGCCGTTGTCCACGTCAATCTCCATATAGCTGGAGCAGACGCCCTTTGGACGGTACTGAATGGTCTCCATAGGATTAGTAGTTCACCTTCCGGCGCTCAAAGTAGGCCTGGGGATGGGCGCAGACAGGACACACCGCAGGGGCATCCTTGCCCACATGGATATGGCCGCAGTTGCGGCAGATCCAGACGGTGTTCTCGTCGTCCGTCTTAAAGACCAGGTCGCCCTCCAGGTTGGCCAGCAGCTTCAGATAGCGCTCCTCGTGCTCCTTCTCGATGGCGGCCACGGCCTCAAACAGATAGGCCAGCCGGGTGAAGCCCTCTTCCCGGGCGGTGGCGGCCATCTCGGGATACATGCTGGTCCACTCCTCGTTCTCGCCGGCGGCGGCAGCCTTCAGGTTCTCCGCCGTGTCGCCGATGCCGCCCAGCTCCTTGAACCACATCTTGGCATGCTCTTTCTCGTTGTTGGCGGTCTCCTCAAAAATGGCGGCGATCTGCTCGTATCCTGCCTTCTTGGCCGCGGAGGCAAAATAGGTGTACTTATTGCGGGCCTGGGACTCCCCCGCAAAGGCGGTCCACAGGTTGGCCTCGGTCTTCGATCCCTTCAGTTCCATTGTAGTAACACTCCTTTTCCATACTAAAATTTGATATCGCTTTTCGCCGCATCCGGCGAAAATGCACCAATTCAGGTCTCTTCCCCACAGGCCAGGCACCGGCCGTAGAAGAGGCGCGCCTCCCGGCGCAGGTGAAAGCCGTGCTCCGCGCAAAACGGGGTCATATCCTCCCCTTCCGGCATGGGCAGGTCAAACACCCGTCCACACCCCTCACAGCAGAAGTGGGCATGGGGCGAGAGATCCGCGTCATAGCGCTCCACATGAAAGGGCATCCGGATAATCAGTCCCCAGTCCGCAAGCTGATTCAGATTGCGGTAGACGGTTCCAAGGCTCAGTTTGGGATGGTCCGGCTTGAGGGTCTGATAGATCATCTCCGCAGTGGGGTGCACCTTCATCTCCTGCAAGCACTGGTAAATCAGCTCACGCTGACGAGAATATCGTTTCTGTTCCATAGCGCATTCCTTATTAAGAAATATTCCTATCTTTAAACCTATTATAGCAAAGCGCTTTCCCCTTTGCAATCATTATTTTCACTTTTTTCCTGTTTTACACCTTGCAGCCGGTTCCGCCTGGCCCGACCAGAAGGAACAGCGAAAGGCCCTGCCCCTGGAGCCGGCGGCATGGCAGAGGGGCACCGAGACGGCAATTCCTTCAGGGAAATGAATGACCGCGATCAGCGAATTTCCGCCCACTGTGGCCCAGCTGCCTGGCTGCTCCCCCAGCTCCGCCGTCAGACAATCCCGAGCCGTCATAAACATTTCCACCAATGACACATAATTTATGACACCGGCGGAAAGCCCCAGGCTGGCAGAGAGAAATTTCTGATTGGTATGTCGCCGGGTAAAGGCAATACAACTGCCGATGCCGGTGCGCAGTCCGGCCACCAGTGTCAAAAGGAGCTGCACAAACCCATGTCCCAAGATGAAGTAAACCACAAACATTTCTGTTCGTGGTTTTTTATATAGATTAGTATATCAAACTGCGATGCTCGCTACAATATCATATTTACGGTTGACGCAATAAGCTGGAAGTTGTCAATTATTCCGAATATGGTTGAAAGCGATCTTTTTCCACCGCCTCATATAAGTCTTTGCCCATTTTTCGCTCAAAATAAACTTTTAATGCTAAATTTGTATTCCATTTGTCCAAATCATAAGCGCCATAGCGCATCCTGACATCATTCATTCTATCAATAATATTCATTACACCTTCTGCACCAGATATTGCATCACAAAGCTGTATCAATTTATCATAATCATCAAATTGCACTTCCTGTAATTTTGTTCTTATAACCTTGGTTTCCTCCTCTGTCGTATCAAAATCACCTACATATCCTTCTATCTTTTGTTCATTGAAAGAATGCGTAAGACATATTCTTGCCACATCATCATATCCCAAAGACATCATATAAGTATATCCATCGAAAACATGCCCTAAATGTCTCTTTCCAAACCGCCTGCCTATGTCATGCAATAATCCAAGTACATATGCCTTGTCTGGATTCATACCGGATAAAGCTGCAATTCTTTCAGCGCAATGCGCAGCCGTTCTGCTGTGATTTCCCCAGGGCCCTGGATTTAATTTTTCTGCTTCTCTTAATAAATTTAACGCGTCTTCTCTATTTGGATACATCTAATATTTTTCCTTTACAAATTAAGATTGATCTGTTGAGGGCAATAATAGCACAAAATAACCCAAAGAACAATATCGTTCGTTGGGTTAAAACTTCGTTATCGTACCTGCGTATATGGGTTTCTCTCTACAGTCAGTTTTATCTAACTTCATTGCAGCTGAATCTCTCATAAAACACACGCAGGTTTTGTTGGCAACTGCCACTGTGCTGTTTTGACTGCTTTTGGTTCTCCTTGCGCTTTTTTCCGGGGGTATTTTGATGTCTGCGGCACATAATGACAATATCCGCCCGCAAACGGCGCGGAGCATTTTACAGAGGGAGAAGGAGAATCGGATGAACGGAAAGCAGATATGGACCGTCGGCCTGGCGGCGCTCACCCTGTCGCTGGCGCTGACCGGCTGCGGCACCTCTACAGATGCGGGCGCCAACGCCCGCAGCCGCAGCATGCCCAACGCGGGCTACTATGCGGACGACAACGGCGCTGTACAGCAGAGAAGCCGCCCCGCAGAGGACGGCCAGCACCCGGGCTGGAACGACGCAGGCCAGGACACCAGGCGGGCCGCCAGAGATGCCGGCCGCGCCGTGGGCGACCAGGCCAAAAATGTGGGCGACACCGCCAAGAAAGTGACCGACGACACCATGGACGCGGCGGAGAACGTGGTGGACGACGCCACTGACGCGGTGCGGGACGCCACCCACGGCGTGGGCGACGTGGCCCGGGATGTGGTGGACGGCGCCGGCCGGGCGGTCGGGGACAACGGCTGACCGGTGGGATTGGTTCCGGGCCTCAGCCCGGCCATTCCGCACCCAAAGCGGCAAACCGGAATTACCCTCTTTTGCCCCCGGCAGAACGTTCTGCCGGGGGCAGTCCATTGTTCTCAAATCTACAACAGGACTGGCGAAAAGGAGCGTCTGCCTCCGTCATCTCTGATTTCCGCTCCCCTCCTCACTCTACGCTTCGTAGGTTGTGGATTTGGCCTCAACATGGTATTCTGTGCAGGAAAGGGGCATAAGACAGCCATGAAACACTATATTACAGGCACTACCATCAAATCCCTGCGGAAAAAGCGACATATGACCCAGGCGGAGCTGGCGGCAAAACTGTGCGTCAGCGACAAGACCATCTCCAAATGGGAGACCGGAGTTTCCCAAATCGAAAGATACCAAATCAATCCCACGCTGACTTTTGCTCAACCGATAATAACAAGAAAAGGCGGTATGCGCCCCGCAGAGGGGTCGCGTACCGCCTTTTCTTGGTGCGCCCGGCGGCGCACAGTTCTAACCGGTGAAAGTCCCGAATCCGCCCGGTGGTGGGAAGGATATAGCCGAAGGCAAGGGTGTGTTATACTAAGACATGATCACATTTGATTCATACGCCACATCACCCTGCACAAAAATATTGACAATAACAGGGCAAGAGGTTATGGTGGTAGCAAGATGAAAAGCAAAGTTACCGCCAGAGGGAGGCGCGGGATGCGCTGGGAAAATTACGAAAGGGACATGGAAACCTGCGGCACCTGTCCTGAGTTAGAGAGCTGCCCGACGGCCGATGCCATCGTCATGAATAACCCATCCCACCATGGATAATCTGAAAGCACAGGGCGAATAGAGGACGGCAGTATATACAGGAGGACAGGATCATATGACAAGGCCCGGCCTAAAAGCGGCTTTGAAGTACGGAGAAAAGCTCCCGAAATTTAAGAGCATGGCAGAGGCAGAAAAATATTTTTTCGCCCGTAAAGACAAACTGCTGGGCAAATTTGAAAAGAAGTGCAAGCAATACAGCTTTTTTACTCCGGATTATTCGGTGGAAAGCCTGAAAAAGCTGGAAAAAACATACTTCGATCTCTACGAGGCCGGCAGCTTCAGGGAGACCGGCCTTTCCAGAGATGAATTTGAGCGCGCCATGTCCGTATATTTCGGCGAGGTCGTCGTCAGGAACAATGACGGCGCAAAATTTGAAGTAAGGGAATTTCCTTTTGCCCAGGGCAAATATGAGTTCTATATCAGCAAAGGGCTGCTTTCCGTGGCGATCGCGGACAGATTCCGCGACCTGTATCAGCAGCCGGGCAATGTGAGAAAGAATCACATGTTCAGGGAATACAACAGGTATTTTAAATAGGAGGCAAACGATCTGCCGGTTTATAAATTTGCCGCTTTGTGCTGAAATTTAGGCAAAAGGCGGTGAAAGATATGGATAGAGAAACGTTTGGCAAATTCGTCGCGGCGTGCCGCAGGGATAATCATATGACGCAAAAAGAACTGGCGCATAAACTTCAGGTGACGGGCGGTGAGCCGCGGGGAGAGAGGCCGGGGACTGGCCGGCCTCTCCCTGTTGGAGCCGCCGGCCAGCGCCCTGCAGGTGTCCGTCCCAGCGCTGTTATCCGGGGAGCTGGCGGCAAACGACAACCGGAGCGCAAATATGCTGAAATCCAAGCTCTATGTCCGTCCCATCTGCGGCAACCTCTTTCATCCCACCGGAAACGCACCGGCCGCCTGCTGCGGGATCACCCTGCCGCCGCTGGAGCCGGAAGCTCCCGACGCTCCACACCATGTAGTATGCGTCCCGGCAGAGGATAAATGCTGCCTCTCCCTGGCCCATCCCATGGAAAAATCCCATTTCATTTCCTGGATGGCCTATTGTACCAGCGGCCGTTTTGAGCTGGTAAAACTGTATCCAGAGGGCTGCGCTCAGGCCCGGTTTCTGAACCGGGGAGCGGGCCTCTTATGTTGGTACTGCAGCCGCCACGGCCTGTTCCGTCAAAGCATCCTGCGAAACTCCATCCCCAGCCTGACCGCCGGGGAAAGCCCCGTCTGCCGTCCATAAAAACGCCGGGCGTGCCGCGTCAAAGCCGACGCGGCACGCCCGGCAAAGCGAGCGATCAAACGGACCTGCGGTCAAACCTGCCTGGCCTTCAGGCCAAAGCTGACCGCAATCGCCCGGTCCACCTCATCCATCAGCGGGCCGTCCAGACGGCCCATATGCTCCCGCAGGCGGCGTTTATCCAGGGTGCGGATCTGCTCCAGCAGCACCACCGAGTCCTTGGTCAGGCCGCAGTTCTGGCCCACAAGCTCGATGTGGGTGGGCAGCTTCGCCTTGTTCATCTGGGATGTGATGGCCGCCGCAATGACTGTGGGGCTGTGGCGGTTGCCCATATCGTTCTGGATAATCAGGACAGGCCGCACGCCGCCCTGCTCGCTGCCGACCACAGGACTGAGGTCGGCGTAAAAAATGTCTCCTCTTCTGACGCTGTTATCCACGCAAATTCACACTCCGCGGTCAAAGTAGGCTTCGTTACGGTTATGTAACGAGGTCACTTTCATTTTCCCACGGGGCGGCGGCCATTATACCCGGAGGGAGAATGGGCCGCCGCCTTTTCTCCCGACAGTTTTGCCTCCCATAACAGCTTATGCGACAACCTCTCCCCAGGTTCTCATCCCAGATAGAGCCGCGGCACTCTGGGGCCCACGGCGCAGAGCAGCTCATAGGTGATGGTGCCCAGGGTGTCCGCCAGGGTCTGGAGCGGGGCCCCGTCTCCAAAAACGGTGACCACATCGCCCACGCGGACACCGGGCACATCGGTGACATCCAGCATGCACATATCCATACAGATGCGGCCGATCTGGGGGACCATCTTTCCCCGCAGGCGCATCTCCATCCGTCCGCTTAAACCCCGGTGCAGTCCGTCGGCATAGCCCACCGGCACGGCGCACACCAGGCTGTCCCGCTCCAGGGTGTAGGTGCGGCCATAGCTGACGCAGGTGCCTTTGGGCAGCCGCCGCAGGGAGACAATCCGGGTCTTGAGCTCCATCACCGGCTCCAGGGCAATCTTGTCCAGGGTGGAGGCGGCGGGATAGCAGCCGTAGAGGGGAATGCCCGGGCGGATCATGTCCATGTGGGCCTCCGGATAGTTCAGCGCCGCAGCGCCGGCACAGCAATGGCGGATGGAGAAGCCGATCCCTCGCCCTTCCAGCCTCCGGAGCACCTGGTGAAACCGCTCCAGCTGCATATGGGTGTACTCCGGGCTGCTGTCCGCATCGGCGAAGTGCATGAAGATACCCTCGCAGTCCAGGCCGGGCAGCCGGGCCATCTCCTCCAGCAGCGCAACTCCCTCGTCCATGTCCGCCTCATCACACAGGATCCCCAGCCGGGACATGCCGGTGTCCACCTTCAGATGACAGCGCAGCAGCCCGCCCAGCGCCCGGGCGCGCTGAGAGAACTCCCTGGCCTGGGCCGGGTCATAGACCGTCTGGGTGATGTGGTGTTCCAACAGCTCACCGGTGTACTCCGGCGGAGTGTTGCCCAGGATCAGGATGGGCGCGGTGACACCCGCCCCGCGCAGCTCCTCCGCCTCGTCCAGGCAGGCCACCGCAAGATAGTCCGCCCCCAGCCGTTCCAGCCTCCGGGCCACCGGCACCGCCCCATGCCCATAGGCGTTGGCCTTGACCAGTCCGGCAAATTTACTCCGGGGGGCCAGGGCCCTCAGCGCTCTGTAGTTCTCCTCCAGGCGGTCCAGGTGGATCTCCGCCCAGGTTCTCTTTTGCAAATCGTTCATAGCGTAGTCAACCTTCTGTTTCCTGATTGGTATCGTCGTAGGTATAGGTGAATTCGGTGAAGCGGCAGGTCACCACAGTGGTGCCATCCTTGGTCACCTCCGCCCGGCGCAGCGCGCCGTCCTCCCGGGCCAGCCAGGCCAGCACCGTGCTGGACTCGTCCGGATAGGCAGGGTTGGCCAGTTCCAGATAGATGGTATCCTCCCCATCCAGTTTCTGCTCTCCAGTGGAAATCTGCCGGCCGGTGGCCAGGGTCTCCAGAATCATGGGCATGGCGTCTGCGGGAGACAGTCCGTCCTCCGACAGGGCGCCGGTCTCCAGGGAGACGCCCTCATAGCTCATGCTTCCGCCGCCCTCAGCCCAGGAGAAGCCGGCGCCGGCGATATTCTCCGGCGAGAGCACCTCCAAAGAGCCCTGGGTCAGATCCCCGCTCATCGCCAGTTCGTACTGATAGACCCGTTCCCCGTAATCCGCCGTCACCTGGGCCCGGGCGGTAAAGCTGGTCAGGGCCGCATAATACCGTCGAAAGCGGGCGTCCAATCCCGCCGATTCGCTGCCTTCTCCGCAGGCGCTCAGCACCAGGAGAAGGGTTATCATCAGTGCACCCAGCTTCAGGCGCACTCGGCTTCACTCCAATTCTTGAAAGACTTTGGGCAATGCCCGGATCATGTCGCTGGGGGTCATGCCCCGCTCCCCCAGGCTTTGGGCGCACAGGTCACCGGCCCGGCCGTGAATCCACACGGCGCAGGCAGCCGCCTTGACCGGGTGCATCCCCTGGGCCAGCAGGGAGACCAGGATGCCCCCCAGCACGTCGCCGCTGCCCCCCTTGGCCATGCCAGAGTTGCCGGTGGTGTTGACAAACACCTCCCCGTCAGGCAGGCTGACGATGGTGCGGTGGCCTTTGAGCACCAGCAGGCAGCCGTAGGTCATGGAGAATTTCCGGGCAGCGGTCACCCGGTCCCCGTCGGACAGGTCTCCCCCCATCCGGGCAAACTCCCCGTCGTGGGGGGTGACGATGGTGGGGCAGTCCCGGCGCCGGTACAGTATATCCATATGCCCGGCGATGGCGTTTATACCGTCGGCGTCCAGCACCAGGGGGTATTGGACGGTCTCCATGGCCGCCTCCACCACCGTGCGCACCCCATCGGAACGGCCCAGGCCGGGGCCGATCAGGGCGGCGTCGCAGCCCGCCAGCTTCTCCAGGGCGGGCACCAGCGCCTGCTCAGAGAGGGTGCCGTCCTCCCCGGCGGGCAGGGGCGAGGGCATGGCCTCGTCGGACTTCACCGCGGCCACCGTGTAGATGGACTCGGGCACTCCCAGGAACACCAGGCCGGTGCCCGAGCGCACCGCCGCCCGGGAGGCCAGGATCGGGGCCCCGGTGTAGCCAGTGCTGCCGCAGAGCAGGCAGCACTTGCCGAAGGTGCCCTTGTGGCCGTCAGCGGGGCGCTCAGGGAGCCAGGCGCGCACCAGATCCGCGTCGATGACGGTGGCGGGGCACTCCAGCCCCTCCACCAGCTCCTCTGGGATGCCGATGGAGTGAATGATAAGCTCCCCGGTGCAAAGGGCCCCGTCCCCCACCAGCAGCCCCAGTTTGGGCAGGGTGAAGGTAACGGTTTTGGCGGCTTTCACCGCGCTGCCCAGGATGCGGCCGGTGTCAGTCTCCACCCCGGAGGGGATGTCCGCCGCCACGGTGGGGGCTTTTGCCTCGTTCATCCAGCGGATGGCCTCCACCGCATTTCCCCGGATCGGGGCGTTCAGGCCGATGCCGAAGATGGCGTCCACACAGAGGTCAGCCCCGGCCACAAAGGCGCGCTGGGTCTCGGAGGCGGGGTCGAAGTCCTCCAGCGCGCCGCCCTCCTCCGCCAGCCGGCGCTCCATCTCCCGGCAGTCCGGGGTCATCTTCTCCCGTTTTCCCACCAGGAAGGCCCGCACCTCCAGCCCCTGGCGGCCCAGCAGCCGGGCCACGGCCACCCCGTCGCCCCCGTTGTTGCCCGCCCCGCAGAACACGGCGCAGCGCTTTCCTCGAGGCTCCTCGCCCAGGCAGCCCAGGCAGGCCTCCAGAATCCCCTGGGCCGCCCGCTCCATCAGCAAGGTGGAGGGCACCCCCCGGTCGTGGATGGTGACGTTGTCCAGTTGGCGCATCTGCTCCGCAGCGGCGATTTTCATAACACGGCCTCCTCTTCCCGGCTTCGTTTGCGCCCTATTATACCCCCTTCCCGGCCCGGCTTCAACTTTTTCCGTGAAATTTATCCCGCACCCTTGCGCGACGGGAAAAAATGTGGTATATAAATGTAGTTAACGCGAGGAACGGGAAAATGTCCCCCACTCCCCCGCCAGAGAGCGCCCGTCACCGGCTGAAAGCGGGCGCAGCGGGAGCGGGACTGGTTCGCCCGGGAGCGGTCCGGAGGAAATGCCGGGACGGCTGATGGCCGATACCCCATCGAATGAGTGCGAGTTCTGTGAACTCGAATGCGGGTGGTACCGCGGAAGGCTGGCCTTTCGTCCCCATGGGGATGGAGAGGTCTTTTTTTCTGCCCCTAACCCGCCGGTCTCTGTTTTATGTCAATCTACTTCCCAGTAAGAAAAGGAGTTTTTGCAATGAAGGAACAACTCTCGCTCATCCGCGCCGAAGCCCTGGCGGCCATCGCCCAGGTGGAGGACGCCGCCGCGCTGGACGCGCTGCGGGTCAGGTATCTGGGCAAGAAGGGGGAGCTCACCGCCCTGCTCAAGCAGATGGGTTCCCTCTCCCCCGAGGAGCGGCCTGTCATGGGCCAGCTGGCCAACGAGGTCCGCAGCGCCCTGACTGAGGCCATCGCCCAGCAGGGCAAGCATTTGGAGGAGCTGGCCCTGGAGCGGAAGCTGAAGGAGGAAGCGCTGGACGTCACCATCCCCGGCGAAAAGCACCTGCTGGGCCACAAGCATCCCATCACCCTGATTATGGACGAGGTGAAGGACATCTTCATCGGCATGGGCTTCACCGTGGCCGAGGGGCCGGAGATCGAGCTGGCGGAGTACAACTTCACCCGGCTCAACACCGAGGAGGGCCACCCGGGCCGGGAGTGGACCGACACCTTCTATATCACCGCCGGGGACCAGGACCCCAAGAACGACGCGGTGCTGCTGCGCAGCCAGACCAGCCCCATGCAGGTGCGCACCATGGAGGCCCAGAAGCCCCCCATCCGCATCATCGCCCCGGGCCGGGTGTACCGCAAGGACGAGGCCGACGCCACCCACTCCCCCATGTTCCACCAGATCGAGGGCATGGTGGTGGACAAGGGCATCACCATGGCCGACCTGAAGGGCACCCTGAACGCGGTCATCAAGAGCCTGTACGGTGAGGAGTCGGTCACCCGGTTCCGCCCCCACCACTTCCCCTTCACCGAGCCCTCCTGCGAGGTGGACGTCCAGTGCTTCGCCTGCCACGGCAAGGGCTGCTCCGTCTGCAAGGGCGAGGGCTGGATCGAGGTGCTGGGCGCCGGCATGATCCACCCCAAGGTGCTCCAGGGCTGCGACATCGACACCGAGGTCTACTCCGGCTGGGCCTTCGGCATGGGCGTGGAGCGGCTGGCCATGATGCGCTACGGCATCAACAACCTGAAGCTGTGCTTTGAGAACGACGTCCGGTTCCTGGAACAGTTCTGAGGAAGAGGAGGACAAGCGATATGATTTTATCCCGTAACTGGCTGAACGAATTCGTGCCCCATGTCAGCGTGGACGATATTGACGACAAGGCCTTCTCCGAGGCCCTCACCATCTCCGGCTCCAAGGTGGAGACCTATGAGGAGCTGGGGGCGGAGATCACCAACGTGGTAGTGGGCCGGGTGACCGAGATGGTCCGCCACCCCAACTCCGACCACATGTGGGTGTGCCAGATCGACGTGGGCGAGGGTGAAACCGTCCAGATCTGCACCGGCGCCTGGAACGTCCACGTGGGCGACCTGCTCCCGGTGGCCAAGCACAAGTCCACCCTGCCCGGGGGCGTCAAGATCACCAAGGGAAAGCTCCGGGGCGAGGTGTCCTGCGGCATGCTCTGCGGCCTGTCCGAGCTGGGGCTGGACGAGCGGGACTTCCCCTATGCCGCCGTCTCCGCCGCCGCCGTTCTGGGGGACTATCACCCCATTGACCCGGCCAAGCCCAGCATCCCCGCCGATATCCAGCCCGGCCACAAGATCTTCGGCAAAGTGATCGCCGCCCGGCTGACCGGGGTGGAGACCGTCTCCTACGGCACCTTCGCCGTGACCGCCGACACCGGCAGCGGCGAGGTCTCTCTGACCACTGAGCTGCGCAACCTCCACGCTGGAGATATGGTGGCCCTGAACACGGCAAACAACGCCATCTGCACCCTGAACGACCTGCACGCCGAGCAGAAGGAGTTCCCCAACTGCATCCCCGACGGCATCTTCATCCTCAATGAGGAGGGCATCGCCCCCGGCGACGACATCAAGCCCATCATCGGCATGGACGACCATGTGGTGGAGTTTGAGATCACCCCCAACCGGCCCGACTGCCTGTCGGTTATCGGCCTGGCAAGGGAGGCCTCCGCCACCTTCCGGCAGCCCCTGCACCTCCACACCCCGGTGGTGGAGGGCAGCGGCGGCAGCATTATGGAGGAGCTGGACGTGGAGATTGAGAACCCGGAACTGTGCCCCCGGTACACCGCCCGGATGGTCAAAAACGTCAAGATCGCCCCCTCCCCCAAGTGGATGCGGGAGCGGCTGCGCGCCTCCGGCGTCCGGCCCATCAACAACATCGTGGACATCACCAACTACGTCATGCTGGAGTACGGCCAGCCCATGCACGCCTTCGACTTCAAGTGCGTGGAGGGGGGCAAGCTGGTCATCCGCACCGCCCGAGAGGGGGAGACCATCCAGACCCTGGACGGCAACCAGCGGCAGCTCACAGAGAACATGCTGTGCATCTGCGACGTGAACAAGCCGGTGGGCGTGGCCGGCGTCATGGGCGGCGCCAACTCCGAGATTGAGGGGGACACCGCCGCCGTGGTCTTCGAGTCCGCCAACTTCAACGGTGTCTCCGTCCGCCGCACCGCCACCGCCCTGGGCATGCGCACCGAGGCCTCGGGCCGCTATGAGAAGGGCCTGGACCCCATGAACACCTACCTGGGCGTCCAGCGGGCCTGCGAGCTGGTGGAGCTGCTGGGGGCCGGCGAGGTGGTGGACGGCATCATTGATGTCATCGCCGCCGACCAGAACCCAACCACCGTCCAGCTGGAGCCGGAGAAGATTAACGCCCTGCTGGGCACCGACATCAGCCGGGACACCATGGTGGACATCCTGGAGCGGCTGGGCTTCACCCTGGAGGGCGACACCATCATTGTCCCCTCCTGGCGCAGCGACGTGGAGCACTACTCCGACATCGCCGAAGAGGTGGCCCGGTTCTACGGCTACAACAACCTGCCCACCACCCTGATGCGGGGCGAGACCACCCGGGGCGGCCTGAGCCGCTCCCAGAAGGCGGAGCAGCTGGCCACCGCCACCTGCCGCAGCCTGGGCTACAGCGAGATCATGACCTACTCCTTCATCTCCCCCAGCGCCTACGACAAGGTGCGCATGGCCCCCGACTCCCCCAAGCGGGACAGCATCCGCATCCTGAACCCCCTGGGGGAGGACACCTCCATCATGCGCACCACTGCGGTGCCCTCCATGCTGGAGGTGCTGGCCCGGAACGAGCACTACCACAACAAGCAGGCCATGCTCTATGAGCTGGCCCGGATCTACGCCAAGCAGCCCGGCACCGCCATGGCCCTGGAGACCCAGGACCTGATTCTGGGCGCCTACGGCGGCGGCATGGACTTCTTCCGGCTCAAGGGAGCGGTGGAGACCATTCTGAAGGCCTTCCGCATCTCCAATGCCGTCTACACCGCCACCGCCCAGCGCCCTGCCTTCCACCCGGGCCGCTGCGCCGATGTGAGCGTGGACGGCCAGGTCATCGGCACCCTGGGTGAGATCCACCCGCTGGTGGCCAAGAACTACGACGTGACCGGCCGGATGTATGTGGCCCGGCTGGACTTCACCGCCCTGCTGGGGCTGCAGAGCACCGAGATTGTATACACTCCCCTGCCCAAATACCCCTCCGTGGCCCGGGACATTGCCCTGGTCTGCGACAGCGCCATCCCAGTGGGCGACCTGGAGCGCTGCATCTCCCGTAGCGGCAAGGGACTGGTTAAAGAGGCGGAGCTCTTCGACATTTACACCGGCGCCCCCATCCCCGAGGGCAAGAAGAGCGTGGCCTTCTCCCTGAAGCTGAGAAGCGAGGACCACACTTTGACCGACGCCGAGGCCGATGAGGACGTGCAGGCCATTCTGGCCGCCCTGGAGGCGGAGCTGGGCGCCGTGCTGCGCTGAGCAGCTTCCCTAACTGAAACTCCAACGCGCCGGCTCTGAAGAGCCGGCGCGTTCCTTTTCTTTTTTCGCGCGGGCGCACCTTGGTTGACCCGCCGGGCCAAACCTGCTAGAATAGCTGCAGCAACAGCGCGGCAAAGGCGGGCGGCATGTCATGAAACAGCTCTATGTGATCGGCGGCACGACGGGGGTGGGCAAGAGCACCACCTGCCGGGTGCTGCAGCAAAAGCTGGAGCACAGCGTCTTTCTCGACGGAGATTGGTGCTGGCAGGCAAATCCCTTTCTGGTGACGGAGGAAACCAAAAGGATGGTGGTAGACAACATCTGCTATCTCCTGAACCGCTTTCTGCACTGCTCCGCTTACAGGCACATTATTTTCTGCTGGGTACTTCACCAGCAGTCCGTCATAGACGAAATCCTTGCCCGGCTGGATCTGGACAACTGCCGGGTCTCCGCTTTCTCCCTGACCTGCACACAGGAGGCGCTGCGGCGCCGGCTCCAGGGCGACATCGCCCGGGGACTGCGCCGGGAGGACGTGGTGGAGCGCAGCCTGGCCCGGCTTCCGCTCTACGCCGGACTGAGCTCCACGCTGATTGACACCACCCATCGGACGCCGGAAGAGGCCGCAGCGGCCATTCTCCGGCGCTGCCAAACCGGGAGCGGGGGCGGCGGCTCTCTGCGCTGATCCCGTCCTCTATCTGCATGGAAAACCTTGTTTTAGGAATAGTTACGGCATTTTTTGCTCAGAATGGAAATTAAAGTCGCTTTCGCTCTTTACAAGTTTGGAAAAATATTATAGAATAAACTGTGTATGTTATAGGTGTTGTCCCTGTCTGACAACGCAGGAGGTGTTCCCTTATGTCCGACTATACCCGCCGTTTCGATCTCCCTGCAGACGATACTGTTGACACCCGTGAGATCCTTTCTCAGGTTTACAACTCCCTTCAGCAGAAGGGATATAACCCCATCAATCAGATCGTGGGCTATATCCTCTCGGAGGATCCCACCTATATCACCAATTTCAACAACGCCCGCACCCTGATCCGGAAGCTGGATCGGGACGAGCTGTTGCAGGAACTGGTCCGCTATTATCTGGACGTCTGATCGAACCCAGTCAAAACCAGGGTCGTCCCCGTGGACGGCCCTGTTTGATTGTCCGGGGAAAATCCTTCGCCCTGTTTCGCGCGCTTTTTTCCGGGCGCGCCCTGCACCGGCACAGGCCCCTCTGGTTGGACAAATTTCACACTCGCCCCTGCTGTTGACAAGTTAGAAACAATCTGTTACAATTAGTTACAATTCTAGGAGGTACTTTCATGGCTGAGTCCAAATCCCTTCCCCTGACCTACAAGGGTCATCCCCTTCGCCGGAAGGACAATCTGATTTATTATGGAAGCATGGCCGATCCCTACATCATCATGCTTCAGATCCTATCCACCGAAAAGGTAAAGGACATGGAGGTGGCCACTAAGGTCGCCGTCCAACTCCAGCTTACCGATCCCGATTTGAAGAGCCGGGACCGGGTTGTCCGCAAGAGTGAAAAGAACAGCCTCTACGCCGCGATGGACTTGGGCGACGTGTGGCTGCGGCGGGCACTTACCTCCTCCAAATAAGCGGAGGTCCTTTTCCTGCGTATCCATTTACGGAGGTTTTTCATGTCCCCAATCCATCACACTCTGAGGCGTGCCGCCGGAGTTTCCATCGCCGCCTCTCTCCTGATCCTCTGCTCCGCCTTCACCGCCGGTGCCAGCGACACCGGCACTGTGTTGGGCGAGGGGGTCCGGCTGAGAAGCGCACCCAGCACCGATTCCGAAGTGCTGGAGGTCCTGGACCAAGGCGACACCCTGGAGATCCTGGATTCCAATGATCAGGACTGGTTTCAGGTCAGTTACGCCGGCGATGACGGCCAGCAGTATACCGGCTATGTCAGCCGGGCGCTGGTCAGCGCCGGAGTCACCCAGACCGCCACCATCACCGGCGGCGCCGTGGAGCTGAAAAGCGAGCCGGATGCCGCCGCTGACGTCCTGGCACAAATTCCCGACGGCAGCACCGTTGTCCTGCTGGACACCTCTGCGGAGGACTGGATTCAGGTCAGCTATGCCGGTGACGGGGAGCGCCTGAGCGGCTATATCGCCAGCAGCACGCTCTACGTCAATCCTCTGGCCACCGGCATGACCGCCAGTTCCTCCGTTATTCTGCGCACCCAGGCAGACAGTACATCCGACATCCTGGCCATTTTGGAATCGGGCACGCCGCTGGATATCCTCAGCGAAGAGAACGGCTGGTATCAGGTCACCGACGGCACTCAGACCGGCTATGTGGAGCGGCAGCTGCTCTCCACCGAGGCCGACGCCCAGTCCATCGGCTATGGCACCGTCGCCGCCGACACCCTGTATCTGCGCAGCCAGCCCAACACCGATTCGGAGATTCTGGCGGAGCTGCCCGACGGCGCCACCTTCCAGATCATCTCCAATGACACGGAGGGCTGGTACGGCGTCTCCTTTGACGGGCAGAGCGGCTATGTCAGTGCGGACTACGTTTCCTTAAGCGACGCCGTCAACACCGGCTACGTCCAGACCACCGTCCATCCCGTGGTGCTGCGGGCCGGGGCGGGCAGCGCTTTTGCGGCTCTGGCCGAGATTCCCGAGGGCACCGTCCTCCCGGTCTCCGGCAGCTATGGCAGCTGGTACCGGGTGAGCTATGAGGGCTATGTGGGCTACGTCAGCGGCGGCTATGTGTGCCCCACCACGGAAAACGGCTACGCCTACTATCCCGGCTTTGCCCAAATCACCGCCACTTCCCTCACCCTGCGGGAACAGCCCACAACCGAATCTGCCGCCCTGGCATCCATCCCCACGGACACCGTGGTGGCGGTGAGCGGAAAGCTGGGGGATTGGTACCAGGTGAGCTATGAGGGGAGCACCGGTTATATCAACTTGACCTACACCGTCGAGTCCGACGGCCCCGCCACTGCCAGCGCTCTGTCCTCCTCCCCCTCCAACCGCACCAGCGCCTCAAGCGGCACCGCCGCCGACTACGAGGGCGGAAGCACCGTCAGCGGCGGCACCGGCGCCGAAGTGGCCAGCTTTGCCACCCAATTTCTGGGCAACCCCTATGTGTGGGGCGGCACCAGTCTCACCAACGGCGCCGACTGTTCCGGCTTTGTCATGCAGGTCTACGCCCACTTCGGCGTCAGCCTGCCCCACTCCTCCAGCGCTCAGCGCAGCTGCGGCCAGTCGGTGAGCTTTGAGGACATCCAGCCCGGAGACATCGTCTGCTATGACCACCATGTGGGCATCTATGTGGGGGACGGCACCATTATCAGCGCCCTGGGCACCAACTACGGCATCACCTACAGCGATGTGACCTATAAGAGCATCATCACCATCCGCCGCATCTTTGCCTGATCCGGCGCTACAGATCCAGCCTCACACGGCCCGGCGTCTCAACCAAATCAGAGACGCCGGGCCGTTGGTTTTGACCGGTTATAGCGCCAAATCCGCCACCTGCGTCAAACCCCTTGCGCTCTGCCCGACGGCCCGGTATGCTTATCTCAAAGGAGGTGACCGCCATGGAGGTGGAGATCCGGCTGAGCGAACAATGTCCCAGCCCCAAGATCGTCATTGTCACCAACCATATGACGGAGGAACTGGAGGCCCTGGTGCGGCTGCTGCAGCAAGACCAGATCCGCTCCATCCCCGGTTTTCAGGGCAGCCACATCGTCCCGCTGGAGCCCCGGGATATTCTGCGGCTCTGCGCCAGCCGGGGAAAAGTGCTGGCCGTGCTGGCCGGCGGCAGGGAGTATGTCGTGAAGGCCCGGCTCTATGCGCTGGAGGAACAGCTGGCCTCCCAGCGGTTTGTCCGCATATCCAACTCCGAGCTGGTAAACCTGCGGCAGGTCAAGGGCTTTGATTTGAACCTGGCGGGCACCATCCGGGTCACCCTGTCCGACGGACAGGTGACCTACGTCTCCCGGCGGTATGTCAACCGAATCAAGGAAACACTGGGCATCTGAGGTGATGGATATGAAACAAAAGTTGCTGCGCCGAATTCTGCTGGGCGCCCCCCTGGGGTTGGCCCTCAGCTACGCAATCACCATCTTAATTTCTCTGACCGCAGGCGACGGGGAATTCTATGCCGTGGTCCCCTCTCTGACCGCCCTGTGCGGAACCGAGATCAACGCCGTCACCCTCCAGGCCCTGTGCTCCCTGCTCTACGGCGGGGCCTGGGGCGGGGCCTCGGTGATCTGGGCGTCAGAACGGCTGAATCTGCTCACTCAGACGCTGCTCCACCTGGCCATCTGCTCCTGCGCCACCTTCCCCACCGCGTGGCTGCTCCACTGGATGCACCACTCCGCCGGAGGCGTCCTGTCCTATTTTGCCATCTTCGGCGGAATCTATCTGATCATCTGGCTCAGCCAATACTGGTCCATCCGGCGGCGGCTCAAGCAGGTCAACGACCAGCTCTCCCGGCCGGAACCGTAAAATCCGGGCGTCTTTCTCCAGAAAGACGCCCGGATTTCATATCTCACTATATTTCAGCGCTTGCACTCCTCCGCCACCCAGCGCTTAAAGGTGCCGGGGGAAACTCCCAGGCGCTGGGAGGCCGCCCGGGCGCTCAGCTCTCCCTGCTGGAACGCCCGATAGACACTCTGAAATTTCCGCGGCCGCTTGATGGGCGGGCGGCCCAGCTGGGTCCCCTGTTCTCTGGCCCGCTTCAGGCCCTCGGTCTGACGCTGGGCCAGCTCCGCCCGGCGGCGCTGGTCATCCTCCGCAACCACCTGCAGAATCTGCTCCGCCAGGCCGTCATCTGCACAGAGGGCGCGGATCTTCTGCTCATTTTCCGGTAACATGCTCTCTTTGGGGCCTCCTGTCAGCTGCGGCTCCAGTGGACGCCCTCTTTTGTGTCCACCAGGCGGATGCCCATGGCAGCCAGCTCATCCCGGATCCGGTCCGCTTCAGCCCAGTTTTTCTCCTTGCGGGCCTGCTGGCGGCGGAGCACCAGGGCATCGATCTCCGGATCACCCTCGCCAAAGACCGCGTCGGTCTGGCCCGGGGCGGCCTTGGGCTTGGCGGCGCGGACCTGTTCCGCCGCAGAGAACAGTTTCAGGCCCAGCACCGTGTCAAAACTGTCGATGAGGGACAGCTTGGTCGCGTCGCTGCTCTTGCTCTTGAGCACGTCGTAGAGCACCGTAACCGCCTGGGCCGTGTTCAGGTCGTTGTCCAGGGCGGCAGCGAATTTGGCCCGCAGCGCTTCCGCGGCCTGCTCATCCACCGGCGCGGCATCCTGCGGGTTCAGGGCGGCGATCCGGTCCACCAGCTTGCGGTAGGCGGTGGCCGCGTTGTCCAGGTTTTCGTAGGTGAACACCAGGGATTTGCGGTAGTGGCTCTGGAGGCAGAACAGCCGGTAGACCAGCGGGTCATACCCCTTCTCCTCCAGCAGGGAAACGGTCAAAAACTCCCCTTTGGATTTGGACATCTTGCCGGAGTTGGTATTCAGGTGGTGGACATGGAACCAGTAATTGCACCACTTATGGCCCAGATAGGCCTCGCTCTGGGCGATCTCATTGGTGTGGTGGGGGAAGGCATTGTCGATGCCGCCGCAGTGGATGTCCA
>CAUGSS010000036.1 GCA_959602365.1 uncultured Eubacteriales bacterium
GCCTCCGATCGGAATCGAACCAATGACACGGGGATTTTCAGTCCCCTGCTCTACCAACTGAGCTACAGAGGCAAATGGCTGGCTCCACAGGGAGCCTATATTCAAAACGCATCGGTGATGCGATTGAACGCATGGCGACCCGGAACAGGCTCGAACTGTCGACCTCCAGCGTGACAGGCTGGCGTTCTAACCAACTGAACTACCGGGCCAGATGAGGCCATAAGGACTTGAAGTGGTGGGAACAACAGGGCTCGAACCTGTGACCCCATGCTTGTAAGGCATGTGCTCTAACCAGCTGAGCTATGCTCCCGTCGTTCGCGTATCTCCAAGCGGCGAGTGTTATTATACTAAAGCCCCATGCCAATGTCAAGGATAATTTTTTGTTTTTCCGATTTTTCTTTTTACAGCCCGCTGCCAGGCCGCAGCGGGCTGCGCCGTCAGGGCTGCATCTGCTTCAGAATCTCTTCCAGCTCCTCCTGGTTAAACCGGTAGACCCGGTCGCAGAACTGGCATGTCATCTCTGCCTGGCCCTGCTCCTCGATCAGATTTTTCATTTCCTGGGTGCCCATGCTGATCAGCGCCCTGACCACCCGCTCTCTGGAACAGTAGCACCGGTATTCCACCGGACAGGTCTCCAGCACTTCAATTTCAAACTCGCCCAGCACATCCCGGATCAGCTCCAGGGCGCTCTTGCCCTGCTTCAGATGGCCGGTGACATAGCCCACCCGCTGCAGGCCCCGCTCCACTTTATCAATGGCATCCTCCCCGGCACCGGGCAGCAGCTGAATCAGATAACCGCCGGCGGTGAGCACCTCGCCGCTGCCGCCCTGCACCAGCACGCCCAGGGCACAGGCGGTGGGTATCTGTTCGCTCTCGGCAAAATAGGCGGTGACATCCTCCGCGATCTCGCCGCTGACCAGGGCGATGCTGCCCACATAGGGATCCCGCATCCCCAGGTCCTTTATCACGGTCAGAGATCCCTCCCCCACCGCGGCGCCCACGTCCAGCTTGCCCTCCTGTTTGCGGGCCACGTCCGCCTGGGGGTGAACCACATAGCCCCGGACATTGCCCTGGCTGTCGGAAACACAGGTGATGCCTCCCAGAGGGCCGTCCCCCCGAATCTGGAGGGTCAGGCTGTTATCCTCCCCTTTGAGCTGGTTGCCCATCATGGAGCAGGCCATCAGGCTCCGCCCCAGGGCCGCGGTGGCGGTGGGGCTGGTATGGTGGATCTCCCGGGCCCGGGCCACCAAATCAGTGCCCGTGATTGCGCTGGCCATGACCAGGCCGTCGGTGGTTATGATTCGGACGATTTCTCCCATTTGTGATACTCCTTTGCAAATGCCGCGGCAAACTCCTCCGGGGTCTGCTCTTCCTTCTCCGCGACAAAAAAGATCCGCCCCTCCCCTTCTTTCGGGGGGCGCAGCTTTCGGTCTCCGTACTGTTTGACCGTGACAAAGCCGGCCTGTCTCAGCCAGCGCTCCAGCTCCTCCGGGGTCCAGGCCTTCTCCTCGTGGAGCTCGCCGTCCCGGTGCCAAAGCGCACCCTCCCGCTCAAACAGGTCGAAGCCATAGGTGCAGATCCTGGACTTTGCGTCAAAGTCCGCCCGCCAGACGCAGTAAATATCCTCGTTTTCATCCAGATAAGTCTGGCCGTCCATCGACCGCAGCTTTTCCGGGGTATTGATATCAAAGATAAAGCGCCCTCCGGGCATCAGGAAGGTATGCACCCGGCGGAACGCCCGCCGCAGGGCGGCGCTGTCGGTGACATAGTTTATACTGTCCAGACAGCACACGCAGGCATCCACCGTGCCAAACAGATCAAGCCGATCCATGCTCTGGCACAAAAAGGTGGGCCGCTGCTCCGGCGGCAGCTCAGCGGCCTTCTCCGCCGCCTCCGCCAGCATCTCCTCCGACAGGTCCACCCCTACCACGCCATAGCCCCGGCGGGCGAGCTCGCAGGACAGGCTGCCGGTGCCGCAGGCCAGATCCAGCACCAGGGAGACGGGCACCCGGCTCTTGGCAAAATGCCGCTCCAGCCAGTCCGCCCAGCCTGCATAGTCCACATCCCCGGTCAGCTGGTCATACCAGTGGGCCAGCGCCCCGTAGGCGCTCACGGCTGCTCCAACTCCTGCATGTGGCGCAGGACGTCCTTATAGCCATCCTCCCCATAGTTGAGGGCCCGGTTGACCCGGCTGATGGTGGCGCTGCTGGCTCCAGTGCGCTCCAGGATATCGCTGTACACCATGCCCTGCTCCAACAGCACCGCCACGTCATAGCGCTGCTCCATGGCCCGCAGCTCTGCGATGGTGCACAGGTCGTGAAAGAAGCGCCTGCACTCATCCTCATCCCGCAGCGTCAGAATCGCCCGATAGAGCTCCTGACTGTTCACTTTGTCCGATGCCTTCGACATGTGGACGGCCTCCTGTTCCGATTCAGATATCCATATGGTAACATTTTAGTGTATGAAAGTAAAGGGTTTTTGATTTTTTGCTTGAAACAGCTCAGGTGTTGCTATATAATGATTAGGCTGACATAGAATGCGCAGGATAGGGCAAAATCTGCAAAACCCTGCGCCAGGAGGAAACACTATGGTAAAAGCGATCGTCGGCGCCAACTGGGGCGACGAAGGCAAGGGGAAAATCACCGACATGCTGGCGGAGCACTCCGATGTGGTCATCCGCTTCCAGGGCGGCGCCAACGCAGGGCACACCATCATCAACGACTATGGCCGCTTTGCGCTGCACATCCTGCCCTCCGGCATCTTCTATCCCCACATCACCAATATCATCGGAAACGGTGTGGCACTGGACATTCAAAAACTGGTGGATGAGCTCAAGAGCATCACCGACCAGGGCGTCCCCGCCCCCAATCTGATCGTCTCTGAGCGCGCCCAAATCCTGATGCCTTATCATGTTCTTCAGGATGGCTACGAGGAAGAACGCCTGGGCGGCCGGGCCTTCGGCTCCACCAAGTCGGGTATCGCCCCATTTTATTCTGATAAGTATGCCAAAATTGGCATTCAGGTGGCAGATCTCTACGATGAAGAGCGGCTGAAAACCCGTTTGAACGCCGCGGTAGAGATGAAAAACGTTATCTTCCAGCACCTGTACCACAAGCCTCCGGTGGATGCCGGGGCGCTGTTCCAGCAGCTGCTGGAGTACCGGGAGCTGATCCGGCCCTATGTTGGGGACGCGGTGGGCTTTGTCCACCAGGCCCTGAAAGAGGGCAAGACGGTGCTGCTGGAGGGTCAGCTGGGCAGTATGAAGGATCCGGACCTGGGCATCTATCCCATGACCACCTCCTCCCACACCCTGGCCGGCTTCGGCGCTGTGGGCGGCTGCATCCCCCCCACCGCCATGGAGGACGTGATCTGCGTCACCAAGGCCTACTCCTCCTGCGTGGGGTCCAAGACGGAGCCTTTCGTCAGCGAGCTGCTGGGAGAAGAAGGCGACGAGCTGCGCCGCCGGGGCGGCGACAAGGGCGAATTCGGCGCCACCACCGGCCGCCCCCGCCGGGTGGGCTGGTTTGACACCGTGGCCACCAAGTACGGCTGTATGGTACAGGGCGCCACCCAGGTGGCCCTGACCTGCCTGGATGTGCTGAGCTACCTGGACGAGATCCCGGTGTGCACCGGCTATGAGATTGACGGCCAGATCACCGACACCTTCCCCGTCCCCGCCAAGCTGGGCCGGGCCAAGCCGGTGTTCGAGACGCTGCCGGGCTGGAAAAGCGACATCCGGGGCATCACCAACTATGCCGACCTGCCCGCCAACGCCAAGGCTTATGTGGATTTCCTGGAGGCGCACATCGGATGCCCCATCCGAATCGTCTCCACCGGCCCCAAACGCCACGAAATCTGCATGCGGTAACGTTCATCCCCTTACTTTACAAGACGCTCCGGAGCTGCATGCTCCGGAGCTTTTTTCATCCATTTTTCATCTTGGGCACATTGACTTTTCCCATGTCACCGGTATAATAGATACAATCCCACAGACAGTGGGGATGGAATTTCCGCAATTTATATTTCACAAAACACATTACGTCAATGGTCAATTCATAGCCGGCGGGCGTAGTGTGTCTTTTTTGAACTGTTATGGCACTGTGCCCCATCGGGCACAGTGCTTTTCTTTTGAAATCACATGTTCCGCCCGCCGGCACGGCGGGGTTGGAACCGCCTAGAGTGTCCCAACAGCGACGCGCTGCGGCTGAAAACGGCGCGGGACGGCGGCCCAACGTCGGATCAAAGTGAGTTGTATCAGACAATATGTGATTATGTGATTTCAGGAGGAATGAACTATGAAGCTGTCCAACGGAAACGGGCAAGGGGCTGTACGCTGTCAAATCAGCCCGGCCAATGATGTGCGCGTTGAAAACCATCTGGATCTCCCGCTGGAGGCGGACACGGTCTGCTACGCTGTCTGCCGCTTTTTTGTCAAAACCCCCGCTCTGGCCGGCGCTTATGCCTGGGAGAGTTATCAGCTCCGTCTGGCCAAAGGCAAAGGGCGGAGGGGCAGATGGCACCGGTGCACTCTGCCCGCCCCCCTGCTGGAGCTGCCGGCGGGCTGGGTGCAGGTGCGCTTTCGCGTGGATCCCGAGGGGGTGACCCTGCGGCAGGTGGTGCTCTCAGCGCGGTTTCCGGGGTAATTTGAACTGCACTCCATTTGAATGAAACTGCTTTTGCCACAGCGGTCGTGCCGCTTCCGGAGCTGCCGCGAATACACGGACAGACAAAAAAAGACGGAGCAAGCAATACTGCTTGCTCCGTCTTGGTCCGAGTGTCGAGATTCGAACTCGAGGCCTCTTGAACCCCATTCAAGCGCGATACCAAACTTCGCCACACCCGGAAACGTGCGCGCCTCTCAGCGACAGATGATATACTACCACAGTGCGAAGGAAAATGCAAGAGGTATTTTTCATTTTTTCGCATTTCTTTTTCCGGGTCTGCCGGCTTGCTCTGCTCAGCGCCCATAGAGGTCGGCCAACAGCTCCTCCGCCCCCCTATAGGCACAGCCTTCCGGGTCCGCCAAGCCGTTGGGTCCCAAATACCAGGAAAAGCGGCCAGTGTCCGCTCCGGCCAGGGCGGTATACTCTTTCACCGGCTTCCAGGTCGGTTCATATCGCCTGGTCCAGTCCGGATAGAATGCGGTCATATATCTGCGGGCCAGAACCGCGGCCTGGCAGTCCGGCCGTTCCCCCACCCCAGAGAGCTGAACTCCTCCGCCGGGGCAGCCGGTACGGCTGAGGGAGGGCGTGGAGTGAAGGATAACCAGGCTGCCATCCCCGCAGGGGCCCAGGCACATCCAGACGTGGCCGCTCATGCTGAAGATATTCCCCGGCCGGAACTCCCCCGCCTTTCCCCGGTGGCACCAGGTTCCCAAGCCCAGATGCTCCGATAAGTGCCGGGCCATTCCGGTGGAGGAAACGACATAGCCGGGGCCGCCGCTGCGGCTGTGCATAACCTGATAGACCACCCAGCCCAGATAGCCGGAGCAGTCCGCTCCGGCATAGTAATACCGGTTGACTCCGCTGCGGGGATACCAGCTTTGACCGGGATGGCTGTCGTCCCGATAGGTGTAGTCCGTCCCCTGGCTTTGGAAAAAACGCCCCCAGCACTCCGGCACCCCGGCGGATACGGCCTGACAGGAAGCCCCGTCGTCCTGCCAGTTCCAGCCGCCGCCGTAGACATAGAGTGTGCGCCCCACCGGGCACAGGGCGGCGGAGAGCAGGTTTTTCAGCGTGCGCAGGCCCGGGCGATATGCAATTTCAACAGCATCCAGCGGCTGGAACGGATACAGGTCGATCTGGGTGACCGGGATTCCATAGAGTCTGGCCCACATGCCCGGCTCCGCTCCCTCCGGCGAAACCTGAGCCCCGCCGGGACGGAGGGAGATCCGCTCCACCCGGACCCGGGCCGACACGGGAAGCGGCCTTCCATCCAGCGTGACACTCTGGCCGGTTACGGCCTCCAGCCGCCCCTCTGCCGCCGGGCGCGCCTCTTCTGCCCGGTAAATCGTACCGCCCTTCACGATCAGGTGATAGCGCGTCCCCTCTGCCAGCCGGTTCTGCACACAATAGTTCCCCTTTGGGTTGGCAATGGCATAGCTTCGCTCTTCACCGCCCAGCCGGAACCGATAGCTCAGGGTATCCCGGTTGGAACGGGTGGGAGGGCTGCCGTCCGCTATGCCCAGATAGAGGGCCGGCGGACCCCCGCTCGATCTGCATTGCACGCACAAGCCCCCCCTCCGGCCCACAGCAGGGCATCGGTCTATTCTATGCCGGAGGGTGCTTTTCTGTGCAGATAAAGGGCGCGGAGGCAAAAGCCTCCGCGCCCACGTCAGACATGTTATTCCACTTTGACTCCGGTCAGGATACTGCCCTCCCCGGGGTAATAGGTGATGGTGACCCGGTCGCCCACGTCATAGGTGACCGCCTCCTGGCAGTCGGCAGCGGAGACGGCATAGAAAACGTCATCCCCCAGCGAGAAGTAGAAGATGGTGTTGCCCTCCACTACGGCGGAGCGAATATCGGCAACGGTGCCGGAAATCTCCTCCGTCTCACCCGTGTCCACGGTGGGGGCCGTGACCTGGACGCCATTTTCCAGGAGCAGCTGCTCATAGTTCTGCTGGCACTCGGCCACTGAGGTGCCGGTGGCGGTAATCTGATAATCGGCCACGTTGACCATGGCGTACATCTTCACCAGCTGTGCCGAGTCCTTCAGGGACATGAAATAGGTGGGCTGGTCGGAGATGTTCAGCAGGATGGGGAAGGTCGCGGTATAGTTCAGATGCTGCACCGCGCCCTGGGCCGAGGACATGGCGGAGTACTCGGTGGCGCCGGAGACCGGATAATAGCGGGCGTCCTTGGTGCGCTGGTTGATCAGGATAAAGCCAACATTGGACTGATCCCCGCCGGCGGAGGTAACGCCGGTGTAGAGGTACACATCGTCATTCATGGCGATATAGTTGTATCCCTCCGTGGTGGTGGTGATCCCCTTCTGGCCCAACCAGGAGTTGATCCAGCCGTTGACCAGTTTGCCGTGATAGTTGTACTGGGTCACCAGCAGATCGGCGGAATAGACCCGGTCCACCCAGGTGGGCACCTCCTCCATATACTGGCTCTCGCCGGTGACCGCATTGACCAGCACGGCACCCTGATTGTCCGTTCCCCCGAACAGGCCGATGCGCCGCACCACCCGGGAGCAGATCCAGTAGGGCGTGCCCTCCTCGTCAATTTCGAAGTTTACGTCCCCAAACATCATGGTGGGATAACGGAAGCGCAGCAGCCGGTAGAGATTGCGGCCAAAGTGCTCCCCGGTGGAGTACTTCATCCCCTCCTCCAGCTGGACCAGGTCGGCCTCCTGGGTGACCATGTTGACAATGATATAGCCGGGCAGGCCCTGGGCACGGTTGTTAAACCACTTGATGATATTGCCGTAGACCAGCGGGGCGACCCGGACCGGCTCTCCCTGATAGTTGATCTGGGAATACTCCTCGTCGGAGATCTCGAACTGGGAAACCAGGTTGCTGTCAGAGCCCAGAGCGCCCAGGGCTCTGCGGCCCAGCTGGACGCTGGAGTCCTTGTCCAGCATGGGGATCTCGCTGTAGGAGATTTCGGCCACGTCCTGGGTGAAGTCTCCATCCTGGACATCCAACAGGTTGTAATAACCCTTGGCGTGGAAAATGGGGGCAGAGATCAGACTGCCCACCAGACAGACGGCCAAAATGGCGCCGGCCAGGATCAGCGGCACCTTGCAGTTGGCTTTGAGGGCGCGGGGCACTTCCGTCACATCGCCCCGCTGCACCCGCACCCCCATGGTGATCAGGCTGCTGGCCATATAGACCACCAAAAGGAGGATCAGAAACACCCAGAAGTCCCCGGACTGTGGATTGAGGGCAGGCAGGGCCATATAAAAATAGATGCCCCCAAACACAATGGTGACCAGCAGGCTGATCAATATCCCTTTCACAGAGACTGCCCGTTTGGAGACAGGCTCCGCTTTGACTTTCTTTGCTTTCTTCTCTCGTGCCATAATTGTCTCTCCTTGTCTGACAGGCATTTTGCGCTCTCCCATCAGTTCACGGCTAGCATATCATATCGCACGGGGCGAAACAATAAAAGAAAGATTAAATTAAATTCCCCGTCCAGTCAAAGAGGGCGCGGCCTGCCGGCCGCGCCCTCCTTCAGGACAGCTTCTGATAGCGGCAGAACCGAAAGCGCAGGCCCTGCCAGTTTTTCCACTCCGACGCCTCTGCCAGCCGCCAGTCGGGATTCCGATCCAGATTGGAGAGGAACCGGTCTCCCCCTCCGTCCGCATCCACCTGGGTAATCCAGGCGGTGCGGCACAGGGGCAAGAGCTGCCGGTAAACCGACGCTCCCCCCGCCACATAGAGCGACGGCTCTCCGCTGGCCGCCTCCAGCGCAGCGGAAATGGATGCAAATCCCCGCGCCGGCGCCGGGATGCACTCCGGCCGGCGGGTGAGCACATAATTGTTCCTTCCGGGCAGCGGCTTCCGGCCTGGAAAGGTGTGCAGCGTCTTGCGCCCATACAGGATGGCGTGGCCCAAAGTCAGCTGCTTAAAATGGGCCAAATCCTCCGGAATGGAAAACAGCAGCTCCTCCCCTCGGCCAATGGACCAGCACCGGTCCACCGCGGCAATCAGCTCCATGTCCCCTCCAGCTCCTGCCACAGCTGCAGCATGCTCTTATGGAACACCGGATGCTCCACATAGGGGGCGATCTCCGCCATGGGCCGGAGCACAAAGTCCCGGCGGTGCATGTCCGCATGGGGAATGGTCAGCTCTTTTGTATACATAATTATATTATCGTAGAGTAAAATGTCCAGATCCAGCGTGCGCGGCCCCCAGCGGACTTTGCGCTCCCGGCCCGCCTGCCCCTCCAGCCGGTGGAGCACTTGCAGCAGCTCCTCCGGAGTATAGAGTGTCTCCAGGCGGCAGACGCCGTTTAAAAAGTCGTCCTGCTCCACCCCGCCATAAGGCGCTGTGGTGATGAGGGTGGATACCCTCTTCAACCGGATGCACGCATCCCCCTCCAGCCCCGCCAGGGCAGAGCGGAGATACCCCTCCTTGTCCCCCAGGTTGCTCCCAAGGGCCACATAGGCGGTGTGCCAGCCGCGGCGGATGCACACCGAGACGCTCTCAAACTCCAGGTCAATGGGAGCGTCCGGCTTTTTCAGCTCCAGTTCCACCCCCCAAATACGGGGAAAGCGAAGCAGCAGCGCCCGGCAGGCCTGCTCCGCCGCCGCCTCCAGCAGCTGATAGGTGTTCTGTGTCAGAAAGTCCACCAGGAACTCCGCCACTTCGGCATAGCTGGTGCTCTCCTGCAGCCTGTCACTCATGCCGGCGGCACGGGTATCCGTCTCCAGGCGGGCGGAGAGCACGAAGTACTGCCCCTTCTCCCGCTCAAAGTCAAACACCCCATGGCGGGCAAAAAAGCGCAGATTGGTGATGCAAATCTGATCCATCACTCCGCCTCCAAAATGGCCCGGGTCATGCGGATGGCCCTGACATGCTCTTTCACATCGTGAACCCGCACAAACATGCACCCCTTTTCCACCGCCAGCACCGTGGTGACCAGGGTGCCCTCCAGCCGTTCCTCCACCGGCAGCTTCAGGGCGTTGCCGATCACCGACTTCCGGCTGGCCCCCAGCAGCAGGGGCAGGTTAAAGCGCCGGAACTCCTCCAGATGATGAAGGACCGACAGATTGTGCTCAAAGGTCTTGCCAAAGCCGACGCCGGGGTCCAGGATGATTTTTTCCCGGTCAATGCCCGCCCCGTCGGCCAGGGACAAGGTCTCCTCCAGGTCGGCGCACATATCCGGAAGGAGTCGGCGGTAATCCGGCTCCTTCCGGTTGTGCATCAGGCAGCAGGCCGCTCCATGCCGGGCGATGACCGGCCCCATATTGGGGTCATACTTCAGGCCCCAGATATCGTTGATCAGGTCGGCCCCGGCCTCCAGTCCCGCCTCCGCCACGGCGCTCTTATAGGTGTCCAGGGAGATGGGCACATCGAAACGGACGCGGACCGCCTCAATCACCGGCATCACCCGGTCGATCTCCTGCTGGTCGGGCAGCAGGGTATAGCCGGGCCGGGTGGACTCTCCGCCGATGTCCAGGATATCCATGCCCTCCCGGCACATCTGTTCAACATGGGCCAGGGCTGCGTCCATCCGGTTAAAGCGCCCGCCGTCCGAAAAAGAGTCCGGGGTAACGTTCAGAATCCCCATTACATAGGTGTGCCCAACCGTTTGAAAGGTTCGATTTCCGATTTTCATGGTGTCCATACAATTCAATACTCCAGGGAAAAATTCTTTTGCTCTTCCGGCCAGTTGCACTCCTTCACAGCGGAGCAGGCAAAACAGGGCCGGCTCATTTTGTCCGCCCGGTACAGCAGACGCCCCAGATCAGAGGCGCTCTCCCCCGTCCGGTGGGCCGTAATGGCCTCCACGATCTCCGCGGCCTCCCAGAGCATAAAACCACAGTCGGCCAGAATCGGAAGGGCCAGATCCACGGCGGCCTCCTCATGGGGCGTTCCGTCGGCGTATTGCGCCCCACGCCCGATGTCGTGCAGCAGTGCAGAGGCGTAGATCAACTCCCGGGAGAGGTCCAAGCCCTCCTCCCGGGCATAGATCAGCGTCAAACGGGCCACGCTGAGCAGGTGGTCCAGGCCGTGCCGGCAAAAGGCCCGGTTCGCCTCCAGCCGGTCAATCTCCTCCAGCGCGCGGCGAAACTCCGGGTGCTTCAAAATCTGATTGATCCGCTCCATCACTTCACCATCCGAAAGAACCGCTCCTGCAGCGCCTCGTCCTCCTCAAAACAACCCCGCCGTGCCAGGGTTACGGTCTGAGTTCCCGGCTTGCGCACTCCCCGCATGGTCATGCACATATGCTCTGCCTCCAGCATCACCATAACCCCCTTGGGGTGGAGCACATCCATCACGGCATCACAGATCTGAGCGGTCATCCGCTCCTGAATCTGGGGGCGGCGGGCAAACACCTCCACAGTGCGGGCCAGTTTGCTGATACCCACGACCCGGCCGTCCGGGATATAGGCGATGTGGGCCTTTCCGAAGAAGGGCAGCAGGTGGTGTTCACAGACAGAGTGGAATGTGATGTCCTTTTCCACCACCATCTCGCTGCCGTTCACGGCGAAGGTCTTGCTCAGATGTTCCTCCGGGGCAGCCTCCAGGCCGCCAAACACCTCCCGGCACATCCTGGCAATGCGCTCCGGCGTCTCCGCCAGTCCCTCCCGTTCCGGGTCCTCTCCAATCCCCTCCAGCAGCAGCCGCACCGCCTGCCGGATCTTTGCTTCATCTATCATAGCCTTCACTTCCAACTTGTTTCATCGCTTCACAGCGCCCCGGCCGGAAAGCTGAGCCGCTGCCGCCGGGGATGCGGATATTATAGCGCATGTTTTCCCCAATGTAAAATCAAATCGCACTTTTACGCCCCCATTTCGCCCGCTGTCTCGGATCAGCGCGGCGATATTCCGCAAACCCGGTTGACGCCGGACGGAAGGCGGGGTACAATCAAGGTCAGATCAGACAAGCTGTGCCCCTCCCCACCCCGGGAGGCTGGGGCAAACAAGGAGTAAAGCCCATGGATCTCTTTACCTGTGACTATACCGAAGGCTGTCATCCTGCCATTCTGGAGGCTTTACAGCACACCAATTTAGAGCAAACCCCAGGCTACGGCACCGACTCCCACTGTGCCCGGGCCGCCGCGCTGATCCGGGAGGCCTGCGCCGCCCCGGAGAGTGCCGTCTACTTTCTGGCCGGGGGCACCCAAACCAACCTGACGGTGATCGCCGCCCTGCTGCGGCCCTATCAGGGCGTGCTCTGCGCCGACTCCGGCCATATCAACGTCCACGAGACCGGCGCGGTGGAGGCCACCGGCCACAAAGTGCTCCCGCTGCCGGGGCAGCAGGGCAAGATCACAGCGGAGCAAATCCGCGCCGCCCTCAGGGCGCACCAGAAGGACGCCAGTGCCGAGCACACGGTACAGCCCGGCATGGTCTACCTCTCCCATCCCACGGAGTACGGCACCCTGTACACGAAATCGGAGTTGAGCGAAATCGCCCTGGTATGCGGCCAATACGGTCTCCCGCTGTTTGTGGACGGGGCGCGGCTGGGTTACGGCCTGGCCGCCGACGGCACCGACGTGACCCTGGCCGACCTGGCCCGGCTGGCCGATGTATTCTATATCGGCGGCACCAAGGTGGGGGCCCTGTTCGGCGAGGCGGTGGTCTTCCGGAGCGCCGCCCTCTGCCCTCAATTCCGCTATCTGATCAAACAGCGGGGCGGCATGCTGGCCAAGGGCAGGCTGCTGGGCATTCAGTTTGAAACCCTCTTTGAGCATGGGCTCTACCTGCAGCTGGGCAGACATGGCGACGAGACAGCCTACCAGGTGCGGGATATCTTCCGCAGGGCGGGCTGCCCGCTGCTGTTTGACTCCCCCACCAATCAGCAGTTCCCCATTCTCTCCGCGGCCGCATACGCCAAGCTGGAGCATACCGCCCGGGGAGAGTTCTGGTGCAAGGTGGACCAGCAGCACAATGCCTATCGCTTCTGCACCAGCTGGGCCACCACACCGGAGGCTGTGGCGCGTCTGGACGCGGCAGCAAACACAATCGGCGCGCTGTATTGAGCGCCCCACCGAGAAAGGAGCAGCATTATGGATTTGCGCATCATCCACCACAACCACAATGTGGCCAATCTGGAGACCTCCATCGCCTTCTACGAAAAGGCGCTGGGTCTGCATGAAAAGCGCCGCAAGACCGCCCAGGACGGCTCCTATATCATCGTCTATATGGGGGCCAGGGAGGACAATTTCGAGATTGAATTGACCTGGCTGCGGGACCACCCGGAGCACTATGATCTGGGCGAATGTGAATTCCATCTGGCGTTCGGCACAGATCCGGAGGAATTTGAAGCGGTGCACCGGCTCCACCAGGAGATGGGCTGCATCTGCTTTGAAAACCCCAAGATGGGCATTTACTTTATCGAGGATCCGGACGGGTACTGGCTGGAAATCGTCCCCCACAAATAAGCAGGATAAAAGACAAAGCGTGCCCTGTCATCAGACAGGGCACGCTTTATTTTATTTATGAGGTCAGCTCCTCCAGCAGGGCCTGGCAGCCGGCCAGCACGTCCCGCCAGGTCGCCTCAAAGTCCCCGGTATACCAGGGATCCGCCACATCCCCCGGACGGCCGGTATGTTCCAGCAGCAGCGATACTTTCCCCTCCGGATCCTCCCCCACAAACCGGCGCAGATTGCGCAGATTATTGCGATCCATGGCGATCAGATAGTCGTAGTCATCGTAGTCCCGGCGGGTAATCTGCCTGGCGGTCTTACCGGCGCAGGAGATCCCATGCTCGGCCAGTTTGCGCCGAGCCGGGGGATAGACCGGATTGCCGATCTCCTCCGTGCTGGTGGCGGCAGAGGCAATTTCAAAGCTGCCGGCCAGACCGGCCTTGTCCACCAGATCCTTCATCACAAACTCCGCCATAGGACTGCGGCAGATATTGCCGTGACAGATAAATAAAACCTTGATCATCGTGTTCGTATCCCTTTCTGGATGGATTTTGTCCCGCTGATTATACCACAGAAAATCAGTCATTTGCACGAACAATTCTTCCAGAAACGGTCCGGGAGGCAATATTTTGCTGTCGCCCTCTGATGCCGGAGTGCAAAAGGGAGCAGAGATGTCAACGGCGGCGCATATGCGCCGTTCATCTTGACCGTTGTCTGGCTCGAACAGTTTTTTCCAACAGATCGGCCTTACAAGTCGACCTTTTCAAAGCGTTTTGCCGAAATCCGATATGCAAACAGCATGAATATGCCATAGCAGACAATCCCGACGATTAAAATCGGCAACTGTGTCAGCAAATGCTTTGGCTGGCAGCTATCCATCCAAGCAAGTGCCGGAATGTGTGCGGCGGCTTCTATTGCTACCATGAGAAGAACCATAGGAATTGCTGCAAGAACAAATGATTTTCCGACCTTGTAACCGTTTATATAAAATGCCGTGAGAAATACCAAATCAAACACCGCATATAAGATAAATCCAAAACCATACCACGCAACCGTCGCGTCTAACCCTACAGGATTATTTGCTATATTCATGGTATTTCGCAAAAGTGTAAACGGGACAGAAAGAAGCAGTTGAAACAGCTGAAAGGAAGCTGTAAGCAGGCATTTCCCTAGAACACTCTCCCGTTTTGTCACTGGTAAAACGGCTGTGTACCAAATGTCATTCGTTTCTCGCGCATTCAAAAAAGTGATGTATGGTGCCAAACAGCCAAACATAAAAATAACACTGTAAGGATAGGACGGCACCAGAACAAGGCATCCCAAAAAGGCAAAAATAATCGAGGTTGGATGGGCTGCAAGCCTCATTTCTTTATACAGCAATGTCATTGTCCCATTCACTTCTTTCTGTCCGCAGCATAATTTCTTCCAGAGTGAGCGGCCCCGTATCATCCGGGGTTTTCAAATGCGCAAAGGAGCGCAAAAATGTTTCTTTATCTGCGCTTTGCAATATCCGCCCATTCTGAATATAGGTAATATCATCGGCACATCTGTCCAAATCAGAAGTAATGTGTGTAGAAAACAGGATAGAACATGCTTCGTTTTTCACAATTTTCCTGAAAATGTGAAGCAGTTCCTCACGGGATACCGGATCCAAACCTGAAGTCGGTTCATCCATTAACTTGGGTATATCTCTCAAAACCATTGACATAACTGGCCTTAACGGTATGCACAAATGTGTTTCATGTCCACTTCCCGTTTCCATTGTAGGCAAAAAAGGAATGCACAGTCAATTCAAACCGTGCATTCCTTTCCATGCTCCCCGGCGCCTCCGGCTCCGATGAGCTATGTATTATCCGATTATAAATTACGGAGCAGCTTGTCGTTCCTCCTGCTTAATGCTTTCTGCATCTTTTCATTTTCTGCCCGCAGCCGCTGATTCTCCTGCTGCAGTTCCCGTATCCTTTCGTGCAGGGCAACGATCTCATTATCCATCGCCATATCCAGAACCGAACGCCTGGGGTCGATCATCCCGACCTGCTGCTCCAGCGCTTTGTCCAGCGCTTGCCGTACCATCGGATTCTTGTAGAAGAACCCCCTCGACAGTCCCGTCTTGGCGATCAGCTTGGGGATCGTGACCTTCTCGCCTTCCTCCACCATCTCGAAGATGGTTCTCCTGGCAAGGTCAATCTTTTCGGCGCTGGCCTTCCTATTGCAGGCGATCATCTTGTCGTATTTGTTCATACTCTGCCTCCCATCCATCTAAGTTATCCAGGATTACCGCAGAGAGCCTTTGTCTGGCCTTTCGCGTCTCATCGGCGAGAAGCTGGTTGCTCATCTTCCGGTAATACTTCACATTTCGAACGCTGCTGTGCCCCAGCAGCTTGGCAATGGTCCAGTCGTCCAGGTGCATCTCGGTCAGCTTCATCCCATAGTAGTGCCGGTAGATATGGGTCCCGAAGCCGAAGATCTCACCGTTGTCATCCCGCAGTTCTTTCTTATAGATCATGTCCGTAATCCGGAACTGTACGGTGGTATATGGCATCGGCCGGCTGGGGTTCTTCTCATCGACGAAGATGTAAGTTGTATCCCCATATTTCTCTTTGGTGTAAGCAATTGCCTTTTTGATCAGCGCCGCAAGCTCTGCACTAATGGGCTTTTCATAGGGCTTGGTTTTCATCTGCCGGATCCGGATGATAATCTCGCCGTTCCGTTCCGACAGGCAATCCGGCGTCAGGGTCAGGGTATCGGATATCCGCGTCCCCAGCATCTGGTGGATAATCATCAGCCGTGCCGTCTGCGCATCCAGCTTTACGATCTCCCGGTTCAGCCGCTTTAGTTCCGCATCTGAATAGGTCTTGAAAGCCGCCTTTGGCGTTGGCGGAATGTCCCTTGTGAGGAACAGTCCGATCAGGTTTGGATAATCGCACATCTGGCCGGTGCTTTCCAGCAGACTGCGCAGCCGGTTCAAATCTGCATGGTAGTGTTTCGTCCCTGTAGCTTCCGTCTTTAGGTAGGTCAGGTATTCCTCTATGATCTCCCGGTTCAGGTCCCGGCAGGACTGCACCTGTGGGTATCGATCTGCCAGATATCTCGACAGGCGTCTGGCTGCCGTTAATTCCTTCTGTACACAGGCAATGGCTTCCCCCTGCAGGTTCAGGTAGATCCCTTTCTTCAGCTCCTGTCGGATGCCATCTTGGGATATCCGCGTAAAATTCAGCGTTCTGACCCGCTTGATTGGATTCTCTCTGTGTTCGATTTCCAGCTTGTCCAGCTCCCAGACATCCTTTTCTTCTTCCCGGCGGGCATCTACTGCTGTGAACTTGAGCATTCGCTCAAAATATCCAATTTCTCTTGCCTTGGATATGTTCTCTTTGCCGGTGGGTCCTCTGCTCCTATAATACAATGGGATGTGTTCCTTGAACATCCATGTCCGGAACTGTTTGACCCAGGTTTCCGGAGCCTTATCCCGCAGGCTGGATTTTGCTGTTGCACATTCTTTCAGGAACCTGCGCACCTTATTGTAGAACTGTTTGTCGCCCTGCATTCTTCCGATGCTTACCTGCGTACTGCGGTATCGGATGAATCCTTCAATCTCTTCCTTTAGTTTAGGCGACGGCAGCCCTGCCAGGTCGTAACAAGGGTTGCGTCCTATGATTCGTGCCAGGCCATCCGGTATTTCCTCCATTCCGTACAGCAGCCGCAGGTATATTTTCTCATCCATCTTTTTCCTCACCTCTCTTGATGTATGACGCCAGGCTGTGCCGGCTGAAGTAGTCTTCACTCGCTTTTTCGATCTTCTTGGGCATGTAGTCGATATACTGCTCGGTCATCTCCTCATAGTCGTGACCGAGGTAATCGCGGATACTCTGCAGGGATACGCCTGAGTCATAGAAGCAGGTCGCTATGGTGTGGCGGTAATCGTGGGAGCGGAAGATGTATTCCCCGTTCTGAATGTCGTTGCGTTCGCAGTATTTCAGCATATTGTAGCGGAAGGTTCCGCTCCGGTAGGGGCCGCCTTTGCTGTTTTGGAACACATAGTCCCCCGCTTTTATGTGGTGCTTTTTCAGGTATACCCGCATCAGCTTATACAGGGCCGCAGGAATTGGGATACGTTTGTAAGTGCGCATTTTGATCTGATAGACCTGAATCCAGGCGTCATCGCCCTGTATGTAGTAGGCGTTCCCTTTCAGGGTACACACCTCGCTGATCCGTAACCCTATACCCCATAGATGCAGATACATCAGCCGGAGGGTTTCAGGGAAGGCATAGAGCTTGGAGAAGATTTCTTCTGTGACCTCCTGTGCCACGCTCCGGTTATGATGCTTCAGTACCGTCTTCTGCAGTAAGCTGTCCGCATCGAAGGGGATTTGTCCGATGAGCTGCCGTACCCGCAGATGGTTGAAGAAGTGCAGGATGCTCATGACGATCTTATTGTAGGTTTCCGCCTGTACCCCCCTCTGCCGCTGCACCCGGAAGTACGCCTCCATCTGCGCCGGCGTTACAGAGCAGATATCGGTATCTTCCGGCTGCTGGATATCATTCAGGAAGCTTCGCAGGTAGATGAGTTCCCCCCGGATCACGCCGACCGACAGGTTGGTGATACCAAGCCCATACCGGATATATCTTTTGAGAAGTTCCCGGTTCCGGCGGTGCGTTACTTCGACAAAGGAGATGCTTAACACAGGGTTTGCGGGATCCATCCGCTCTGGCTGTATGTGGAACCGCTCCATATACCATACATGGGCGTTCCAGTTGATTTCCTCCGCTTGCAGGAACAGCGCTCTTCGGCAGAAGTTGATGATTCCAGGGCGCTTGCTTTCCGTGAGCCGGTTGCTGGGGATTTCACGGAACGCCTGTATCTGCGGCAGTTCCATGGCTTCGATATCCTCGATCCACTGCTCCGTACAAAAGTCATACAGGTCCCGCAGCCCCAACAGGTGGACGCGCCTACCTTCAGGGCTTGTGCTGTTCTCCAGCTCATAATGCAGGATGTCGAACACTTGCCGTTTCATCCTCTCCGGGGCATTTCTGGAAAAATCCCAGACATGCTCGTTTTTCCTTGTGGAATTTCGGAACATGGCCGAAACCTTTGGGTCTGGATGGTATGGCAGGTAGAGGATTCCATTCTCATACCGCGGCCGTGCGACCTTTCCATCCTCCAGGATGTGGAACTCCTGGCTCAGCGCATGCTGTTTGAGCTTGTCAAAGGCCAGCAGGTGATGGCGGATATGCTTCATACCGCTTTGCCCTTCCAGGTAGGCTTCAAAACTTTTTCTTGTTGCATAGTCCAGCTCCGAGAAATCCTGGATCCCTTCCATGACCATGAAGTCGATCACACTGGCTTTATAGCTGATCTGTACCCTGGCGGCTTCCGCTTCCAATCTGGCTCGAAGCGCCTGATTATCCTGTTTTGCTGTTATCTGCCTGAGCGCAGCCGTCGGCATAGCGGTTCACCTCCTCTTACAGCAGATCCTTGATCCCATATAGATCCGAGTGCTTTTCATAAAATTCCCGGCTTGCGGTCATCAGCTGGTTATCCAGGATGCCCAGATATTTGACCGTCGTATCCAGATGCTTATGTCCCAGGGCCAGCTGGATCAGCTCCAGCGCCCAGCCGGCGTCCCGTCTGGACACCGCATAATATCTGCGGAGCATGTGCGGGGTCAGCTTAATGCCGGTTTTTTCCTCCATTCGGTCCAGCATGTCATACACGCTCTCCACCCGCATGGGTTTGCCAGCGGTTTCTCCCCTGATATTAATAAACAGGAGGCTCTGCCGCTGCAGTAACCTCCTGTATTCCGCCAGATAATGCAGCAGGAACTCGAAGGTTTCCCTGCTGATCTTCGCTGAGCGGTATTCCGCATTCTTGGCTCGGGCTTCGTTGTCGTTGTCGTCCCGGAAGTACACCTTGAGGACCTGCTTCTCATAATCGATATCCTTGGTATAATCCACACCCAGGATCTCGCCGATCCGAAATCCGGTCTCTGCCAGCAGCAGGAGCAGCAGCTGATCCCGGAGGTTGGTACAGGCCCGGAGGATATCGATGATCTCCGGCTCTTGCGCCGCCCGCACATTCCGGTCCTTTTCCTTCAGGTACCCCTTGAAAGACTTGGAACGGATCGTCCGTTTGACCCCTACCGCATTGGATACGGTGATCTGGTTGTAAGCCAGCACCCGCAGGGGTTCCGTATATCCGTTATCCGCCAGATATAAAAAGAACCCGAACACATCCTTGAGGTATGCGTTGCAGGTTCCATTTCCCGTCTTCGCTGTTCGATTGTCTGTGATATGCCGTCCCTCCACCAGCCAATAGAGGAACTGCCCGAAGTGGCTGCTCTGTTCCTCAAAGCTCTTTTTTGCCACTTGCAATAGCTCGGTCCCGGTCTGATCCAGATAGTTCAGGTAGTAGCAGATCGAAAGGGCGAGCCGTCTGACCGTGTTTGGCGACCGGTTGGCGTCCGCCTTATGCTTCAGGTACTTGCTCGGCAGGAGAACGATATCGTAGTTTTCCTGGTCTTCGATGTAGTACAGCTTCCGTTTGCCGTCTACGCTGATCCTGATCCGATACCGGTTCATCCGCCTCACTCCTTTCCTTCGACTGCATACACAGTATATACTATCTTTTCGAACATATCCAGGAAAACAACCGATAAAAACGCCCTATTTTTCAGCGTTTTTCCCATCATAACCAACAAGCCCGTCCAATCCGAAGCTGATCAGGATTGCCCGGTCCACAGCGGCCATCCTCTCCCCGTCCAGCCTGCCGATATATGCGCCCAGGCGCATGCGGTCAATGGTCCGCACCTGTTCCAGCATAGCAAAGGACGCAGTCCTCAGCCCTGTGGGCAGCCTGGGCAGCCCGATATGGGTGGGCAGCCTCCGTTTTCTTCTTCTTCTGCTGGTAATGGCAGCGACGATGACCGTGGAACCGTGATGGTTGCCCACATCGTTTTGTATGACCAGCACCGGGCGCCGGCCGCCCTGTTCGCATCCGACCACAGGGGTCAGGTCCGCATAGTAAATGTCCCCTCGCCTGATCTCCATATGCGCCACCTCGCTACTGTGCGCCAGGCTTGTCCTTCTGGGGAGCATACGCCTCAAACGCCGCCCTGCTGACTACGGGGATCTCTTTTGCCCTGCGCCGCCCCATCTGGATCGGCGCCAGCAGGGGCAGGACTCTGCCGCACAGGATCTGGTCTGGGCAGTTCATAATGAACCCGCCCGCAGTATCCAGAATCAGGTTGTCCAGCATGTCGGTCAGGATGATCTTCTCTGCATCGTACTGATGGGCGCCAATAAAGTTGGCGATATTTTCCGGCGTCATCTCCAGGACATATTCCTGCCTGGCTCCGCCGTCCAGCGGATAGATATATGCGTACCCGGCATGCTCTCTGCCAGGGATTTCCTTCTCTACGATGGTTTGTTCCTTCCGTTTCAAACTTCATCCTCCTCTCCCTATGTAGAAAGGCGGCGATCCGTTTTGGGGCAGACCGCCGCCTGTGATATCAATCGTTTTGACCCTTTACCGATACTTGTCCACGACCCCCTCGGTACACGGGAACGCATTTCCCGGCCATGCATTTGGCCTCATTGGAATCTCACCACCCTGTGGTTCTCACAGAGCCGCCCTCGTTGGCTGCGACGGATCACGGTTGACGCCGCTTCACGCTCGGCCTGTCGACTGGACGGAAGTATCTTTAATGCCTCTGCCTTTCATGGCCCTCGCTGCGGGTGCGCCGCAGCGTCGGAGCTTTGCCGGCCTTGGAGGTTTCCTGTATCGGTTGGCCATCCGGGCTTGTGCTCCTGTAGCTTGTCCCTTTCGGGGACAGCAGAGGGAAAGTAGAAAATGCGCTGTACTATGAAATTGTCAAAGAGCAAAGCCCGTTCCCTTGTCACGGGGAAACAGGCGAAGGAGATTGACCCCTTCACCTATAACCTCACTTCCAAGACAAAACACAACCCCCTATTTCAGAAATTCCCGATTTTTTTCAGCGCCGCACTCACGGACTTCTGTACCGCTTGATAGCTGCATCTTTCCCGTTCCGCAATTTCTTCGTAGGTGAGTCCATCAAAGAAATACATCTGCAGCCTTCTTTTCTGGATTTCCGGCAGCCGCCTGATTCCTTCTCGAAGTGCCTGTGTCTGTAGGGATTCATAAACAGCGTCTTCCACTGTGGCCTGATTCTCCGGCACACGGCGGCTTAAGAGAGCCTCGCTCAGCTCGGTCTGATCCAGATGCCTCTCCTGCTCATTGAGGAAGGAGAGATCGTCCAATTCAAACCGGTCAAACAGCGCATAGAGCTTTACATCCAGTTCCAACTTGTGCGGGAACCCCTGGCCGTCTTTAAACGAGAGGTAGCATTTCCCATCGACCAATGACAGGGTATGGGGATTATACTTGTCCTTTCTTCTCTTGGGATGTCTGTCATCCATTTTCATATCCTCCAATCAACCGTTTTTTTGAATGAGCCAAAACGATTGATTGGGCGGACTACGGCATCCTATGGAAAAGCCGCATATATAACAAAATGCGCGCCAACAGACGCTATGGTCCGCTTGCGCGCATACAAATTTATGAAGGGATAAGAAGAGGTGTCATGGATGTAATGGGGGTTCATGGCAAGCTCTTTTATAGAATGTAAACCCGAATGTATAAAGAAGAAGCTGTAGATCACTCCTAAGAGCGAAGCTCGTTACTGCCGGGTTTAGGCTATATCGCCATGGTTTCCAGAGAACTAAGCATTCTGTTTTTTGACCATCTGGCCTGCTTCGCCACTTTTTTCATGAGCCATTCTGTCTCCTTCTGCCGGCTGTCAAAACGGGCTGGGTGTAGCCTTTGCACCCAGCCCGCCTGCAGACGCTTTTGCCGGTTTCGTTTCAGTTAATCAGCCTTATTTCCCGGCCGCCGCCTTTTTCCGCCTGTAGAACAGCATTCCCAGCACGCCGCAGGAGGCCAGCATCAGGCCGATCCACAGCGCTAGATTACTGCTGTCCCCGGTCTGCGGGCTTTCGGTTGTATCGTCTGTTTTGTCCGGCTTATCCTGTGGCGGATCCGTTAGTGCAGATGGGGTTTCCTCCGGTTTGGAAGGCTCCGCTTCACCCGTGGGGGCTAAAACCGTCTGCTCCTTTGTGATAACTTCCGTCAGGTCTGCGTCCTTAAAGTAAGTATCGCACTGCGGGCAGTACCAGTATTCAATATTGCCCGGCTCGGTTGCGGTGGGTGCGTCCCCGTCAACCTTTTCCGCTTTATGCCCCAGCGGGTCAATATCATCGACATCTTTGAAGCTGGTATATTCCTGCCCGTTAAACGTCACCTTTGCCGTATAGGTGGTCGTCCCTGCTTCGGTACAGGTAGCAGGTGTTTTTTCTTCTTGTGTGATGGTCACTTCCGGTTTTTCCACATGGCTGCTGTCGTTTTTGCAGGTGAAAGTCACTTCCGCGGTTTTGCCATCGTCAGACCAGCTCCACACAGGCTCGCCCCAAGCGTGGCCGATGGCCTTTTCTCCTATGATTCCTGCTTCATCGGTTTCAATTTCGCCGTCTTTATCAAGAAAATATCCCCCGCAATCCGGGCAGTACCAATACTCTTTGGTGCCGTCCTTAGTGCAGGTCGGGGGTACTGCGTCAAGGTGGTCGAGGTTGTGCAGGGTTTTTACTTTATCTTCCGGCCAACCGTTCCCTGCGTATCCTGTACCGTCACATGGCACATAAATATTAAGAGTGCTGCACCCAGAAAAAGTATTTTCTTCTATGCTTGGAGCTGTTTTCCTTGAGAAAGTCATACTACTCAGCTTACTACATCTATAAAATGCATATTCCCCAATGCTTGTGACGGTGGAAGGAATTTCTATATCATCTGTCAAATTAAAACAGTCACTGAACGCAGAACTCTGTATAGTGGTAAGCCTGCTCTCTTCAGCAAATTCCACGCTAATAAGATTTTCACAGTTATTAAACGCTTGTACTCCAATGATAGTAACAGTTTTCGGAATTGTAATGCTCTTCAATTTATTGCAGCCATAGAACGCACTCTCCCCAATAGTCTCGACTCCCTCCGGAATTTCTATGCTTGTCAAATTACTGCAATATGAGAACACACTTTTATTAATATCCTTCAGTTGGCTCTCTTCTGCAAAGGTTACGCTACTCAAATTTGAGCAACGCTGGAATGCATTCTCCCCAATGGTAGTTACACTAGATGGGATTTTTATGCTCGTCAAACTTGTGCAATATGTGAACGCCTGATTCCCAATGCTTTTGGTTCCACTTGGAAATTCTATGCTCGTCAGTTTACCGCAATCATTGAACGCAAAATTATTAATAGTCTCCAGTCGGCTCCCTTCTGCAAAGGTTACGCTATCCAAATTTGAACAGCTCTGGAACGCTCTCTCCTCAATGGAAATTACACTGGCTGGGATTTTTACACTTTCTAATTTTTTACAAAGCTGAAACGCTTGGACTCCAATACTCTCGATCCCCTCCGGGATCTCTATGCTCGTTAAATTTCCGCAATTAAAGAACGCAGCCTTCCCAATAGCAGTGACCGGCTTTCCCTCTATCTCGTTCGGAATTACGACGCTCGCTTCGTTTCCTGTATATCCGGTTATGGTCACACTTTCGCCGTTGACTTCATATACCAATCCTTCGGCTGTAGTCTCTCCCGCCGCAAACACGGTCATGGGCAGCATTCCCAACACCATGCACAGGGACAGCAGCAGCGCCGCCAGTTTCCTTTTTGCTTGCATTTGGTTTCTCCTCCTTGTCAAACAAGATTGCTTATCCTTTGGTATCCACCAAAGGATAGAAGGGATATCCCTTCTTGAAAAAATACCGGCTGCGCCGGGGCGGGCTGTGGATTTTGCACGAAGCCCGCCCGCAGGCGCTTTTGCCGGTTTTGTTTATTACTCAGCCTTATTTCCCGGCCGCCGCCTTTTTCCGCCTGTAGAACAGCATTCCCAGCACGCCGCAGGAGGCCAGCATCAGGCCGATCCACAGCGCTAGATTACTGCTGTCCCCGGTCTGTGGGCTTTCTGTTTGCCCAGAAGGCTTGCCCTGCTGTTCGGGCTTGGCTGGATCGGTTGGCTCAGTCGGGTCGGTAGGAGTGGTCGGGTCAGTAGGATCCGTTGGCTCAGT
>CAUGSS010000037.1 GCA_959602365.1 uncultured Eubacteriales bacterium
CTTTTCTACGGGGCACCTCCACCGGCTGAGCCGGTGGTTTCCCTACTCAATAAAACCGGCGCGGCCCGAGTGCAGGGCCGCGCCGCCTTTGTGCGTCACACGTTCAGTTCTCCCAGCGGTTCTCCCAGGCCTCACACCAGCGGCGCATTTCCCCGGTCAACGGCACCAGGGTCTTGTCGTTGCCGCCGGGGTGTTTGAAGAACAGGATCCGGGTGCCCGCCGGGGATTTCTGAAGGTACCTGGTATTCGGGCGGATGATGAAAAAATCCCCCGCCTCCACCAGGATCTCCTTCCCCGCGTCCAGGTCCACATACTTGGCCGCCCCCCGAAGCAGAAACTGGTATTCGGTCACCAGAGGATGGTAGTGGGGTTTCTCCCACTGGTAGGCGGCGTAATCGGTGATTCCCACCTCGATCTCCCCGTCCCGCAGGTGCTCCAGATCCTGGGGCAATTTCAGATCCCCCGCCAGATACTGGCGGTGGTTGGCCTGCAGGGCGGTCTCAATGGCCGCCCTGCCCAGTACCTCAATCATATCTGTTCCCCTTCCTCCTCTACCGGCCGGGCATGGGCCCAGATGTACTCGAACTGATTCCGGTAAAACTGATAGTTGTCCACGTCGTCCGGGTGGATGAACACGCAGCGGCGCTCGCTGTCAGGGCAGCCGAAGGAGTAGTAATCCACCTTAATGGTGCTTCTGGACGCATCTTCCGTCTCCACGCAGAAGATCGCGCAGGGCAGATACCAGTCGGTCACCCGGCAGTCAAAGCCCTCCCACTCCTGCCGCCAGTCCAGCATATCATAGTAGGCGTTTGGTATGATCCGGCTGCGTGTTCTGGGGCTGCCCCCGCTGATCTTGTATTGGGCCGCCTCTTTTGCCGCCGGGGAGTCCGGATCCAGCATAACCACCCGGCACCGGGCGCCGCCGGCCAGGGCGGACTCCAGATATTCCCGGTTGGCGGACAGAATCGCCTGGCCTGCCAGCACACAGATGTCGATGGACCGGATCTTGCCCGACAGCCGGGCGGTCAACGGCTCCCGTTTCTCCACCGTCTGACGGCTCTCCAGCGGCGTGCCCCTCATCAGGGCGGCCAGGGCGCGCTGGCGGGCACCGGTCTTGGTCATCTTGGACAGCACGTCCAGCAGCAGTTCCGTGCGGTCAAACTTCTTGTCGTGGGCCTGCACCCCCTCCAGGCGGGGCAGGACGGAGAGGGAGGCCGGGAGCTGCTGCGGGAAGGAAAAACCGCCGCAGAGCACCGGAATCATATTCTTGTGCTCCCGCAGGGCCAAGTTGATCTCCTGGACAAAGATGGCATCCTCTCCCAGGCCGTCAAAAACCCCCGGGGACAAAATCAGCAGGAAATCCTGGGCCGCCAGAATATTGTCCCGGAGGATCTCCGGAAACTCCCCGGTCTGATCGTGGAGGCTTTTGACATCCCAAAAAAAGGAGATCCCATGCTGCGTGAAAAACTCTGCGAACAGGTCCGCATAAACTCCTCCGGTATTTCTGCGATAACTGATAAAGACGTCCAAGCGCTCCGCCTCCCTTCCTGTTTTGTCCAGTGTATCACATCCCCCGGGGACGGGCAACCGTTTTGTCCCTGGGTAAAATGCTCATATGCGATAAAGAAGCATACTACAAAACATAGACCAGGACAACAGCCTACCACTATTCCGTCAAGTCAATATTGTTATGAAGTCCACTTCACTTTTTCTTGACAAATTTATAAGAGCACGCTAATATGAAGTTGCCTTCACAAGAAGTTGACTTCATATTAGCGGGGAGGGAGTGCATGAAAACAAAGGTGAGAGAATTGCGAACGGCGGCCAAAATGACGCAGCAACAATTAGCTGATTTGGTTCATGTTTCCTCAAGGACGATTATATCCATTGAGAAAGAACAATACAGCCCATCTCTCATGCTGGCGTATCGTATGGCCGAGGTGTTTGGCGTAACCATTGAGGAATTATGTTGTCTAAAAGAGAACAAGGAATTGGAGGATAAAAAGTATGAAGAATTATAACCGGCGAGGCTTGATAAGTGGTATTGTTCAGCTTCTCCTGTCTGTTTTCTGCCTTATCACAATGATTGTCACAGGCTTTGATGTGAAACTGGCAGTTTTGGGAATTATCGTAGCCCTACTAGGAATTACCAGTGTTATCAATAGCTTTTCTAAAGAAACGACCAAAAAAGAGTTAATTGACAACGAAGATGAACGCTCACAGCTAGTAAAGATTAAAGCAAAGTCGAAATCATTCGACATTGTTTCAAACTTTCTTTTCCTTGCGACCATAGCGGTTATGATAGCCTATGGCGTTACCAAAAATCAAGTGTTTGTTTATATGTTTATCTGTACAGGGGCAGCCTTATCTGTTTGCTGGATTAGCCACATCATCACACACTTTTATTACGAATCTAAAATGTAGTTACGAATAGCAAAGCCAGCCGAGCCAGTCAACAGTCAAGATGAACGGCGCATACGCGCCGCCGCTGACAGCTCCGCCTGCCTTTGCCGGAAGCCGATCCAGGGGCGGCAGCACTCCGTGCTGCCGCCCCTGGATCATCATCGCTTTCCATTGTATCCCACAACAGCGAAGGGGCACAGCCGGAATGGCTGTGCCCCTTTGGATTTGGGTCAAAGGTGGAATGCTTACTTCTTGGCCTGATAGTTCTTGAACTTCTCCAGCATGGCGCGGGGAGTCTTGGTGGCCCGCTCGTAGCGGGGGCACTCCTCGTAGCCGGGCAGACCGGCCAGATACTTGGCGATCTTCTTCAGCTCCTCCAGGTCGTAGCGGCTCATCAGGGTGATCTCCTCCATCAGGGGGGAGCCGCCGCCATGGACACCGGCCACAGCCTGGGCGCCCTCGAAGGCGTCGCACAGCTTGTCCTCCATCATCCGCATGACCCGGTGGGTCTCCTCGGCGGTGTAGGCCGGGTTGCGGCGGATGTACTTGTTGCACAGATCCGCAGTCTCGGGATCATAGAAGGACTCCTCGGTGGGCAGGCTGGCGCACACGCCGCCGGTCAGGTCGGCCAGGATCTCATACTCGTGGTAGATGTTGTGACCAGCCAGACGGCGGCCGGCGTTGGTCAGGATCTCATCGGGCACATACTGGCCGGAGGGGAACTCCACGGCGCGATAGGCAGACTGCTGGCCGGCAGCGAAGACCAGCTCGGCGGTCTGGATGATATCGCACAGCTTGGAGCGGACATGGCCCTCCCGGGCGATGTCGTTGACATCGGCCACCAGGGCGGCCTGGGAGGCGATGACCTCGCCCACGGCGGTCTTGCAGCCGGTGTAGGAGTGACGGTGATAGTGGGCGAACATCAGGGCCAGGTAGCCGCCGTACTGGGCCACGCCATCGGCATCCAGGCCGTTCAGGAACACCCGGTCCTCGGGCACAAACACGTCGTCGAAGATGGTCATGGACTCCACGTCACCGATGTGGGCCCAGGGGGCGTCGATGTGCTTGCGCTTGTGGTGCTGTCCAGGCAGGGCCATCAGCTTGATGCCGGGCCAGTCGGCGGGCAGCGCGAAGGACAGGGCATAAGCGGCGTCATCCTGGCTCATGAACTTGGTGGGGTTGACGATGATCTCATCCACATAGGGGGCGCAGGAGTTGCAGATCTTGGCGCCCCGAACGATGATGCCCTTGCAGGGCTTGCCGTCGACGCCGATGCCGTCCACGTTCATCTCGACTACATGGACGAACTGGTCGGGATCGGGCTGCATGTGGGCGCGCTTATACTTGGGGTTACGGGAGCCCTTTACGTCGGTCTGAGCGCAGTTGCAGATCAGATCGTTCTCCTGACAGTACTCGATGTACTTGGTCAGACGCTCAAAGTACTTGGTGCCGCAGGCCTGGTCGCAGTCATAGGCCACGGAATAGATCGCATTCAGGGCGTCGGAACCCATGCAGCGCTGCATGCAGCCGCCCACCCGGTGACAGATCAGACGGGTCATCAGCTGCTTCTTCAGCAGGTCGTCCACAGAGTGGTGGATATGGGTGGAACGGTTGATGTAGTGGCCGGTGATATGGCTCTTGGCCACGCAGACATCCTCATAGCGGGGGTCGTTGGCAGTCTCGTAGCACTTGCCCATCACGTAGGTGCCGCCCACGATCCAGTCGGCCAGATCGCGGCCCTCGCCCTCAACACCGTTGGAGCGGTCCACCTTCTTGCCGTGCAGGTACACGTTGGGCTTCATCTTCAGCAGGCGCTCTTTGTAGGCCTCATAAGTGCCGACGCGCCAGCCGGCCTCATAGGTGCGTTCAATCGCCATTGGAATTACCATCCTTTCCTTTGCTCGTCCAGATTTCAGACAGCGCCCGAGAGACAGAAATCAATCCGTCTTGACTCCGGGCGCCTACTTACATTAAAATCATATCAAAAGCTGTCTGGAAAATCAACCGGGATTTTCTTGGAATTTCTGGGTTTTTTCCAAAATTCGCGAAAGTTGCCGGCTCAACTTTTCCACACTACATTTTCCGTCAAATTTTGCCGGCTTTCTGCCGTTTACAAAAACAAGCCTGAGAGGTGTGTACTTTATGGAACTGCTGGACATTGTGGATGAAAACGGACTTCCCACCGGGGAGACCGTGGAGCGGGGCGCCGCTCACCGATACGGGGTGCGCCACCGCACCGCCCACCTCTGGCTGCTGCGGCGCAGACAGGGCCGGGTGGAACTGCTGCTGCAGAAGCGCAGCCAACAGAAGGACTCCTATCCGGGCTGTTATGACATCTCCTCCGCCGGGCACATTCCCGCAGGGGTGGATTTTATCCCCTCTGCCCTGCGGGAACTGAAAGAGGAACTGGGCCTGGACGCCCGGCCGGAGGAGCTGATACTCTGCGGGGTGCGCCGCTTTGAGTATGAGGACACCTTCCACGGCCGCTGTTTTCATGACAATCAGGTCAGCCGCGTCTACGCCCTTTGGCGGGATGTGGAGCCGGAGGCGCTGACGCTGCAGCCCGAGGAGGTGGAAGCCGTGTGCTGGATGGACTACGACACCTGTCTCCAAGATGTGAAGGACAATGCCTTTCCAAACTGCATCCGGCTGGACGAGCTTGAAATGCTGACCATTGCCTGGTCGTAATCCAGAGGCCTGTTCTTGCTGCCCTCTCCGAAACAGAATGGGACAAGTTCAGTAGAAACGTGTCCAAAAAATCCGCACAAGAGAGAAATTTGCAAATAAAAGTCACAGAAAATGGAATCCTAAACTCACCTTAAGAATTTCTTTCATACCAATTCGAAGCATCTTATGGTATGATGAGGTTGTAAGTTCATACCGGTGAGAAGAAAGCAAAGAGGTGATTCCATGACCGGGAAAAAGAAAATGATCATTGCCGCCATCGCTGTGGTCGTTCTGGCCGCAGCGGGAGTAGCACTGTGGCTGCTGCTCCGGGGCGGCTCTGGCAGCGAGGGGGGCGTCTACGTCCAGCCCGTCAGCGATGTCAATGCTGCCGGCACGGGGCTGGCCAACCGTTACAGCGGCATCATCGAGACCCAGCAGACAGAGAATGTGGAGTTCGACTCCTCCAAGCAGCTCAGCGAATTGGTGGTGGCAGAGGGAGACCATGTGGCCAAGGGGGATCCGCTGTTCACCTATGACACCCAGAGCACCCAGCTGCAGATTCAGCAGGCCCAGCTGGAGATTGAACGGATGAACACCACCATCTCCAACAACAACACCCAGATCTCCCAGCTGCAGCGGGACATGAACGCCGCCTCCTCCGCCGACAAGCCGGGGTTCTCCGCTCAAATCCTGCAGCTGCAGGCGGATAACGCCCAGGCGGAATACGACATCAAATCGAAACAGGCGGAGATCGACAAGCTCAACGCGGCCATCGACAGCGCCACCGTCACTGCTGGAATGGACGGCACCGTGGAGTCCATCGCCGATCTGGAGACACTGCTTGCAGGAGGGATAACCAATCCAGACGGAACTCAGAGCACCACTTATATCACCATCCTGGCCGACGGAGACTACCGGGTCAAAGGCAGCGTCAGTGAGCAGAACATCTATGAGCTCTCCGAAGGCATGTCGGTGATCGTCCGTTCCCGGGTGGATGAGAATCAGACCTGGAGCGGCACCATTTCCTCCATCGACACCCAGGCAGAGAGCAACAACAATAATATGTACTCTTCTTCCGGAGAGTCCGCCTCCAGTTATGCCTTCTATGTGGATCTGGCCAGCATTGACGGTCTGATGCTGGGCCAGCATGTGACCATTGAAATGGACTACGGCCAGGGCACCCCCAAGGAGGGGATCTGGCTGAGCAGCGGCTGGATCACCCAGCAGGAGGACGGCACGGCCTACGTCTGGGCCGCCAAATCCGGCGGCGCCCGGCTGGAACAGCGCACCGTGGAGCTGGGTGAGTATGACAGCAACATGGACGAGTATCAGATTCTCTCCGGTCTGGAGACCAGCGATTATCTGGCCTGGCCCGATGCGGACTGCGTGGCCGGCGCTCCCACCACCACAGAAATCGTTTTGGAGGATGACATGACCGGGGACGGCGCCCTGGACGGCAGCATGGGCGGAGACGCCGTGATTGACGACGGCATGACCGTGGACGACGGCATGGCTGTCGGCGACGGAACCACATCAGATGCCGGCGCCACCGCTGACGACGGAACTGCGGCAGATGCCGACGCCAATATGGAAAGCAGCTCTGTGGAACCCTCCACCGAGGATACCGCTGCCAGCACTGCGGCGCTGGGCTGAAGAAGGGGGGACAATTATGATCCTGGACCTTCAAGGCATCAACAAGAGCTACGGCGAGGGCAAGCTGGAGGTGCCCGTGCTGTTTGACATCTCCCTCCAGGTGGATGCAGGGGAATATGTCGCCATTATGGGCCCCTCCGGCTCCGGTAAATCCACTCTGATGAATATCATCGGCTGTCTGGATGTACCCACTTCGGGAACTTATATTCTGGACGGTGAGAATGTGGCCGGGCACAGCGACGCTGAACTCTCCCGGCTGCGCAACCGCACCGTGGGATTTGTCTTTCAAAACTTCAACCTGCTCCCCCGGGAGACCGCGCTGGACAATGTGGCCCTGCCCATGCTCTACGCCGGCGTGCGCCGGAAGGAACGGCTTCAGCGGGCCCGGGAAACCCTGGAACGGGTGGGGCTGGGTGACCGGCTCGATTTCAAGCCCACCCAGCTCTCCGGCGGCCAGAAACAGCGGGTGGCCATTGCCCGGGCCATGGTGATGAAACCCAAGCTGCTGCTGGCCGACGAGCCCACCGGCGCACTGGACACCGCCTCCGGCGAGCAGATCATGGAGCTGTTCCGCCAGCTCAACGAAGAGGGCGTCACCATCGTCATGATCACCCATGAAAGCGAGATTGCCAGACACGCCCATCGGCAGCTGCTGATCCGGGACGGCCGGCTCTCACCCCGGGAGGGAGGCGAAGCACTGTGAGCAAGGCGAGCAAAAAGCGCAGAATCTGGATTCCCATTCTGGCCGTCGTACTGGCCGCCGCTCTGGTGGCTGGTGGTGTGGCCATCTGGCGGAGTGCCACCGGCAAAGCGGTGGCAGTCTATCCCGTGATGAACATCTATGACACTTACTGGGGAGATGACATCTCTCTGAGCGGCAACGTGTCCACCGGCTCGGTGCAGAACGTGGCCCTGCGGGACAGCCTGATTGAATCCATCAATGTCCAGGTGGGAGATACGGTGTCCGCCGGAGACGTGCTGATGGTGTACGACACCACCTCCTTTGAACTCACTCTCCAGTCAGACCGGGCCAAGATTGCAGTGCTGGAGAGCAACATTCAGCAGACCAACCGGGACATCAGCAAGTATCGCTCCCTGCGCCCCTCGGAGGAGGCCCCTCAGCCCACGGAAGAGGTCATTGACCACGGCCCGCTGAACATCCGCGCCACAGTGGATGCCAGCCACTTCACCGGAGACGGCCAGGTCTTCCAGTGCACCGGGGACACCGTGGTCACCGCCGCCTTCCTGCAGCAGCTGCGCGCCAGCGGCGCCAGCGTGGAATTCCAGCTCTATGAGGACAACCTGCTCTACGGCAGCTGGATAGTGGACGGCAGCGTCCTGCCCACCACCCGGGTAGAGTATATCCCTGTTGAGGCCCCGCCTCCCACCCCCTCGGATCCGGAGGACGGTTCCTCTGAGGGCACCGATCCCGGCACCGGGACAGACACCCCGGGGGACGGAGATCCCTCCGGCGAAGGGGAGGACAGCGGCACCCCCGACGAGCCCGCTGCATCCTCTGAAACCTCCGCCTCGGCGCAGACCACTTATATCCGGCAAGAAGTGGAGGCCCTGGACAGCGACTGGACCCTGGGCGGAAACCTGATCTTTACCGGCGACGGCGTCTCTGTGGATCTGTCCGCCGAATCCGCCGGTTACGGCCAGTTCGTCTCTTGCTCCCCCACGGAGTACCAGCAGTATGAGACCATCTACCATGACAACTATGTCCCCGACGGCTCGGAAAACTATATGTACTCCCGGGAGGAGCTCAAACAGATGATCCAGCAGGCGGAGCAGGAACTGGCCTCTTACCAGCTGGATCTGCAGGCGGCCCAGCTCACCTATCAGCAGGATCAGCTGGTGAGCCAGACCGGTGAGGTCACCGCCACCATCGACGGCACCGTGACAGAAGTGAAAGATGCAGCTGCCCTGGCTTCCGGCGATACCCTGATTTCGGTCAAAGGGACGGAAAACTACACCATCACCGCCTATATCAGCGAGATGAATCTGAGCAAGGTGGCCGTAGGAGACAGCCTGAGCGCTTACACCTATGAGAGCGGCAACAACGTCATGGCTACCATCACGGAAATCGGCGACACCCCGGCGGACTATTACAGCTATGGTATGGAAAACCCCAATAACTCCTACTATCCCATTACCGCCGCGGTGGAGGACCAGGAGGTGGAGCTGACCGTGGGCGAGTGGTGCGACGTCACCCTGATGTCCAGTTCGGACGGCGCCGAGTCCCAGGCCATCTACCTGCCGCTGATGTATGTGCGCAGTGACGACGGAGGCAGCTATGTGATGCTGGCCGACGAAAACAACCGTCTGAAAAAGCAGTATGTCCGCACCGGCAAGACCCTCTGGGGTTCCTCCATCGAAATCAAGAGCGGGGTGTCTCTGGAGGATCGGGTGGCCTTCCCCTACGGCAAGTCGGTTCGGGAGGGCGCACGGATCACAGATCAGGATTATCCACAATACTAAGGGAGGGCGAAAGGTTATGTTAGAAAATATCCGCCTTTCCCTGAAAGGCATCTGGTCCCATAAAATGCGGTCTTTTCTGACCATGCTGGGCATTATCATTGGCATTGCCGCCATCATCGCCATCGTGTCCACCATCAAGGGCACCAATGAGCAGATTAAAAACAATCTGATCGGCTCCGGCACCAATACCGTCACCATTCAGCTCTACCAGGACAACTGGCCTGCCGACTTCAGCTATACCACTCCGCCCCCCGGCATCCCGGCCTTTGACGACTCCGTCAAGAAGGAGATTCAGAATCTGGACGGGGTGGCCCAGGTCAGCTTTCTGCACATGCGGAATTCCTGTGACAGCCTGTACTATCTGAACAACAGCATGACCAGCTGCTCGGTGTACGGCATTGACGACACCTACCTCTCCACGGCCGGACTCCAGGTCACCCAGGGCCGGGGCTTCTCGCAGGCCGATCTGACCGGCAGCAAAAAGGTGTGCCTCATCGACGAAACCGCATGCTCTACCGGTTTTGACAGCAACAATCCCGTGGGCAAGGTCGTCGACATCATGGGCGAACCCTTCACCGTTGTGGGCGTTGTCAGCCAGAAGAGCAAATTTGAGCCGGTGATCAACTCCATCGAAGACTACTACACCTATGTGAACACCTCCTCGGGCACGGTATACATTCCCGATCAGATGTGGCCGGTGGTCTTCCAATACGATGAGCCTCTGTCCGTCATCGTCCGGGCGGAGAATACCGACGCCATGACCAACGCCGGCAAGCAGACCGCGGACTTGCTCAACGGCTATCTGAAGGTCCCCAGCGACTCCACCATCCAGTATCAGAGCAACAACCTGGCCGACGAGGCCAGCCAGCTCCAGCAGCTCTCCTCCTCCACCAACGCCATGCTGATTGGTATCGCCTCCATCTCTCTGCTGGTGGGCGGCATCGGCGTCATGAACATCATGCTGGTGTCGGTGACAGAGCGCACCCGGGAGATCGGCCTGAAAAAGGCACTGGGCGCACGACGGCGCACCATCCTGGGACAGTTCCTCACTGAGGCGGCCATGCTCAGCAGCATCGGCGGTGTCCTGGGCATCATTGCGGGCATCATCCTGGCCAGGGTGATCTCCATGCTGGCCATGGTGCCGGTGGCCATCAGCACACCGTCCATCATTATCGCCGTGCTCTTCTCCATGGTGGTGGGCATTATCTTCGGACTGGTTCCCTCGGTCAAAGCCGCAAATCTCAATCCCATTGACGCACTGCGCTACGAATAAGCGGATTTTCCCCAGGCAAAGGCGGAAAAGAGCGCCAAAACTTGGAAAAACCACTTTTTCCTAAGTCAATTTTAGCCAAAGAGGAGGCCGCAAAACGCGGCCTCCTCTGTCCGTTTCTACGAAACGAAAAAAATGCCTCCCTTCCATCGCCCTCAAGCATTGAATTTTTTGCATTTGTGGGTTAAAATGACCCCGTATCCAAGAACGATTTTCAGCGTTATATCCCAGGTTTTGCTTGACTGCCCACCGCCCCGTCTCCCGGGCATATTATCCAATTCCTGGAAATCCGGACATCCCATGGCACAATGAGATGCCGGACACTCTCATCTGGTTTGAGCATGAGGAGGTTATGAACATGGCTGAAGAAAAAAAGATTCGCCGCATTGGAATCCTGACCAGCGGAGGCGACGCCCCCGGCATGAATGCCGTTATCCGCGCGGTGACCAGAACCAGCATCGCCAACGGCATCGAGGTACTGGGCATTCTCCACGGCTATGCCGGACTGATCGCCAACGACTTCAAGGTGCTGACCGCCCGGGATGTGGACGGCCTGCTGATGAAGGGCGGCACCATTCTCTACACCGCCCGCTGCGAGGAGATGTTTGACCCCGAATACCGGCAGAGGGCCGCGGACAACTGCCGCTTCCTGGGCATTGACGGCCTGGTCTGCTGCGGCGGCGACGGCACCTTCCGGGGCGCGCAGGAGCTGTCCCGGCTGGGGGTTCCCTGTATCTGCGTCTCCGGCACCATCGACAACGATATTCCCTGCACCGACTACACCATCGGCTTTGACACCGCCTGCAACACCGCCATCACCGCCATCGACAAACTGCGGGACACCATGCAGTCCCATGCCCGCTGTTCCGTCGTGGAGGTCATGGGCCGCCATCACGGCCACCTGGCCCTGGCTGTGGGCGCCAGCGTGGGCGCCGCCGCCATCCTGGTCCCGGAGGATCCGGGCAACTTTGAGCAGGACGTGGTGGAAAAGATCCGCACCGGCCGCATCAATGGGCGCAACCACCACATCATCATCGTGGCGGAGGGCTATCACATGTCCTGCCAGCAGGTGGCCGACAAGATCGTGGAAGAGACCGGAGTGGACACCCGCATCACCATCCTGGGCCACGTCCAGCGGGGCGGCTCCCCCACCTCCCAGGACCGGGTTATGGCCATCAAAATGGGCTGCGCCGCAGTTGAGGCCCTGATGGCCGGCAAGGCCCAGCGGGTCATCGTGCTCCGGGACAACAAAATCATCGATATCGATATTGAAGAGGGCCTGCAGTGCCAGAAGGATTTGGACCGGAACCTGCTGGAGCAGTGCCGCAGAATGTCTATTTAAATCACCCCTGGGCAATTAGAAAGGAGTTTTGTTTCATATGGCTAAGAAAACCAGCGAAGAGATCTTGGAAGATGTAAAGAAGGCCACCGACGCCATCGGCGATGCCGCCGCCTCCGTTGTGGATGCTGCCAAGCCCATGGTGAAAAAGGCCCGCAAGGCCGCCGCCCCCACGGTCAAGAAGGCCGTCAAGGCGGGCACCGAGGCCGCACAGACCGTCAAGGAGACCGCCAAGAAGGTGACCCCCAAGAAGCCGGAGTACTATGTCCAGTTCAACGGCCACGAGATCAACATGGACGAGCTGTCCGAGAAGGCCAAGGCTGCCTTCAAGGCGGAGCACAAGCGCACCGCCGTGCTGTCCTGCCGCATCTACCTGAAGCCCGAGGACAACGCCGCCTACTATGTGGTCAACGACTCCTTCTTTGGACGCATCGACCTGTAATTTCATTCGAATTCATTCTTCCCAACGCAAAAATGGCCGCCCGTACGGGGCGGCCATTTTCCTGTTTTGATTCAGTTGAGCTTCAGGTCCCCTTCCCTGATCCAGCCCAGCCTGCGCTCCGCCAGGCCGAAGAGCCAGGTCAGCACTCCGGGCAGAATGAAGCAGATCAGCACCAGCCCGATCCAGTCGAAGGCGGTGATGGCCGCCTTGGTCCCGGCGGCCACGTCGCTGACCCAACCGGTGTAGACGCCGATCTGGCCCACCAGGCCGCAGGTGCCCATCCCCGAGGACACCGGGGCGCCGTTCATCTCCAGGTGAAAGACGCAGGTGGCCAGGGGGCCGGTGATGGCACTGGTCAGGGTGGGGGCGATCCAGATCCGGGGGTTGCGGACGATATTGCCCATCTGGAGCATGGAGGTGCCCAGCCCCTGGCTGACCAGCCCGCCCCAGCGGTTCTCCCGGAAGGACATGATGGCAAAACCCACCATCTGGGCGCAGCAGCCTGCCACGGCGGCCCCTCCGGCCAGGCCGGTGAGGCCCAGTGCGGCGCAGATGGCCGCCGAGGAGATGGGCAGGGTCAGGGCCACCCCCACCAGGACGGAGACCACCACGCCCATCAGGAAGGGCTGCAGCTCAGTGGCCCACATGATGAGCTGGCCCACCCAGCTGGCGGCGGTGCCGATGGGGGGCGCGATCAGCGTGGACAGGGCCACGCCCACAAAGATGGTGACGGCGGGGGTGACCAGAATGTCGATCTTGGTCTCCTTACTCACCGCCTTGCCGCATTCAGCGGCCACAATGGCGATGACCAGCACTGCCAGGGGGCCGCCCGCCCCGCCCAGACCGTTGGCGGCGGAGCCCACCGCCACCAGAGAGAAGAGCACCAGGGGCGGACACCGCAGGGCGTAGCCGATGGCCACCGCCATGGCGGGGCCGGACATGGCGGTGGCATAGCCGCCGATGGTGACCAGGTAGTCAATGCCGAACTGCTGGCCCACGGTGTTGATGATGGTGCCGATCAGCAGCGAGCAGAACAGGCCCTGGGCCATGGCCCCCAGGGCGTCAATGCCATAGCGCCGGGCCGAGATCTCAATGTCTTTGCGCTTTAAAAACGCTTTGACTTTGTTCATATGGGAATCCCCCTCATTATGTCATATACTGTCTTGACATGTAATGTCACTATTGTAACAGGCCCACTCCAGATGTCAACCATGGAACCGACGAAAATGCCGCACTGTCTCTGGGTTTTCCAGGACAAAACGCCGGTGACTGACCGGCCTCTGTTTGCCGGGCGTCAAAGCCGCGGCGGCGGCCGCATCCCCTCCCCTCTCGCTTCAGGATTCCCAAAAGGAGGAGAGGGCGACCGCCTGCCTCCAGGGTGACGCTCAGTACCAGGGCCCGGCTGTACTGGCGGTACATCTGAGACAGGCCATGCTCGTTACAGACAGCAAAGCTGATGTCGATCTCCAGTCCCCGGCTCTTCTCCCGGGCGGTTGCACTCAACCAGTAGTCGCACAGTTCGTCTGTCAAAACCATATTCTGCACCTCCATGCTTCAGCGGTGTGCAATGGAGTACATCTCTTTCATACAGGTTGATTTGAACAGATGGAAAAAAGTTCTGCTGACTCTGCCGCTCCAAAGCCCGTTCCATGCAATCCCCCCTGCCCTGCGGACCTGTGGCCTCCTATTGAATGTCTGCCAAACAAACCGCCCTGCGGTTGATGCGCGCGGCAAATGCCGCGCAGCTGAAGTAAAAACAGCAGAAAACATCTGTTTTCTCCCCAAGTCACCCATGACTTCAATGCGTATTCTCCCGGGTGCGCAGCCGCGCCCCAGGAGCGGTACATATTATCATAGCGGATTGTCCTGGATTTTTCCACGTCTGTATGGGGGCGCCAAGCCTCTCTTACAAACAGGGGCAGTGCCCGCGCTGTAGCGCGGGCACTGCCTTGAAAGGAGTTTGGTGAAACGCAGAAGCGTGTGTAGGTAGTATGGACTCAGATCCGCACGTCCTCATCCAGCACCGGAGCCATGGGCAGGCTCCAGCCGTGGTGGTCGGTGTGCAGCAGGTGGTGGGCTGTCTCGCCGCAGGGCTGGCCCAGATAGTCTGCGTAGAGGGCCTGGACCTCCGGATTCTCGTGGGAGAAGCGCAGCGTATTGGCGCTGTCATAGTTGTAGAGCACCGCGCCCCGCTTGGCCGCCCACTCCTCGTTGTAGTGGATGGGCTGTCCGCCGCCGCCGACGCATCCGCCGGGGCAGGCCATGACCTCCACGAACTGATATTCCACCTCGCCGCGGCGGATGGCCCGGATCAGGCGCCGGGCGTTGCCCAGTCCATTGACCACGGCAGCCCGGACTGTGATGCCGGCCACGTTGTACTCCGCCTCAATCCAGGGCTGGTCGCTGCCCAGGGCGCGAACCGCCTTGAAGGTCTCGTCGGCGCTGGGATTCTCCCCGGTGAGGACATAGTAGCAGGTGCGCAGGGCGGCCTCCATCACGCCGCCGGTGGTGCCGAAGATGACGGCGGCGCCGGTGCCGGTGCCCAGGGGGGAGTCGAAGTCCTCCTCGGGCAGGGCGGACACGTCGATCTGGTCGGCCCGGATCATCTGGCAGAACTCCCGGGTGGTCAGGGAGTAATCCACATCCCGGCAGCCCTCGGCGGCATCGTTGATGTTGGGAATGGCCAGCTCCGCCTTTTTGGCGGTGCAGGGCATGATGGACACGCAGACGATGTTCTCCGGAGCCACGCCGATCTTTTTGGCAAAGTAGGTCTTTGTCACCGCACCAAACATCTGCTGGGGGGATTTGGCCGTGGACAGATTGTCCACCATGTCCGGGTACTGGCTCTTCAGGAACCGGACCCAGCCCGGGCAGCAGGAGGTGAACATGGGCCACTTGTGCTCCTCCGGGTGCTGGATGCGCTCCAGGAACTCGGTGCCCTCCTCCATGATGGTCAGATCGGCGGAGAAATTGGTGTCAAAGACATAGTCGAACCCGATGCGGCGCAGGGCGGCGGCCATGCGCTTCTCAGTGGCCACCTCCGGGGACAGGCCGAAGGTCTCTCCCCAGGCAGCCCGGACGGCGGGGGCCACCTGGACCACCACCACCTTCTCGGGGTCGTTGAGCACGCCGTTGACGCCGATGATGGCCTTGGTATCATCCCGGGTGTGCAGGGCATTGGTGGGACAGTGGGTGATGCACTGGCCGCAGAAGGCGCAGTCGGCCTGGCCCATCTTCCGGTGCTGGGAGACGTTGACCGAGGTGTGGGCGCCGGTGCCCACCATATCCCAGATCCCCAGGGACTGGACCTTGTCGCAGAAGGAGACGCAGCGGTAGCAGCGAATGCACTTGCTCTCGTCCCGGATGATGGGCAGGGTGGTATCCCAGTTGTCCTCGGGGTATTCGTGTTTGTAGTTCATGGTGTCTCCGATGGGCATGGTGGAGACTACCTTTTGCAGCTCGCAGGTGCCGTTGCGCTCACAGGCGGGACAGTTGATCCGGTGCTGGGAGAGCAGCAGCTCCAGATTGGTGCGCCGGGCCTCCCGGACCCGGGTGGTATTGGTATGGATGACCATACCCTCCTCGCAGGCGTTATTGCAGGCGGTGACCAGGTGCTGGGCGTGTTTTTCGCCCTCCACCTCCACCACGCAGGCGCGGCAGGCGCCGATCTCGTTGATCCCCTTCAGAAAGCAGAGGGTGGGGACGGGCATACCGATGATACGGGTGGCCTCCAGAATGGAAGTACCCTCCTCTACCTGGAGCGCAATGCCGTTGATCGTCACATTTACCATTCCGTCTTTCTCCCTCCTTTAAAGATGCCGCATCCGAAGTGGTCGCAGCGCAGGCAGCGTCCGGCCTCCTGACAGGACTCCTTCTCGGTCATCACCAGTTCCATCAGCTCAAAGTCGTTCTTCCGCTCGTCGGGCTCCCGCTCAGACATGTTGATGCGCCCGCAGTAGGCCTTGTCGGCCAGGTCGGGGTTGGGGATGTCCACGTCGGTGGTAATCACATGGTTATAGCCCAGATAGTAGTCGATATTGGCCGCCGCCACCTTGCCGGCCGCGATGGCCCGGATGGCGGTCTTGGGGCCGGTGACACAGTCGCCGCCGGCGAACACGCCGGGCGCATTGTCCACCGCTGTCCAATCCTCCGCCTTGATGACCCCCCGGACCACCGGGATGCCGGAGGACTCCAGGGTGTGGAAGTCGATGCCCTGACCCACAGCGGCGATGACCACGTCGCACTCGATGCGCTTGTCCTCCAGGCCGGAGCCGGCAGGGCTCACCCGGCCGTCCCGGATCTTGCCCGGGATCTTGGGGGACACCCACAAGGCGGCCACCTTACCCTCGTCATCGGTCTCGATGCGCAGCGGGGCATGGAGATCCATCATAACGGCTCCCTCAGCAATGGCGCCGTCCACCTCTTCCGCCAGGGCGGTCATATCCTCCTTGCGGCGGCGGTAGACGATGCTCACCCGCTCGGCGCCGCAGCGGATGGCGCTGCGGGTGCAGTCCATGGCCACGTTGCCGCCGCCGATGATGCACACCTTCTTGCCGGTGAAGTCCGGAATCTGGTCGTCGCCGATGTTGCCCAGGAACTCCACGGCGGAGAGCACGTTTTTGGCGTCCTCCCCCTCAATGCCCACCTTCTTGTCGGTGTGGGCGCCGATGGCGATGTACACCGCGTCATACTCCTCCCGGAGCCGCTCCATGGTGTACTCACCCTCCCCCACCTTGGTGTTGAGCTTGACCTGGACGCCGGTGGAGAGAATGCAGTCAATGTCCTGCTGGAGCCGCTCCCGGGGCAGCCGGTAGGCGGGAATGCCGTAGACCAGCATGCCGCCCAGCCGCTTGTGCTTTTCAAAAACGGTGCACTGGTGGCCCATGAGCTGGAGGTAATAGGCCGCGGACAGGCCGGAGGGGCCGCCGCCGATGATGGCCACCTTCTTGCCGGTTTCGGGCATCCGCGCCGGAGCGGGCACCACGCCGGCCCGGTCCACCGCAGTGCGCTTCAGACCCCGGATATTCACCGGGGCATCCAGCAGGGTGCGGCGGCAGCGGGTCTCACAGGGGTGCTCACACACCAGGGCACAGGCGCTGGGGAAGGGGTTGTCCTTGCGGATGAGCCGGACGGCGTCCGCGTACCGCTTCTTGCCCACCAGCGCCACATAGCCGGGAATATCCACGCCCGCGGGACAGTTGGCCACGCAGGGAATGCTCTGGGGCACCGCGGCAATACAGTGGTGATCCACCACATGGGAGACATAGTCCTCCCGGAATCCCTCCAAACCTTTGAGCACCATCCGGGCCGCCTCGATGCCGATGGCACAGTCGGCGGAGTCAGAGATGACTTTGGCCAGGTTCTCCAGGGTCTCCAACGTCTCCATGGTGGCACGATGCTTCATCACGTCCTCCATGAGATTGCTCAACTGGGTCAGGCCGACCCGGCAGGGCACGCACTTGCCGCAGGTCTGGGCATGGCACATCTTCAGAAATGCCCAGGTCAGATCCACGGGACAGATGCCCGGGGGAGATGCGGCGATACGGCGCTCCATATCCTTGTAGATCCCCTCCACCACGGTCTCGGCGCGGCTTTCGGTCATGAGAGAAAGTCTGCTCAAAATGGATTACCTTCCTTTCCTTCTGTTTGAAACAAGAATAGGATTATTGTATCATCTCCCTCAGAAAAAGCAAGTAGTTTTACAAAAGTTTTGCGCCAATATCATGCTTTTTTCACCATATACTATTGACGATTGGAATATAACTTGCTATACTTACTCAATGTTTGTATCATATGAGACACTTTTGCGAGGTGTGCCATGCTGACTGGGCAGGAACTGAACACGCTGTCCGCTTCCCCGCTGTTCCACGGCTACACACCGGAGGGGCTGAACCTGCTGCTGGAGGAAATTCCCTGGGAGAAACGGCAATTTGCCAAGGGCGATGTCATATACGCCCCCGATCAGTTCCGAAAAGAACTGGCGGCCGTATTGTCCGGCCGGGTGCTGGTGACCAAGGGGGACGGGGAACTGGTGGTCAGTATGCTGACGGAGGCCGACCTGTTCGGCGCCGCCGCTCTGTTCAACGATGAGGTGGACTATGTCTCCACCCTGACCGCCCGGAGCAGCTGCACCATCCTCTTCCTGTCCCAGGAGGCGGTGCGCCAGCTCATCGCCCGCCAGCCTCTGTTCCGGGACAACTACATCCACTATCTCTCCTGCCGCATCCGGTTTCTCTCCGACAAGATCGACGCGCTGATTCAGGGCACCGGGGAGAAAAAATTGACCGGCTTCCTGCTGCGCCAGATGGACGGGGAGGGACTGGTATCGCTGAACTGCTCCATGACCGAGCTGGCGGCGCGCCTGAACATCAGCCGGGCCGCACTCTACCGGGAGATGCAGAAGCTGGAGGAGCGGGACGCAATACGCCGGGACGGCAGGACGATTGTGATACAGCGGCCGGAACTTCTGTCCCGGCTCTCATAAGCCACAAAAGAAACCAAGAGAAAGGAAGCATGAAACTCCATGAAAAAACTCACTGCACTTCTGCTGGCCCTGGCCCTCTGCCTGGCGCTGGCCGCCTGCGGCAGCAGCCAGACGGGTTCTGCCGCCTCTCAGGACACCTCTGCCGGCGCCGGGGCCTCCACCTCCTCTGCCGGCAATGCGCCTGACGCCTCCCAGCCGGACGAGAGCGGGGAGACAGCCACCGACTTCGCCGGCACCGACATCAACATGGCGGTGCTCTCCGGCCCCACCGGCATCGGCGCTGTCAAGCTGATGGAGCGGAATGACAACGGCGAGACGGTCAACCACTACAACTTTACCGTAGCCACCGACAACTCCGCCGTGGTGGCCGGTCTGGCCAACGGGGATTACGACATCGCCGCCGTGGCCACCAACGTGGCCGCCAACCTCTACAACCAGACCAGCGGCGGGGTGCAGATCTGCGCCCTGAACACCTATGGAGTGCTCTATATTCTGGAGAACGGCGACACCATCCAGAGCATGGCGGACCTGGCCGGCAAGACCATCTACGCCACCGGCCAGGGGGCCAACCCGGAGTATGTGCTCAACTACCTGCTCACCCAGAACGGCCTCACCCCCGGGGAGGACGTGACGGTGGAGTACATGGACTCCAACCTGCTGATGACCGAGATGGCCGCCGGCACCTATGAGGTGTGCATGCTGCCGGTGCCTGCTGTCACCAGCGTGCTGATGCAGAACAGCGATGTGCGCACCGCTCTGGACCTGACCGAGGAGTGGGACAAGGTCACCGACGAGGGTGTGCTCACCATGGGCTGCGTGGTGGTGCGCACCGAGTTCGCCCAAGAGAATCCCGAGGCGGTCAAGGCCTTCCTGAATGAATACGCCGACTCCATCTCCTATGTCCAGGAGAATGTGGAGGAGGCCTCCCAGCTCTGCGAGACCTACGGCATTGTGGCCAAGGCCGCCGTGGCCGCCTCGGCCATCCCGGACTGCAACCTGTGCTGCGTGACCGGCGGCGACATCCAGAGCGCCATTGAACCCTACTACAACGTGCTCTTTGAGGCCAATCCTGATTCCATCGGAGGTGCCCTCCCTGGTGAAGACTTCTACTTCGTCGCTTCCTGACAGACTGCTGCGCACCCTGCTGCCCGCCGCCTTCTGGTTGGCGGTGTGGTGGGGCGCGGCCCTTTTGGTGGACCAGCAGCTGCTGATCCCCACCCCGCTGTCCGTGCTCCGGGAGCTGGGAGAACTGGCGGTCACCGCTCCGTTCTGGCGCAGCACCGCCCTCAGCCTGCTGCGCATCTTTCTGGGGGCCGCCATCGGTGTGGCATTGGGCACCCTTGCCGCCGCGGCCACCCACTGGGTCCCGGCGGCGGACTGGGTGCTCTCTCCCGCCATTCGGGTGGTGCGGGCCACCCCGGTGGCCAGCTTCATCATTCTGGTGCTGCTGTGGGTGAGCACCGGGCGGGTGCCCTGTGTCATCACTGCCCTGATGGTGCTGCCGGTGTTGTGGGAGAACGTGTCCGCCGGCCTGCGCTCCGCCGACCCCCAGCTGTTGGAGCTGGGACAGGCATATCAGTTCTCCCGCTGGAAACGGCTGCGCTACCTCTACCTCCCTGCGGTGCGCCCCCACTTTTCTGCCGGGGTGTGCAACGCGGTGGGGCTGGCCTGGAAATCCGGGGTGGCGGCGGAAGTGCTCTGCCTACCCAAGGCCGCCATCGGCACTCAGGTCTACTATTCCCGGATCTATCTTCAGACTCCATCCCTCTTCGCCTGGACCATTGTGGTCATCCTGCTCTCCCTGCTGCTGGAAAAGCTGGTGCGGCGGGCACTGGGGGTGAAAGGAGGAACGGGCGCATGACACTCACCGACGTCTGCTTTTCCTATGGTGAGAAGGTGATCCTGGACCACTTCTCCCTGTCGCTGCCCGACGCGGGCATTACCGCCCTGGCCGGGCCCTCCGGCTGCGGCAAGACCACCCTGCTGCGGCTGCTGGGGGGGCTGGAGCGCCCGCAATCCGGCGTGCTGGAGGCGCCAAACGCGGAAGAAACCGCCTTCCTCTTTCAGGAGGACCGGCTGCTGCCCGGACTGACCGCGGCAGCCCAGGTTGCAGTCGTGCTCCCCCGGGGAGACGATCCGCTGCCCTGGCTGGAGGCGGTGGGACTGGGGGATGCGGCCGATGTCCGGCCGGAGGAACTCTCCGGCGGTATGCGGCGGCGGGTGGCCCTGGCCCGATGCCTCGCCTATGGCCAAAGCAAACAGCTGCTGCTGTTGGACGAGCCCTTCAGCGGCATCGACCCGGAGCGCTCCCAGGCCCTGATGTCTCTGATCCGCACTCTGGAGATACCCGTCATCTACTCCGCCCACGACGCCCTGTCCCTCTCCCTGGCCGACCGGGTGATCCGGCTGGCGGGGCCGCCGCTCAGGTTCGTGCCCTGAGCGCCGGGCGCAATACCAAAGCCCGCCGCAGCCTGTGAAGGCCGCGGCGGGCTTGCTGCGTTATAGAATATAGTGCGCAATCAACCAGGCCGCCCCAATCTGCAGGGCCAGAATGGCGGGCAGTCCGACGACAAAATACCAGTGGCGGGTCTTGTGGTGAAACAGCCACATCCCGGCGATGGCCCCCACGCTGCCCCCGATCAGGGCCAGCAGGAACAGGGTGCGCTCCCGAACCCGCCAGCGCCCCCTCCGGGCCCGGCGCTTGTCCGCTCCCATGGCAAGGAAAGCGGCCAGATTGACAACCCCGGCCCAGACCAGCAGGGCAATCTCCAGCGGCGTCATCCCGCTCCCCCTGCGAAATAGGTGTCCAGACCGTCGGCAATGCCGCCGACAATCTGGTTCTGGTACTCCTCAGTGGCCATTTTCTCATCTTCTGCGGGATTGGTCATAAAGCCCATCTCCACAATGGTCACCGGCACCTGGCTCCAGTTGATGCCGCTCATGGTGTCCGTCTCCCACACCCCCCGGTTTCTGGCCCCAGTGGCGGCGCACAGGCTGTCTACAACCGCCTGGGACAGGGCGCTGGACTGGTCGTAGAGGGCGGCGTTGTAGGGATTGGAGGAAGTCATGCAGATGGTCATGGCCCCGTTGCTGCTGGAATCCTCGGAACCGTCGGCGTGGATCCGCACCAGGGCGTCGGCGCCGGCCTCATTGGCCATGGCCGCCCGCTCCGCATTGCTGATAGAGACGTCGTTGGTGGTCCGGATCATCAGCACCTCATAGCCCCGCTCCTCCAGCTCGGACTGCAGCTTCAGCGCCACCTGGAGGTTGAGCTCGTACTCCGGAATGCCGGTAGAGACCCCCTGAGTGCCTGAGCTGACCCGGGCCTTTTGCTCGCTGGAACCGGGTCCCAGCGGCTCCGTGTCATAGTCCCCTTGGGATTGATGGCCCGCATCAATGGCGATCAGACGGCCGTTGGTCTCAGGGGCAGCCGGTTCCGTCTCTCCGGCAGGCTCCTCTTCCGACACGGGACCGCTCTCCTCCGCCCGGGGCAGTACGCTGACAGAGCACTGGGCAGTGACAGAGCTGTCCTGAACACAGGCGGCGGTGATGGTGCAAGTTCCCGCCCCCACCGCCATCAGCAGTCCGCCACTGGACACCTGGGCCACCTGGGCATCGTCGCTGCTCCAGTTTACCTCTCCCTCCGGAGAGACCGAGGCAGTCAGCTGGACGTTCTCCCCCTCGGTCAGACTGACCTGCTCCTCCAGCGCAATCTGATACTCCACCCGGGGCTGTTCCGGCTCCCCGGAGGAGGCTGACGCGGCGTCCGATCCTGCCGCCGGCGCCCCGCCGCAACCGGCGCAGAGCAGGGCCAGCACAGCCAGCACGGCACAGCACACCGGGAACATTTTATTTCGTCTCATGGATTGTCCCTCTCCTCCCGTCCGCCTCCAGCCGCGCGGCCCTGTTCCTCCGCCGCTGGAGCGGCATTTTGGCACCGCCACCCTGTCACTTTGCCCTCAGCCGCCTTCCACGGCAACCACCGCATCCGCGATGGCCTCGGCATAGGAGCGCCGCTTCCGATCCAGCAGGCGGTTGTCCTCCTCATCCTGGATAAAGCCCATCTCAATGAGAATGGCGGGCATGGTGGTGTGGCTCAGCACATAGTAATCCCCGGAGCCGCTCTGGCTGCCCTGACGGACGCCCCGGTTGTTTTGGACCCCCACCGAGACCAGCCCCTGCTCCACCTCCTGGGCCAGGGACAGGGCGGCATCGCTGCACTGCTCCGCCACCCAGATCTCAATTCCGCAGGCGCTGACATCCGCATAATTGCGGTGCAGAGAGATATAATAGTCCGCCTGTTCTGCCTGGGCAAAGGCCACCCGCTCCTCCAAAGTCAGGCTGGTGTCGTCCTCCCGGGTCAGCACAACATAGATGTTCCGCGCCTCCAGCGCCCGCTGAAGGGCCAGCGCCATATCCAGGTTGTCCTCTTTTTCCAGCCGCCCCTCCCAGGAGGTGCCTTGATCGCTGCCGCCGTGGCCCGGGTCGATGCAGACCACGCACAGGGCGCTCTCCCGGTCCGGCGCCTGCCCCCCAGCGGTGCGGCCCCGCAGCACAAACAACACCACCGCCAGTACCGCAAGTCCGCAGAGCACGGCCAGCGGCCATCTCCGGCGGATCCGGCGCCGCCGGCCCCTTCTCACTCTGGTATACATAATTTTCTCCCTGCCGATTGTTTCCAGCGCCGGGCGGCCCCCGCTCAACCACCGGAACCTTCGTCTTTCTGTACAGTTATTATAGCATCGCCCCCCTGGCCCTTCAATCATTTTTCCTGTTATTTAGACTATGCAAAGATTAAGATTTATGGTACTATATTAACTCGAGTGGAGAAATAGAGAATTCATCGAGGAGAGATCATTTCGTGTCTTTTTTGGAGAAACGCCCCAGAAAATGGGGAGACCGGCGGGACGGCCATTGGGTCAAAGACGCCCCCGGTATCAACGTGGTC
>CAUGSS010000038.1 GCA_959602365.1 uncultured Eubacteriales bacterium
ATCGCCACCCCCCGGATGGCCCTGACCGCCGCGGAGTACCTGGCCTTTGAGAAGGGGATGCACGTGCTGGTCATCATGACCGACATCACCAACTACGCCGAGGCCCTGCGGGAGATCTCCGCGGCCAAGAAGGAGGTCCCGGGCCGCCGGGGCTATCCGGGCTATCTGTACACCGACCTGGCCACCATGTACGAGCGGGCGGGCCGTCAGCTGGGCAAGGAGGGCTCCATCACCATGATCCCCATCCTGACCATGCCCGAGGACGACAAAACCCACCCCATCCCCGACCTGACCGGCTATATCACCGAGGGCCAGATCATCCTGAGCCGGGAGCTGTACCGCAAGGGCATCGTACCCCCGGTGGACGTGCTGCCCTCCCTGAGCCGTCTGAAGGACAAGGGCATCGGTGAGGGCAAGACCCGGGAGGACCACTCGGGCACCATGAACCAGCTCTTCGCCGCCTACGCCACCGGCAAGGAGGCCAAGGAGCTGATGAGCATCCTGGGCGAGGCCGCCCTGTCCGCCACCGATCTGCTCTACGCCAAGTTTGCCGACGAGTTTGAAAAGCGCTATGTGGCCCAGGGGAACGAAGAAAACCGCTCCATTGAGGAGACGCTGAACCTGGGCTGGGAGCTGCTGAGCATCCTGCCGGTGGGCGAGCTCAAGCGCATCAAGGAAGAGCACATCGCCAAGTACCTCCCCAAGAAAGACGCCGAGTAAGGGGGTCATCCCATGCCGAATACCACTGTGAGCGCCACCCGCATGGAGCTGACCCGGCTCAAGGGGCGTTTGAAGACCGCCATCCGGGGCCACAAGCTGCTCAAGGACAAGCGGGACGAGCTGATGAAGCAGTTTCTGGACGTGGTGCGGGAAAACCGGGCGGTCCGGCAGCGGGTGGAAGAGGGCCTGAAGCGTGCCCACGCCTCCTTTACCGTGGCCTCCGCCCTGATGAGCGCCGAGATGCTGGAGCAGGCCCTGCTCTATCCCAAACAGAGCGTGGAGCTGGGGCTGACCACCAAGAATATCATGTCCGTCTCGGTGCCGGAGTACCATTTCAGCACCGTGGGCGGCACCGGGGACATCTATCCCTACGGCTTTGCCACCACCAGCTGCGAGCTGGATGACGCGGTGGACGCCCTGTCCTCGGTGTTCCAGGACATGCTGCGGCTGGCCCAGATTGAAAAGACCACCCAGCTGCTGGCGGAGGAGATCGAAAAGACCCGCCGCCGGGTCAACGCCCTGGAATATGTGATGATCCCTCAGACCGAGGAGAGCATCAAGTATATCTCCATGAAGCTGGAGGAGAACGACCGCAACTCCACCATCCGGCTCATGAAGGTGAAGGATATGATGCTCCAGGAGTCCATCGAGCAGAAGCGCCGCGCCGACGCGGAGGCCCTGGCCGCCGCCCAGGCCGGGAGCGCATAACAACAGCAAAAACACCGGTGTGCCTCAGGCACACCGGTGTTTTTTTCGTTCAGTTTTTGGTCAGCCAGCAGCCCTCGATGCACATGCCGCTGCCCAGGCCGCCGGAAGTGGTCTCCGCCCCGAAGGGATAGAGGTTGATGGCGTCGTTTCCGTCGGTGATGGGGATGGACCAGTCCTCATAGCGCTCGTCCCCCCGCTGGTTCTCCTGGAGCTCCACGGTGATGGGGCTGTCCACCGCCTCGCTGCGGGCCAGGCCGCCGAAATTGTCGGCGACGCTGTAGGTCAGGGTGACCGTGTCCCCCTCCACCTGGAGGATGTCCACAGTGTAGTCGTGGTCCTCGTCGGCGTAAGTATAGGTGCCCTCCAGCTTCCAGGTGTGGGTCTCGTCCACCTCATACTGAGGGGCCACCGTGTCCAGATCCATCCGGCTGGGCACGCAGACCCGGCCGCCTTTTTCGATCTTGACCCAGACCAGGAAGGACTGATCCAGCAGGTCGCTGGTCCGCTCCACCTGGTAGATATAGCAGTAAAAGCCGGCCGCGGCCTCGTAGGCCTCCTTGAGCTGATAGCTCTGGGTCCCGGCCTTCTGGACCCCGGGGCCGTAATACTCCTCCATCATCGCGTCGGCCTGGGCCAGCAGGTCGCTGTCCCCGATCTGGTCGCCGCCGGCGCCGCCCTGGTCTCCCTCCGGGGTCTCTTCGGCCGGCGTCTCTTCTGCCGGCGTCTGCTGGGCGGGCTGGGAGGCGGCGGGCCCCGGCGTGCCGGCATCCGTCTCAGCGCGCTGGGCGGGCTGGCCGCCGCATCCAGCCAGCAAGGAGCACAGGCACAGCGCCGCCGCCAGGCTCCAAATCCTTCGTCTCAAAATATTCCTCCTTTGAAACTGTTTTTATGTGAAAACTTTTTCTCATTTTACCCCGTTCCAGCCCTGGCGTCAAGGACAATCGGGTTGACTGCTGCAGCAGGCAGAGCTGCCAGGCCATGGCAGATTCCGGCGCGCCCAGCCATACCGGGGTTTCGCCGCCCTTCCCGGCCGGCGGCGCCGTTCCGCCGCCATTCTCTCCTTTTTGAGCGAAAACACTTCTCTTCTTGCTTTTTCCCCAATCTATGATATACTTAGCATATCCAAACTTTTGGGAGGTAGAGAGCATATGAATAACGAAGTCAACAACGGGCAAAATCTGTCCATCGCCGCTTTGGTACTGGGTATTCTGGGCATTGTCGGCGGTTTCATCCCCGTGGTGTGCTACTTCACCACCATCTGTGCCATTCTGGGCATCATTTTGGGCGTGAAGGGCCGTCAAATGAGTGTCGCCGCCACCGGTTCCGCCTCCGGCCTGGCCACCGCCGGTCTGGTGCTGGGCATTGTCGGCACCGCTTTCGCTGTGCTGGGTCTGATCTGCACCGTGTGCGGCCTGGCTGTGCTGGGCGCCATGGCGGGATAACCCATCCCTTTCCTGCAACCCGGACATCCGTGTGCCCAGGCACACGGATGTCTTCTTCTCTCCGGAGGTGATCCCCCTGTTCCCCTATTTCGTGCTCTTCGGCCGCATCATTCCCATGTATGCCGCCATGGCGGTGATGGGCATTCTGATCTCCGGCTGGTATCTGTGCCGCTCTGCAAAGCGCCGCGGAATGGACGAAAATGATGTCATCATTCTGGGCCTGATAGTCTGCATAGGCGTCTTTCTGGGCGGTCATCTGCTCTACGCCCTGGTCAATTACAACACCCTGCCCGAGATTTTCCGCCAGACCAGCTGGAAGGGGCTGCTGGAGGCGCTCCGGATCAGCTTCTCCGGCTCTGTCTTTTACGGCGGCCTGGGGGGCGGCATCCTGGCCGCCGTCATCGACCGCCGGATCCGGAAAAAGCCTCTGACCCCCTATGCAGACCTGCTGGCCCCCGCCGCACCCCTGTTCCACGGCTTCGCCCGGGTGGGCTGCTTTCTGGGCGGCTGCTGCTACGGCATTCCCTGCTCCGTCGGGTTTATATACACCCGCTCCCTCTTCCCCGAGGCCGACGGCGTACGCCGCTTTCCGGTGCAGCTGCTGGAGGCCGCCTTCGACTTTGCGCTCTTCCTGCTGCTCCACCGGCTGAGCCGAAGGGAGAAGTGGCGGGGGGTGCTGCTCCCCCTGTATCTGCTGCTCTACTCCGCCTTCCGCTTTGGGGACGAGTTTCTCCGGGGAGATACCGTGCGGGGCATCTGGTGGGGCCTGTCCACCTCCCAGTGGATCAGCATTCCCCTCTTTCTCTGCGCCGCCCTGCTGCTGTTCCGCTGGGCGCGGCGCAGCAGGGCCGCCGGGGATATCCACGCAAGAACGCATACCTCGCCCTGACCTTGCCCACCACGTCTTTCCTTTTCACGATCCTGCTCTGCCCGCAGGCCGAACCAATATAGGAAGGAGATAGCATCCGATGAAAAAGCAGCTACCAATGTGCCTCATGGCAGTCTGCCTTTGTATCGTATGGACGCCTGTCAGCGCCCGGGCCTACGACTATCGAGACGATATCCTGGCCCAGGATGCGAACGCAGAGGCGTATTATGGCATGGAGGACGACATCCTGGATGCTCTGTCCTCCACGGGAACAGTGCGCTTTGACCGAGCCGTACGGGTGTACCGCTTTGACTGGCAGGATCTGGTTCAGGCTCTGGAGGGAGATTTTGAAGCTCTAACGGCCAAAACAGGTCAGCCGGTCTGGATGGTACCGGTGGACATGGGGGACGGCTTCGCTGCCGCTGTCATTAGGGAGTCGGAGTTCACCACCGAGCAATATCAAGCCCCTCCCGCCAGCGACACCCACCTCTTTGACCCTGAGGCGGTCGAAATACTGCTGGCCGGGACGGACTTCACCTCGGTCTACCTCACCGCGCTTCCCGCCGCCCCCTGGACCACAACAGTTGTGGTGGCCGTGGACGCCGCCGGCACCGTCAGCGCCGTTCCCTTTGCCGCGCGGCCGGAGTTTATGCCCTTTGAAAACGGCCGCTGGTATGTTGGCCCGGAACTGGCGGAGTTACTGTCGGCCTATGCCTCAGCGCAGGGGTTGGCCGCACCCTCCACCCCCGGTAGAGCCATCCCTCTGGCGCTGGGCGTTGCCGGCGGAGCGGTGGCGTGCGCCGCCGCTGTGACCGTCGTTCTGGCTCTGGGCCGGGCGCGGAGCGGGGTGCAGAGACGATAACCGCAGGAAACAAACAGGCGCGGACCTGCCGAAATACAGGTCCGCGCCTTGTTGTTTCTTTTTTATTTGGAGTTGGGCAGCGCGCTCTCCGCGTCGTCGTGGCTGCTGATGCAGCGGATCTGGCGGTAGGTCTCAAATTTCAGCCAGCGGTTCAGGAATTCGGCGATGTTGCCGCCGTTGCGGTCCTGCTCCTGGGCCACGGCGTTCTCCCGCACAAAGCGGGCGGCCTCCTCCTCGCTGCCGATCTGAATCTCCAGGCCCCGGCCGTTGACCACGGGCAGGCCGTTATAGCTGTAGTCCTTCAGCTCGTCGATGCGCTCCACCCGGCTGTCCCGCACCAGAATGGCCTTGCCCTTCTTGAGCAGCAGGATGTCCATATACCGGGGATACTCATAGCTCAGGCCGGACAGGGGGAGCTCGTCCCCCACGCCGTAGACCGCGGTGGGGGCCTCCGCCTTGACGATCTCCAGCTTGTTGTAGTCGTAGAAATACTCGTCAAAGATGCCCGACTTGACCCGGCCGCCGGGATAGCGGAAGGAGGTGCCGGTGATCTGGCTCTTGGGCTCCTCGGCGGCCATGATGATGCCGCCGCCGGCCACGTCGTAGCCGTCCACCAGCACAAACCGGCCGGTGACGGCGCAGTCGGCAAAGGTGTCGAAGGCCAGGGTGTCCTTGCAGGAGATGACCACCTCGGCCACGTCGTTCAGGTCGATCTGATCCTTGGCCCCCCCGTCCAGGGTGGCGGCGTCCATGACCCGCAGGATCTGCTCCAGCTCGCACTCGCTCTCGGCGGTGGCCAGCTTGAGCTTGTACTTCTTGCCCCGCACCAGGGGCTCCTTGCCCATCCAGAACAGGTTGGCCCGGAAGGTGTTGGAGATCAGGGGCTTCTGGCTGGCGAAGGTGATCAGCTCGCCCCGCTTGTTGAAGAACTCGTCGGTGACGGTGATGCCCACGCTCTCCCCGGCCTTCACGGTGCTCTTCTTGTCCCGGGGGGCCCAGTACTCCACCGTCTTGACCCGGGTGGTCTTGCCCTCGGGATAGATGGTAATCTCATCCCCGGCGGAGAGGGTGCCCGACTCGATGCGGCCGGCGATGATCCGCCGGTCGTCGAACTTGTACACGTCCTGGATGGGGAACCGGAGGGCCCGGTGCTCCAGGCCCTTCTCCTTCTCGATGGAGTCCATGGCCTCCAGGGCGGTCAGCCCGTGCCACCAGGACAGCTTCTCGCTCTTTTCAGTGATGTTCTGGCCCTCAAAGGCGGAGATGGGGATGTAGCCGATGGGATGGACATGCAGCTCGCTGAGGTAGGCCTCCATGTCCCGCCGGATCTGCTCAAAGACCTCCTGGCGGTAGCCCACCAGGTCCATCTTGTTCACCAGCACATAGCAGCGGCGGATACCCAGCAGTGAGAGCAGATAGGCGTGGCGCTTGGACTGCTCCTGGACTCCCTCCCGGGCGTCGATGAGCAGGAAGGCGGCCTCGGCATCGGCGGCGCCGGAGATCATATTCTTCAGAAATTCCTTGTGGCCCGGGGCGTCGATGATGACGTAATCCCGCTTGTCCGTCTGGAACTGAATCTGGGTGGTGTCGATGGTGATGTTCTGCTTCTGCTCCTCCTCAAAGGCGTCCAGCAGGTAGGCGTACTCGAAGGGCTTGCCGCTCTCCTTGGAGATGCGCATCACCTTGTCCACCGTGCCCTGGGGCAGGGATTGGGTGTCGTAGAGCAGCCGGCCGATGAAGGTGGACTTGCCGTGGTCCACATGGCCCACCACCACGATATTCAAAATCTCACGTTCGCTATTCATTGGCTCCCTCTCCCTCACATATATCCTTCCTTGCGGAGCTTCTGCATGGCATAGGCGTCCTCCTGGTCCTGAGCCCGGCCGGCGCGCTCACCGGTGGTGGTGTGGCGCAGCTCCTCGATGATCTCGTCCACGGTGGTGGCGTTGGACTTGATCTTGCCGGTGCAGGGGGCGCAGCCCAGGGAGCGGTAGCGGTAGCCGTCCTTGGCGAAATAGAGGTCAATGACCGGAATATTTTCCCGGCGGATGTACTCCCAGATGTCGATCTCGCTCCAGGCCAGCAGCGGGTGGACCCGGATGTGGTTGCCCTTGGGGAAGTCGGTCTTGAACTGGTCCCACAGCTCCGGGGGCTGGTTGGTGTAGTCCCACTCGTCGTTGGCGTTGCGCTCGGAGAACACCCGCTCCTTGGAGCGGCTGCCCTCCTCGTCCCGGCGCACCCCCACGATCAGGCCGTCAAACTCGTACTCCTTGATGACCTGCTGCAGCGCGTCGGTCTTGAGGGCCTTGCAGCACACCAGCTTGGGGTAGTCCCGGGGGTTCATGCCCGCCTCGATGGCGGCGGTGTTGGTGTGGACGATCAGATCCAGATCCAGCTCACGGGCCACCTTGTCCCGGAAGGCGATCATCTCGGGAATCTTATAAGTGGTATCCACATGGATAAAGGGGAAGGGGCAGTGGCCGAAAAAGGCCTTTTTTGCCAGCCAAAGCAGCACCGTGGAGTCCTTTCCGATGCTCCAGAGCATGCCCAGCTTGCCCAGTTTTTTGTATGCCTCCCGCAGGATATAGATGCTCTGCGCCTCCAGGGCGTCTAAATGATCCATGTCGCTGATCCTCCTTGATCTCCCAGGCCCCGCCCGGGTTATCTCTCACCTTTGCATATGATGGCTTTGTATATCATATTCTTTCCGCCCAAGTTCGTCAAGATGAGAATTGTAACTTTTTCGTAACTTTTAAAATCCCAAAAGAACGCCGCAGAACAGGCCTGTTCTGCGGCAAAATATTCCAGTTTCAGAGAAGGTCGCTCTCCACCTGGACATGGTCGGTGCCATGGGCCTCAAACTCCGCCATATAGGCGTCCATCCGCCGGGTGAGCTCGGCAAAATTGGACTCGTCAATGGGGGCGTCGTCCATATCCCGCCGGGCTAGCTCCTCGGCCAGGATGTCGAAGAAGACCGCGTCCTCGTAGTCGGCGATGGCCTCGTGAATGCCCCCCTCCGCAAAAGCCCGGGAAGGCACCACCTGGCCCTGCCACAACTCTGCCAGGGCGGGCATCCCCTCCTGGGCGGCCTTGGCAAACAGCAGCGACTCCACCTCGTCATAGTCCTGGAACCGGTCATCTCCCCGGGCGGAATTGAGCACCCAGTTTCCGATATATGCCATGTCCAGCAGACGCCGGAATTGTTTCGTGGTCAAATGAAGATCCACGGAGGATCGCCTCCTTTCCCGAAAAACCGTCTGACCGCTGGGCGGCGCCAGGCCGCTCCGGTATGCATATTATAATCTATTCTCCTGAAAAGTCAAATGTGCCCGCCGCCGCTCTCTCCCCAATTTATGGACAATCCCCAGGGAAAAGATTTACTTGTCAGAGCTGTTATGGTATCATTAGATATTAAGCAAAATACCGTCTCCGCAATTTTGCAATAAAGTCTGCCCAAACCGCAGACAATGGAGGTAACCTCACATGGACAACCGGCCCATCGGCGTGTTTGATTCCGGCCTGGGCGGCCTGACCGCCGTGCGCCGCCTGGCAGAGCTGATGCCCAACGAGCATATCATCTATTTTGGCGACACCGGCCGGGTTCCCTACGGCACCCGCTCCCGGGAGACCATCCGCCGCTATGCCGCCCAGGATGTGCGCTTTCTGCGCACCTTTGATCTGAAAGCCATTGTCATCGCCTGCGGCACCGTGTCCTCCATCGCCCTGGACACCCTGGCCCAGAGCCAGCAGGTGCCCCTCTTCGGGGTGGTGGAGCCCACCGCCCGCCGGGCCGCCCAGACCACGCAAAGCGGCCGAATCGGCATCATCGCCACCCCCGCCACCATCCGCACCGGGGCCTATGAGGCGGTCATCACCCGGCGCAATCCCGGCGCCCAGCTGTTCAACCAGCCCTGCCCCCTGTTCGTCCCGCTGGTGGAAAACGGCCGCACCACCCCCGGAGACGTGGTCATTGAAACCGTGGCCGCCGAATACCTGGCCCCCCTGCGCCGCGCCGGCGTGGACACCCTGGTGTTGGGCTGCACCCACTACCCGCTCCTCTCCCAGGTGATCGGGAACTTCATGGGGCCGGAGGTGGCCCTGCTGGACTCCGGCGCCTGCGTGGCCGACCAGGTCCGGGACTGGCTGGAGCGCAGCGGCCGAATGGCCGACCCGGAGCGCCGGGGCGAATACCGCTGGTACGTCAGCGACAGCGTGGAGAGCTTCCACGACCTGGCCTCCATCTTTCTGGGGCGGGAGGTCACAGAACCGGTGGAACAAGTGGCCATCGAAAATTACTGAGCCGCCTGATTTCTGATTTTAAAACTTTGGAGTATGATCTATATGGAAAAAGACGTCATCATTTCTATCCAGGGCCTGCAGCACTACGCCGGGATGGACAGCGACAACATCGAACTGGTCACCGAGGGCAAGCTGGAGGACGCGGAGGGCGCCCTGCGGCTGTCCTACCAGGAGAGTGAGCTGACCGGCATGGAGGGCACCACCACCGTATTTCATGTGGAGCCGGAACGGGTCACCCTGCTGCGGATGGGCAATGTCAGCTCGGAGATGGTCTTTGAAGAGGGCCGCCGCCACATGTCTCTCTACTCCACCCCGTACGGCAGCATGGAGGTGGGCATCCTGGCCCGAAAGCTCCGCTCCACCCTGGACCAAAACGGCGGCAAACTGGAGATCAACTACGACATTGAGATCAACCACACCCTGGCGGGGCAGAGCCTGTTCCGCATCGACGTGCGGGAGTCCAGCCCGGTCAAGAGCTGATGCCCGCCGGCTGCATCGCCCAGGTCTGCAAGGCAGCGGCGGCAGCCCTGGAACAGGCCGCCGCCGATTTGGGCCGCCCCTCGCCCCCAGGGGCAAAAGTGTCCCTCTCTCCCGAGACGGGCGCTCTGACCTCCCCCTATCCCAAGGTGCTGGGAGTTCCCCCCTCCCGCCTGGCACAGCTGATCCCCTCCCATCCCGACCTGCCGCGGTGCTATGCCAGCGGCCAGTGGCTGTGCTTTGACCTGTCGGCGGACTGGTGGCGCCGCGCCCGGACGCAAAGGGCGGATGGGACGCCGCTTCCCCTCCCTCCGCTGCCCCGTATACCGGATTTTCCCGCCCGGATTTCCCCCCTCTCCTGGACGCTGAACGCCCTGCTCGGCTCCCCCAGGCCGGAGACAGCCGCCAGGCTGGACCGGGGAAATCCCGCCGTATTGATTCAGCTGGCCCTGCAGCGCGCCGGACTGGACGGCGCGGAGCAGGAGAACCGGCCCCTGGCCGCCCTGGCCCTGCTGGCCCTGGAGGAAACCCAGCCCCGGGCGCTGGCCTGGGGCATGCTCCGGCTGGCCCGGAGCTATCTGCGCGCCCCGGGAGAAGGGGCGCTGGTCTCCCGCTCCCTGGCGCGGGGGCTGTCGGCATTGGGGGGCGGGCAAATCTGACCCCGCGCCACCGCAGTATTTACAAAAAATTCACCGCCTTTTTGTGATTTGAAGTACAATATTTCTGAGACAATGCAAAAAAGAGGTGCTATTCATGGCAACCAAGGTACTCATCGTAGAAGACGACAACAATATCGCCCAGCTGCTCCAGCTCTATCTGGAGAAGGAGGGCTTTGAGACCCGCACCGCTCCGGACGGCGGCAAGGGCGTGGAGGAGTTCCGCGCCTGGGGCCCCGACCTGGTGCTGCTGGACATCATGCTTCCGGTGATGGACGGCTGGGCGGTGTGCCGCAAGATCCGGGAGGCGGGCAAGACCCCCATCATCATGATGACCGCCAAGGGCCAGACCGAGGACAAAGTCAACGGCCTGGAGATGGGCGCGGACGACTACATCGTAAAGCCCTTCGACATGAAGGAAGTGCTGGCCCGCATCCACGCGGTGCTGCGCCGCTATGGCGAAGGGGAAAACGGCTCCGCCGAAAAGAAGCTCACCTTTGACAAGCTGGTCATCAATCTGGACTCCTATGAGCTGCTGGTGGACGGCAAGCGGGTGGACACCCCGCCCAAAGAGATGGAGCTGCTCTATCACCTGGCCTCCTCCCCCAACCGGGTGTTTACCCGCAACCAGCTGCTGGACGAGGTGTGGGGCTTTGACTACTTCGGCGACAGCCGCACCGTGGATGTGCACATCAAACGGCTGCGGGAAAAGCTGGAGGGGGTCAGCGACCAGTGGAGCCTGAAGACGGTCTGGGGCGTGGGCTATAAATTCGAGCTGGTCGAACCGTCATGAAGAGCACCCTCTTCCGGCGCCATTTTCTGCTCATTGCCGGCGTCATCCTGATCTCCTTCTCCCTGCTGGCAGTGGCCTTCATGACCCTGAGCTACCGCTACATGGTGCAGGAGAAGAAGCAGACCATGGACATCAACGTCACCTATGTGGCCAAGCTGACCCAGGATGTGCTGGAACAGGGGTATGATCCGTCCAAAACCGGCTTCTTCGATGTATATGGCCCAGCCCTGTCCATCATTGCAGATTCCGATGTTCTGATCTGCGACCGATCGGGCAATGTGCTCCACTACACTGCAGACGGCAGGGATATGGAAAATTATTCCGGATCTACCATCTCCTCCAGTGTGGTGGATCTGCTGGTGTCTCAGGGGCATTACTCGGGCATGTCCGATCTGGGCATCTATCCCAACCTCTACTTTGCGGCCGGCATGCCCATCTATGAACAATCCGGCAATCAGCTCTCGGTGGCCTATCTGGTGTTTCTGACCACTTCCGCCGGGGAACTGGTGGTACTCTGGAAGGCCCTGGCCACCATCTTTTTCTTCATCGCCATGGTGGTGCTGTGCATCGCCTTTATCTCCAGCTCCATCTTCTCCCTGCAGCAGGTCAAACCCCTGCGGGAGATGGCCGACGCCGTGCGCCGGTTCGGCATGGGCGAGTATGATGTGCGGGTGGCGGACTACGGCCGCAAGGACGAGATGGGCGACCTGGCCACCGCTTTTAACGCCATGGCCGACTCCCTGGCCAGTTCGGAAAAACGGCGCCAGGAGTTCGTGGCCAACATCTCCCACGAGCTCAAGACCCCCATGACCACCATCTCCGGTTTTACCAACGGCATTCTGGACGGCACCATTCCGCCGGAAAAGGTCAATGACTCTCTCCAGGTGATCTCCTCTGAAACCGCCCGGCTCAGCCGGCTGGTGCGGAAGATGCTGGACGTCAGCGCCCTCCAGGCCCGGGAATCGGTCCAGAGCCAGGTGGAGTTCGACGTGGGCGAGACCATGGTCCAGGTCATGATCAGCCTGGAGGGCAAGATCAAAGGCCGTCAACTGGACATGGACGTGCAAATCCCCGACAAGCCGGTGCTGGTCTGGGGCGATCCGGACGGCATTACCCAGGTCTGTTACAACCTGCTGGACAACGCCGCCAAGTTTGCCGCCCCGGGCACCGCCATCGCCGTCTCCATTACCACTAAGGGCTCCAAGGCCTATATCTCTATCAAGAACCAGGGGGAGACCATCCCTCCGGAGGAGCTGAGCATGATCTTCGACCGGTTCCACAAATCGGACCGCTCCCGCAGCATCGACAAGGAGGGCGTGGGCCTGGGACTCTATATTGTCAAGACCATCCTCAACAATCACAAGGAGAACATCACTGTCACCAGCCGCGACGGCGTGACGGAGTTCATCTTTACCCTGACCCTGGCCGGGTGACCGGCTGAACCACATTTGATTCGGGAGGAACCGCCCATGCAGGACTGGGATTATTTGAAACGCCGCGGCGCCGCAGATCAGGACGATCCCTGGAACTGGACTTCCCACCCCAGCGCCCCGGCCCCTGACCGCCAGCCGGCCCCCCAGGGACCTGCGGCCGGCCGGCCCAGCGCCGCCGACGCCCCCAGTCCCCCCGCCGGAGCGCAGCAGCCCCCAAAAAAGCGCCGCTCGCCTCTCCGGGGCGCGCTGATCATCCTGATTGCTGCCCTGGTGATCTGCGGCGTGGGCTTTGGGGCCTTCCAGGTGATCTCCGCCTTTGCCCCCGCCGCCGGGCTGAATATCTCCGGAGCGGACAACTATTCCGGGGACGATGATTTCTCCGTCAATGTGGATCCCCCCTCCAGCCAGGAGGACGACGGAAGCAGCGGCGACAGCGCCGATGACGAGGAGACCGGCCCCAGCGACATTCAGCGCTACCAGGGGGACGCCCCCTTTGCGCTGGAGCTCCTCTCCTCCCAGGGGCTGGAGCCCCTGAGTTATCAGGAGATCTACGCCAAGGTGGCCCCCAGCGTGGTCACCATCACGGTATACGGCGATGTGAGCGGGGCCTATGCCACCGGCATCATCCTCTCGGAGGACGGCTACATTCTGACCAACCAGCATGTGGTGGCCCTTCAGAGCCATGCCCAGGTGACCACCGCCGACAACCAAACCTATGAGGCTCTGCTGGTGGGAGAGGATCCCAACAGCGACCTGGCCCTGCTGAAGGTGGAGGCCCAGGGCTTGACCCCGGCAGAGTTCAGCTCCAGCGACGAGCTGGTGGTGGGAGACGAGTGCTTCGCCATCGGCAACCCCATGGGCATCAACTACCGGGGCAGCTTCTCCAATGGAATTGTCTCCGCCCTCAACCGCAGCGTCACTGTAAACGGCTATTCCATGTCCCTGATTCAGACCACCACCGCCCTGAACTCCGGCAACTCCGGCGGCCCCCTGATCAATATCTACGGCCAGGTGGTGGGCGTCAACAACATGAAGATCATGAGCAGCGAGACCACCGTGGAAGGATTGGGCTTTGCCATCCCCTCCACCACCGCCCAGCGGGTGGTCAACGCCCTGATCACCGAGGGCGAGGTGGAGCACCCGGTGCTGGGAATCACCTGCTACGCCGTCACTGCCGGCGATCAGGAGGGCAATGAGGTGGACGGCATCTATGTGGTCAGCGTCAGCGCCGGCTCCGATGCCGCCGCCCAGGGCCTGCAGCCCGGCGACATCATCACCGCCCTGAACGGCCAAAGCGTCCATCAGGTCAGCGACGTGGATTTGACCGGCATGTCCGTGGGCGACAGCGTCACGGTCACCGTCTACCGCGCCGGGGAGACCTTTGATCTCACCTTCCAGCTCTCGGAACAGAACGATCTGGACGAGTAAGCCGGTCAGCCGGATCTTCCCAGACCGTATGGAACCGCCGGGTTCGGGATACACTAGAGGTATCCGAATCCGGCGGCTTTTCTGTCCCCATCTGCCAGGGCCGCCCCACTCTGAGGAGGTCTTTCTTATGTTTGTCCGGGATCTTATGAACTCCGCCGTTGTCTCCATCACCCCCGAGGAGAGCGCCGCTCTGGCGGCCCGGCTGCTCAGCCGCCACGATCTGGGCTCCCTGCCGGTCTGCGGCCAGAACGGCAGGCTGGTCGGCATTGTCACCGACCGGGACATCATCACCCGGTGCGTGGCCGCCGGCGAGGACCCCAGCCGGGTGCCGGTACAGGACATCATGTCCCGCGCCCCGGTCACCATTGCCCCGGGGGATGACATCCACGCCGCAGCGCGGCAGATGGCCGCCCGGCAGGTGCGTCGGCTGCCGGTGGTGGAGGGGGGCAAAGTGGTGGGCATGGTCTCCCTGGGGGATCTGGCCAGAAATCACCGCTGTGACACCGAGGCCGCCGAGGCACTCAGCGACATCTCCGCCAATCCCAAACGGCATCGGGGGTAATTTCTTCCGGTTTCGAAAAAAATAATGACAGCAGCGCCTCTCTGGTATATAATGGGGCCAAAGGCAGGGACTTTCCCCTGACCCCATGGAGAGAGAGGTATTGACCCATGTCATTTCTGCTGAACCCCATGACGGGCGTCTATGTGCTGGCCGCCCTGATCCCCGCTGCGGTGCTGCTCTTCTACGTCTACCGCCACGACAAAATCGAGAAGGAACCCCCGAAACTGCTGCTGCTTCTGCTGCTGGGCGGGGTGCTGGCCATCCCCCCCGCCATCCTGCTGGAGACCGTCCTGGGGCGCGCGCTCAACTGGCTCATCTTTTTCACCCTCCCTCTGCACGCCGGCCACGGCACCCTGATCCTGCATCAGATCCTGGACGCCTTCCTGGTGGTGGCCTGCGTGGAGGAGGGGTGCAAGCTGCTCTTCCTGAAGCTGTTCAGCTGGAAGAACCCCAACTTCAATTACGTCTTTGACGCGGTGGTCTACGCCGTGTTCGTCTCCCTGGGCTTCGCCGCCCTGGAGAACGTCATGTACGTCTTCCAGTACGGCATGGCCACCGCCATCGCCCGGGCGGTCACCGCCGTCCCCGGCCACCTGAGCTTCTCGGTGTTCATGGGGATCTTCTACGGCCGGGCCAAGCTGTGCGAAGTCTACGGCGACCGCACCGGCAAACGCAAGAATCTGGCCCTGGCGTTTGCGGTTCCGGTGTTCTTCCACGGCTTCTACGACGCCTGCGCCATGATCGGCGGCGGGGTGGCCATGCTGGTGTTCCTGGTCTTTGTCATCTTCATGTACATCATCGTCTTCCGGCTGCTCCGGGCGGCCTCCAAGTACGACCGGCCGCTGGTGTAAAAAAGAAAAAACATAAAAGCGGGGGGCCGTAAGCCGAGGTGCGATAACGAAGGAAATATGTAAGGTGGCGGTGCAGCCGAAAGGCTGTGCCGCCGCTTTGCGTTGTCAGGCTGTTTTCTTCTTTCGGTTTTGCATACCGAGCCTGCCGTCGAGGGCAACGCAGTCCTCATCGGCAATGTTGATAATACCCGCAGCCTTGTAGTAAATCTCAATCTTCTGCTTTCTGTGGCCGCTGCTTTTGTCCGGAGCGTGTACCACGATCTTGTCAACCAAATCATTCAGGATTTCCGCCGTAAGCTTCTCTGGATCAGTGTACTTACGAACATTCTTCAGAAACTGCTGAAGGTCGTGCTGTTCCTGTTCGCCGCTGTCAATCAGATCCTGCAAATCAAGAATCGCCGCTTTGACATCCTTCTGCTCCGTTTCATACTCGGAAGAAAGCTTGTCAAACCGTTCCGCCGACAGCCTGCCCGATACCATATCCTCATAGATTCGCTTGAACAGCGTATCCAAATCCTCATCCCGGCGCTTGAGCGTTACAATGTCTACCTTTGCCTTTTCAACGGATAATTTTCGTTCTGCGTTTGCTTTTTCCATTTCCTTTTTGACAAAGGACGCTTCAAACTGCTGGATATAGGACAACACGCCCTGAATATGCCGAAACACAAGCCGGTTCAGGGTAACTGCCCGGATATAATGCCCCGTGCAGGTTCCCGTATTGCTGCGGTAGTTGGCGCAGACGAAAAAGTCCTGATTTGCTTTGAAAGCGTTTGCCGTGCAGTAGTGCAGTTTGGCTCCACAGTCCGCACAGAATACCTTGCCCGAAAAGATACTGATTTTTCCTGTTGCGGTCGGGCGGCGTTTGTGTTTGCGGATTTCCTGTACCGTCTCAAAGATATGCCTGTCAACAATGGCAGGGTGGGTATCCTCAAATATCCGGCGTTTTTCCTTATCGTTCCACACACGCTTTTTGCTGCGGTAATTCTTAGAGGTCGTCTTGAAGTTTTCGGTATGCCCGATATATTCCAGCTTCTCTAAAATCCCCGCAACGGTTTTCTGCGCCCATTTGTACGGCTCGGCAGGAAGCAGTTTTCCATCTTTCTGTGCCTTGTACGCCGTTGGAGTGAGCACTTTTTCCGCTTTCAGCTTCTTAGCGATCTGCGTAGGCCCAAGCCCGTCATAGCACAGCTTGAAGATATACCGCACGGTTTGCGCCGCTTCTTCGTCGATCAGCCATTTGTTCTTGTTTTCGGCATCCTTAACGAATCCAAATGGTGGATTGGTAGTCAGGTGCTTTCCGCTTTCGCCCTTCATTCGGAAGGTAGACTTGATTTTCTTGGCGGTATCTCTGGCATAGAGTTCATTGCAAAAGTTGCGGATCGGCGTCATATCAAATTCCGTTTGTACAGCGGAATCTACATTGTCGTTGACAGCGATAAACCGCACATCATTTTCGGGGAAAACAATGTCCGTATACATCCCAACCTGCAAATAGTTCCTGCCAAGCCGGGACATATCCTTGACGATAACTGTTCCCACCTTGCCGTTTTCAATCAGCTGTTCCATTTCCCGGAAGGACGGACGGTCGAAGCTCGTCCCGGAATAGCCGTCATCCACAAAAAATTGTAGATGTTTGAAGCCGTGCTTTCTCGCATATTCCTTTAACAGCGCCTTTTGGTTGACAATACTGTTGCTCTCGCCCTCACGCCCGTCATCTTGACTTAACCGGCAGTAAAGGGCAGTGATTTTGTTCTGTTCTGATTGTCTGTTGCTCAAAGTAACTCCTTTCTGACAATCGGATACAGTATATTGCGTAATTGCAGTATACCATATCCGAAGTCTTAATTCAACACTTTAAAGCGATAACTTCTATCGTTCCTGTCTGAATCTGTATCCGAGTTTCCGGATGATGGTGTTAAGCAAAAATTCGTCGCTGTCAGGATTGAACAGGCCGGAAACCTTATATTCCGTGTTACCGTCTTTTACCGTGAAGTCCATATCCGGCGGAATGCGGCAGAGCTTTTTGACCGGTCTTTTTATATCCATAACAGCAGGACGGTTTAAAATCCTGTCAATCTCAGGACGCTGTTTTTCTAACCTTGCAAGGATTTCCTCTAAATCTCTTTCTCTGTCCGTCATCGTGCTTCACGCTCCTTTCGCTGTGATTTTCTGTTTTGTTCGGCTTCTTTGGCTCTGTACTCGTTGGCATAAAGTAAATCGGTTTTCTCCTGTATTTTAATTGACCGTTCCTCAATGCCTTTGTTCAGTTTCAGCTGCTTTCGTAAAGCAGTAATCTGCTCCGTAATCTTAGACTTTTCTTCCCGTAAGGTTTCTTTTTCGGCTGGTGAGGCTCGGCGGATTTTGTTTTGCAGCTTGGTGCGGTAAGCGATCAGCTTATCCATTTTGCCCTGCAATCTCTCCCTGTCCGCATACAGGTCGTCAAAAGTCTCTATGCCGTATTTGCTCATATACCGCACCTGTTCGGACAGTTTCTCCAGCTTTTTCAAATCTTCCTTGAGATAGGGGCTTGTGGGGCGATAAGTGGTTTTCTTCGGCAGGACGCCTAACAGATAGCAGTAGTGCAGATACAACCGATAGATATGGCTCGTCTTTTGAAACGGCTTGAACCAGTCCCGCAGGCTCTGCGGCATTTGGGGCGGATAGGTGACCAACGCCCTTCGGTTTCCGAAGGAAGCGTAAGCGCCCATTGTCCTTTGGATATGTTCAGGCGTCCATCTTTCGTCAAGGGTATCCAGCCTTGTGAAATGCTCATACTGCGGCAATCGTATCTTCCAATGCCTGCCGGTAAAGTCGGTAATATATCCTTTCCGCCGCAGGTATTCCTCCATATAATAGGGACGGCGGCTGAAATTGATGGCTTCTTTTACATCTTCCCGGTAGACATTGTATCTTGTCGGTTTGCCGCTTTTCTCGTCCAGCCACACCTGTCTTGACGGCGCTCTATGGGGATTTTCAATAACCGATAAGCCGTGTTCCCGGCAGATCCGGTCGGATACCTCACGGAGTTTTCTCTGCTCTGATTTGGAATAGTTGTATTTCTTCCCGTCAAGAAAGGAAACCGAATTGAAGCAGAAATGGTTGTGCAGATGGTCTTTATCAAGGTGGGTAGTGACGATGATCTGAAAGCGATCTCCCCACATTTCCTTTGCCAACTGCAATCCGATTTGGTGCGCCTGTTCGGGTGTGACTTCGCCGGGCTTGAAGCTTTGATAACCATGCCAGGCGATATATCCATTCTCTTTGCCGTACTGCTTTTTCGTTAAAATCATCTGCTGCAAGGCAATCTCTTTGAGGCAGTTGACAGCGGAAACATACTCGCCCTGTTCAGTCGCTTCAGGGCGGCTGACATAGGAAAACACATCCCACAACGGCTGTAAGTTCGGGTTCTCTGCTCTTGTCTTTTCGGGATTTTCAACATAGGCAATCAGGTCTTTCAGCCTGCCCTCGATATGCCATAAACTTGTCGTTGCCATTATCCCGCCTCCTGTAAATCGAGTATTAAGCACTCGATTTCTTTACATATTTCAAGTGCAGACGGCTCGTATTTGCTACATTCTTGAAAGCTGTTGTAAACATCATAGAGGGCATTTAACAGTTCCCAAAACTCTTTTTTAGGCTGTGGTTTGGGCGCTTTGCCTTTGCAAAGCTGACGGATCAATGCCGATTGAGACAGCCCGCACGCTGCTGAACAGCGCTTCAGTTTTTCATTTTCTTCTTCGGATAAGCGTACCTTGATACGCACTTTTTTATCGCTTTCTTTGTTCAAAAGTATCATCTCCATTCTTGGTTTTTAGCTTTATAAGGGGGTATTCAGGTTATTTCCCCTGAGTTAGTCCACACGCCTTCAGGCTTGTGGATACGCCCACATTTCTGTGGGCGGGATTGTGGGGGCCACAATCCGATGCTCGTTATCCTTATGGACACACTTTCTCTCCTAATCTTCGCCGGTCTGCCTGAATGTCGTTTTTCTATCCCTGCCCCGGAGTTTCACCGCAGCGTTGTTTCGCTCTCGTCGTCACAAACTTTGTATCGCTCATTTCCGTGCAAGCACAAAAACTCACTCACGCCATTGTTCCTCCTCTACCCAAAAAGTCTAACGACTTTTCGGGGACCCCGACGGTCTTGGCAAAATCATATCCCATCCAGCCGGTCATTCAATTTTAACCAGCTTTCGGGCAACAAAAAAAGCCGGCACACAAATGCGTACCGACTTCCCGTAAAAGGATAGACCTATCCCTTTTGCGGTGGTGGCTTCACATTCATGTAACCGGCTTTGAAATTCAAAGTCGAAACTGTCCTTTACGCTTTTCCGACTGCCGACAGTTCAGGGCAGTTCAGAAGCGGCGGTACTTTCTCTTAGCGTACTGCAGGCATTGTCCGGCTGAAAGCCGTCTTCTCACTCTAATGTGAAGAATGTTATTCAGTTGTCGCTCTCTTTTGAGAATATTTTATTATACATCACAGAACAAGCGTTTGTCAAGTTTTCCCCATAAATCTATGAATAACTTAGCGAGCGAGGGGAACAATAATTATTTTGCGCCTAAGTAGGCAAAAGCACCGTTCTGTTACGGTGCTCTTGCTGTACTTGAACGCTCGTGGATCATCCAATCCCGAAAAACCGCTCAAAAAATGTTTTTAGTTTGTCAATGACGCCCTGCTTCTTTTCCGCACGATTTCCGCCGCCAAAACGGGACATTGGGGGAAGAAGTTTGTCGATGGCCGTGCCGCTCGTTTTAACAGAGCCTTCACGGAAAGCTGCTTCGATAAATTTTCTCGTTTCCGCATCTTTCAGGTTTTCCTCTCGGATGATAGCGGAGAGCTGCCGCTCCTTTTCTTCTGCGACAAAGGCCCGCCATTCCAGCATCACATCGTCTACATCGTTGATATAGAACAAATGTTTGCTTATCAAGAATTTAAACCCTTTTCAATAGAAATGTCCTGTGAACTTCACAGGACATTTCTATCATAGGTTATTGGTTATACTTTTTCTTTCTGTTGTATGCTGTTGCTCCGAACAGTCCGGTTCCCGAAACAAACAGCAAGGTTATCCACAGCATCATATTGCTGTTATCGCCGGTCTGCGGGTTGGATGTGGCTCCATCATTTTTGTTCGGGGCTTGTGTCGTGGTGTCATCGCCGCTGGTCTGGTTATCTCCACCGGTCTGGCTATCTCCGCCGGTCTGGTTGTCTCCGCCGGTTTGATTGCCTTCCGTCTGGTCGCCGCCGGTCTGCGCCGCCGTGATGGTAAACTCCGTCGTAGCTGTCCCATTTGCGGAGACGATGGAGAGGGTGTGCTTACCGACAGACAGGGTGTTGAGATAAGCGGCGTTCAAAGTCACAATGGTGCTACCTTCTTTTACTGTGTAGTTGGAAGCGTCCAGATCTTTGCCGTCTACCTGTACCTTGATGAAATCGGCAAAAGCTGCGTTGGAAGTAAAGGACAGCCCGTCTGTGCCGCCCTTCTGCCAGCTGCCGTTGGCTCCGGCGATAATAACCGGCGGCTGTACCGGCTCCTGCGCTTCCTTGTATTCGATCAGCAATTCAAACGCCTCGGCTGTATTGCCGGATACATCCAGCGTCAGCGGGAAGCTGACGGTGGTCGCCGTATAACTGCTGGCCGAAGCGCCGCCCTTGATGCGGGCAGTCGCTCCGTCATACCCCTGGGGCAGAGGAATCGTCAGAGTTCCGCTGAGGGTTTCGCCCTGGTAGTTCTCAAGGGGAATGGAGACGGTGTAGCCCGCCTGGATGTCGTAGCCCTCGCTGGGCTGCGCATCGATCATCGGGTAATAGTAGTCGATGGCAAGGCCCTGCCATTCGTTAAACTCACCCACGGTCACCGCAGTGTCCGGTGTAAAGGTCGCGGAGAGTTCCGGAGCCGGGGAATAATCCGTATCCCCTTCCTCCAGCACCCGCACCGGCAGGTCGATGGAGTTTGACACAGACGCAGCCTTCGTGGCGGTAACGGTTGAGATTTGAGAAACATGCATCACATGGTAAGGATTTGGATATATACATACTAAAAGATCCCCTGCAACTTCCCAAATATTTATTTTAATGTTCTCTATTTTGGCCTCCACGCGGTTCTTTCCCTGCTGGATATCAATTTCTTCGAATAAGTCCCCATCAGAACCTATTAGCTCTCCACCTTCTATCGATAGTGGAACATCCAAATCCGGATCACAAAATCCTTCTTTTACGATGATTGCTCCCTCATGGTCAATCTCAGAGATGTCCGTTACGGAAACGGCATCATCGCGCATGGCGCAGGTGACGGTACCCTCGCCCGGAATCAAAGCAGCTGCTACTGCTTCCGCATCTGCCCAATCCAGATCCATACTCTCGTATTTTTCCGGATCATTGCTGAAGCAGAGGAAGCCCTGCTTGGAAAGATCATCCTGCGCAAACTTCGGGATCAGGGATTTATAAGGATCCGCCAACCCCGCCCGGATTTGATCCATCAAATCATTGGAGTGGATGGCATTGGGAGAATAAACATAATGGAGCGTAAAGTCTCCGTTCTCGTCCCGGATGGTGGCCGCATACACCTGGCTGTCCGAGCCGCCATTGAGTGAGGCATCGGTATAGCTCTTAAAATAAGTATCCCATGTTACGGGATGCTTTCTGGCGGTAAAGGCGGAGATTTGGGTGACGTGCATGTGCTGAAAGATATCAAAATACTTGGTACCTTCGACTTCCTCTATAAGAGTTGTATAACCGTGAATTGTTTCTACACGGTTTTTTCCGATTTCCAGCTGGCCGAGTTCCGGCGGGTTGGTATAAAAGTCCCCCGCAGAAAGCTGCTTTGTCGACACGACCTCTTCACCGGCGTGCAACTGAGAAATATCCGTCACGGAAACGGCGGCGACGTTGTGCACGACGCTGACGCTGCCCTCTTTGGGGATCAGGGCGTCCGCCACGGTTTGGGGGTTGCTCCAATCGAGTTCCATCTCCTCGTACTTATCCTGATCCCGGCTGAAGCAGAGAAAACCTAAGTGGAAATAATCATCTTCTTTAAAAATCGGAATCAGGGATTTATAAGGCTCATCCAGCCCCTTCCGGATTTCCTCCATCAAAGCATTGACGTGAATGGCATTCTCAGAGTAGACATAGTGGAGGTCCGCCCCGTCCACATTCTCGATGGTGACAGCATACACCTGGCTGTCGGAGCCGCCATTGATCACATTTTCGGCATAGACGTTGTAGGTGTCTCTTTTGGTAGGTGCTGTACCTTCTTCCTCTTTTGTGGCGGTGTAGGAGTAGATTTGGGTGACGTGCATCACGTTAAAAGTATCGTCATACTCCGTTCCCTCAACTTCCTCGGTCTTGTGTCCAATACCAATAATTGCTTCCACCCGATTTTGGCCGCTTGCCAGCTGGCCAAGTACCGGCGGGTTTGTGTAAAAGTCTTCCGCAGAAAATTGTTTGACCGACACTACCTTCTCATCGGCGTGTGTCACAGAGATATCCGTCACGGAAACGGCGGAGTCATTGGATACGGCACTGACGCCGCCCTCTTTGTAAATCAGGGTTGCCGCTACGGTTCTCACATCTGCCCAATTCAGCTTCATGTTCTCGTATTTGTCCTGATCCCGGCTAAAGCGAAGGAACCCGTTGTTGAAAGTTCCCTCGTCAAAATTGGGGATCAAGGATTTGTAGGGCTCCTTCAGCCCCTCCCGGATTTTCTCAATCGAAGCATTGGAGTTAACATCGGGGGAATATACATAGTGGAGATCTTCCCCGTCCACATTCTCGATGGTGACCGCATACACCTGGCTGTCCGCGCCGCCTGCGATGGCCGCATCGGAATAGACGTTATAGGTATCTCTTTCGGTAGGCGGATCCGCCGCAAACGCAGTCACGGGCAGCAAGCCAACGATCAGGCACAGGCTGAGCAGTATTGCCCCCAGCCTTGCCCCTGTTTTTCTTCTTTTTGTGTTCATGTTTGGTTTCCTCCTTTTGATTTCATCATAACCGATAATTTCAGCTCATTTTCCAGCAGCTGTTCCAC
>CAUGSS010000039.1 GCA_959602365.1 uncultured Eubacteriales bacterium
AGCAAGCAAGCAAGCAAGCATAGTGTAACTGCGCTCTTTTTCCCTGTCAAGTTGAAATCCTCACAAAGTTTGTATGGCGTATTCTGCCCAATTTACCATGGGCGGAGTGCGCCTTTTTCTGTTTGATCAGAAAAACAACAAACCACAGACAGAAAGGAAGGAAGAAAATGAAACTGAGACGATGGTTCGGCATTCTGCTGTGCACCCTGCTGTGCATCGGGCTGCTGCCGACAATGGCGTTTGCGGAGGAGAGCGCAGACGCCTGGGATGGAACCGCAGATACTTCTTGGTACAGCGAAGAGGCCACAGAGTTTCATCTCACAACCGCAGAACAGCTGGCGGGCTTTTCCGTTTTGACAAACCAAGCTTCGCCGGTTACTTTTATCGGGAAAACGATTTATCTTGATGCCGATGTTGATTTGAACGGGCATACATGGACAGCGGTCTCCGAAAACGGTATGAATTCTACCGCTTCTTCTTTTGCGGGAACTTTCGACGGACAAGGCCATATTATTTATAATTTAAACGCAAGCTCTCCCACACAAAGGCTCGGCTTGTTTGGAACTGTACATCTTGCGACTATCAAAAATGTAAATCTTGATAACGCCACTATAACCGCAGGCGCCGACAGCAATCGACTGCAATATGGTACGCTTATTTCGTGGGCATCATCCTCCACGGTGGAAAATTGCTATACTTCAGGCCAACTTACCGTCGCGACCGATCAACTGATTGGCGGGTTAATCGGACAATGTACCGGAGATACCCGTGTCATTGGGTGTGGCGCATCCGTTGACATAGTGAGCACCTATCCAGAAGGAGACATTGGAGATCCTGCCCCGACGGTTGGCGGAGTGATCGGTCAATTTGAAAATGCCGGTGAGAACTCACTGATCTCCGACTGTTATTTTAATGGTTCCATTTCCGTCACAAGCAATCAGGCCGCATGCAGTGGCATTTTCGGCGCATGCTTTGATTTTGACGGAGCGCCGGGGCTCACAATTTCAAACTGTGTTCTGCTTACGGACGATATTACATGCGGCAATCCTGACAACATCACTTATATTGCTGCAGTAGACGAGGACGCAACTGTGCAGCACTGCTTCTGGCCCGATGGAGACAGGGCCGCAGTGGTCCGTCTCATTGTGAATTGGGATCTTGGTATAGCCGAGGCTGATCCGAATTTTGATCAAAGCGTATGCGGAGAAAGCGTATCTGACTTTTCTTCGGCCGGTTTGGTGGAAAAACTCAATGAGAATGCATACTCGGGAGTTACTTGGACAATAGGTAAAGATGGATCTCCTGTATTCGCTTGGCAAGATAATCTGATTTCAGCCGATTATTCATTGGTAGACGCTGCTATTGAAAAAGCAAACGAATTAGATAAAGAACTGTATTCAAATTATGACGTCGTTACAGCTGCTATTGAAGCAGTGGATCGTAACAAGAGCAAAGCCGAACAGGCAGAAGTCGACGCCATGGCCCAGGCCATCGAGGATGCCATCGCCGCGCTGGAGTACAGGGCGGCGGACTACACCGCCGTGGACGCCGCCATCGCCAAGGCGGAGGCCCTGAACCCTGAAAACTACACCGACTTCTCCGCCGTGGAGGCCGCTGTCAGCGCGGTGACCCGCGGCCTGGACATCACCCATCAGGCCGAGGTGGACGCCATGGCCCAGGCCATCGAGGACGCCATCGCCGCGCTGGAGTACAGGGCGGCGGATTACACCGCCGTGGACGCCGCCATCGCCAAAGCCGAAGCCCTGAACCCCGGTGACTACACCGACTTCTCCGCCGTGGAGGCAGCCGTCAGTGCGGTAACCCGCGGTCTGGACATCACCCATCAGGCCGAGGTGGACGCCATGGCCCAGGCCATCGAGGACGCCATCGCAAGCCTGGAAAAAGCCCCGGGCACTCCCACTGAACCGGATACCCCGTCCGGCGGAAATGGTTCTTCCTCGGGCACCGCGACCGGCGACGGCTCTGCCAACGGAGGGCAGTCCTCCGGCAGCTCCTCCCCCAAGACCGGGGACTACACCGCCCCGGTGCTGGCCGTCTCTCTGCTGGCGGCGGCCGCCGCCGGCATGGCCGGCGCCCTGGCGTACGGCCGGAAGAGAAAGCGCAACAGGTAACCCCTGCTTTTCCACAGACTTCATAAACGTCAACGCCCCGCGGCCCATGGCGCCGCGGGGCGTTTTCCCTGCCCGTATCCGGCGGGATCGGGGCGCTTTCACCGGCCTCCGGGGTGCGGGCGGGGGAGAATCCCCCGGAAAATAGGGCCGGTTTTCCCACGAAATCATAGGCTCCCCCTTGTCAAAGGGCCGAATCTGGTATAAAATAAAGCAAACGATGGGGTGGTTTGCCCACCCCCTGCCGGTGAAGCCGGTGACCAATCTAATTCTAATTCATGGAGGAATTTCATTATGATTACTGCCGGTGATTTTCGTAACGGCAAAACCTTTGAGTACGAGGGAAAGCTGATGATGGTGGTGGAGTTCCAGCACGTCAAACCCGGTAAAGGCGCCGCCTTTGTGCGCACCAAGATGAAGAACATCGTGACCGGCGCCGTGACTGAGACCTCTTTCAACCCCACCGCCAAGTTTGAGGAGGCCTTCATCGACCGCATTGAGACCACCTACAGCTACAACGACGGCGACCTGTATTACTTCATGGACAACGAGACCTATGAGATGACCCCTGTCTCCAAGGACGACCTGCCCGAGAACTTCAAGTTCATCAAGGAGAACGACCCCTGCAAGCTGCTCAGCTACAAGGGCAAGGTGTTCTCCGTGGAAATCCCCAACTTCGTGGAGCTGGAGATCACCAAGACCGAGCCCGGCGTCCGGGGCGACACCGCCACCAACGTCACCAAGCCCGCTACCGTGGAGACCGGCGCCGAGATCAAGGTGCCCATCTTCATCAACGAGGGCGACCGCATCCAGATCGACACCCGCACCGGCGAGTACATGGGCCGGGCCAAGTAATCCCGCCCCTTCCCTGCTCCGCCCAACCGGATCACAGCTGTGATTCCCCTGTTTTCCTGAAAGGAGGACAAATCCGATGACCCTTTCCGAAAAAGTGGCCTACCTGAAGGGTGTGGCCGAGGGGCTGAAGTTCGACCCCGAAAAGTCCCCCGAGGGCAAGCTGATCTCCATCATGATGGACATCCTGGAGCACCTGGCCCTCAACGCTGAGGAGAATGACGACTCCATCCAGGCCCTGGCCGACCAGCTGGACGACGTGTCCGACAGCCTGGCCATGGTGGAGGATTACGTCTACAGCGACGACTTCACCGACCTAGAGGACGAGGACGACGAAGAGGATGACGACGCCGAGGAGGCCCTGGAGGCCCTGGAGGAGGACGGCTTCTTCGAGCTGGAGTGCCCCAACTGCGGCGACACCCTGGTGGTGGACAAGTCCGTGCTGGACAGCGGCAGCGTCGCCTGCCCCGGCTGCGGCCAGGAGTTCGAGATCGAGCTGGGCTATGAGGACGAGGAGGAGGACTCCGACGAGGAGTGATCCCCGCCCGTCTCTCGGCGCCAGTCTGCAAACCAACCCAAAAGACCCGAAGCGGGGCGAAATCCCGCTTCGGGTCTTTCCGCTAGGAGGTAATCCCATGGATTTGATTGCCCGCACACAGCAATACGTCAAGCGCCGCCTGCTCACCGAACTGCCCGACAGCCAGGGCGCCTACCGCTATACCCACACTCTGCGGGTGGCCGCCCTGGGCCGGGAGCTGGCCCGGGCCGAGGGGCTGGACGAGGAGATGCTGGTACTGGGCTGCCTGCTCCACGACATCGGCTATGTGGCCTGTCAAACCCAGGCGGACTATGACGACCACGGCCTGCTCTCCTCCCAGATTGCGGCGGAGTTTTTGGCCGCAGAGGGCTATGATCCCCAAAAGGCCGCCAGCGTCTGTTACGGCGTGCGGATCCACACCCAGGAGGAGGCCCAGTTTGCACGCCCCGCCACTCCCCTGGAGCTGAGCGTGGGCGATGCGGACAACATCGACCGGTTTGACGCCTGGCGGCTCTACGAGGGGCTGCACTGGCTGAAGCCGGAACAGCTGAGCTGCGCCAGGCTGCGGGAACAGGCCCAAAAGCGGGTGCAGGGCCATGAACGGCTCCGGAAACTATCCTTTGCCACCCCCACCGCCCAGCAGCTGTGGAACCAGCGGCTGGACCTCTGCGTGGCCTATTACGCCCGGCTGGAGGCCCAGATGACGGCCACCCTGGCCTGGGATGCCCAGCCGGAACAGCTGTGACGGGAGCTCCCCCACAAAGTCCGCGCTACCTATCATCCGCTCCCGACCCCCAGCGCAATCCGGGCCGAGCGATCATCAAAGGAGGCAATTCCCCATGCCAGACCAATTTTCCCGCACCCGGCTCCAGTTCGGGGCCGAAGGCATTGAACGGCTGCAGCGGGCCCATGTGGCGGTGTTCGGCATCGGCGGGGTGGGGGGCCACTGCGCCGAGGCCCTGGCCCGGGGGGGCGTGGGGGCCATCGACCTGATTGACCACGACACCGTCAGCCTGACCAACCTGAACCGCCAGATTGTGGCCCTCCACTCCACTCTGGGGCGGCCCAAGGCAGAGGTGATGGCCCAGCGCATCCGGGACATCAACCCGGACTGCCAGGTAAAACCCATCCTGGCCTTCTACCTGCCGGAAAACGCCGGGGACTTCGACCTGGGCCAATACGACTATGTGGTGGACTGCGTGGACACGGTGACCGCCAAGCTGGAGCTGGCCCAGCGCTGCCACAGCCTGGGGGTGCCCCTCATCAGCTCCATGGGCACCGCCAACAAGCTGGACCCCACCCAGCTCAGAATCACCGACCTGAGCAAGACCACTATGTGCCCTCTGGCCCGGGTCATGCGCAAGGAGCTGGGCCGCCGGGGGATCAAGCACCTGAAGGTGGTGTGTTCCACTGAGCTTCCCCTCTCCCCCGACGCCGGGCTGGCCGAAGATCAGGAGGAGACCGCAAAGCGGGCCCTGCCCTCCAGCAACCCCTTTGTCCCCGCCGCGGCGGGACTGATCCTGGCCGGAGAGGTGCTGCGGTGTCTGGCGGGCGTCTCCCTGACCTCGTGAGCGGCGAAAAAAGCTTCCCGCTGGGCGCCACGGTAACCGTCACGGTGGACCGCCCTCTGGAGAGCCTGCACCCTGACGTTCCATCGCTGCGCTACCCGGTCAATTACGGGTTTATTGCGGGCATCATGGCCCCGGACGGCGAGGAACAGGACGCCTATATCCTGGGCGTAAGCACCCCCTGCCGGACCTTCACCGGCAAGGTCATCGCCATCGTCCGAAGGCGGGACGATGTGGAGGACAAATGGGTGGTGGCTCCGCCCCATCTGTCCCTCTCCCGGGAGGAGATTTGGCGGCAGATCGCGTTTCAGGAGCGCTGGTTTGACGCAGAGCTTTTGTTGGAATAGGAAAACCCTCCCGCCCCCACCGGGCGGGAGTCCATTTTTGACCGCCTATCCCCCGAAGAGGAGCCGCACCGACCAGCCGGCCGCCAAAAAGCCCACCACGTCCGCCGTGAGGGCGGCCGGAATGGCGTATCGGCTCCGCTTGACCCCCACTGCCCCAAAGTAGACCGCCACGGTGTAGAAGGTGGTCTCAGTGCTGCCCAGCATCACCGCCGCCGTCCGGCCCACCAGAGAGTCGGGCCCGTAGGTCTGAATCAGCTCCGCCCCCACCCCCAGGGCGCCGCTGCCGCTGAAGGGCCGCACCAGCATCAGGGGCAGGGTCTCCGCAGGCAGCCCCAGCGCTCCCAGCGCCGGGGAGAGGGCCCCGGCCAGCAGTTCAAAGGCCCCGGAGGCGCGGAGCATGGCCACCGCCGTCAGCAGGGCCACCAAGTTGGGGAAAATGCGCAGCAGTATCCCCAGGCCATCTTTGGCCCCGTCCGCCAGGGCGGAGTAGACGTCCACCCGCCGGGATGCGGCGTAGAGGGCGGCCGCGGCCAAAATCAGCGGTATCATCAGATCGCTCATGGCGGCCACACCCGCCCCAGCAGCTTGGCCGCCGCCAGCCCCGCCCCCAGGGCCAGGGCGGAGGAGAGCCACACCGCCGGCAAAATATCAAAGGGGCTGGCACAGCCGGCGGCGGAGCGGATGGCCGCCACCGTGGTGGGCAGCAGCTGGATGGATGCGGTGTTGCACACCACCAACAGGCACAGCCCGTCCCCGGCCCGGCCCCGGTAACGCTCCGCCATCCCCTTGGCCGCCCGGATGCCGAAGGGGGTGGCCGCGTTGCCCAGCCCCAGCAGATTGGCGCACACGTTGGCGCTCACCGCGTCCAATACCGCCCCGTCCCCCCGGAAGTCGGGATAGAGCCGCCGGAGCACCGGCAGCAGCAACACCCGCAGCTTCTGGGTCAGGCCGCTGCGGTTCATGACCTCCAGCACCCCGTTCCACAGACAGAGCATCCCCGCCATGGAGATACAGAGGGTCACGGCGCTCTGGGCCCCTTCCGCCGCGGCCTGGGAGACCTGGGACAGGTTCCCGGTGGCCAGTCCGCAGACCAGGGAGATCACCACCATGGCCACCCAGAATACGGTCATCGCCATCCAAATTCCACCTTCCCGTTTCACCTGCTCCCATCCTATTCCGCCGCCCCGGGGCATATGCCTGCCCCCGGCGGGCCCAGGACAGGCCCGGAGGGTTGCCCCAGACCGCCTGTCCGGAGCAGAAAACAGTGGACGAGCCGGGCAACAGACGGTAAAATACCTTCAGGGGGCGGACGCCGCCGTCCGTTCCCCTGCCCAGCCCCCACCGGGGCGATACAGATACAGAGAAATGCGGATGGCCGGGCACCCCGCCGGGCATTTGACACATGAGGAGCGAGAACATGGACAGAGCTATCTACGACGCGTATGTGCGCATTCTGGAGGAGGAACTGGTGCCGGCCATGGGCTGCACCGAGCCCATCGCGGTGGCCTACGCCGCCGCCCTGGCCCGTCAGGCCCTGGGCGTCCGGCCGGAGCAGGCCCGGGTCAGGGCCAGCGCCAATATCATCAAGAACGTGAAAAGCGTAGTGGTGCCCAATACCGGCGGGCTGCGGGGCATCGGTGCCGCGGCGGCGGCGGGCATTGCCGCAGGCAGACCGGAGCGAAAGCTGGAGGTGCTCTCCGGGGTGACTCCGGCGCAGATCCAGGAGATCGCCGCCTGTCTGGAGGAGCTGGACTGCACCGTAGAGCAGGCGGACAACGGCCACATCTTCTATATAGAAGTGCTTCTCTCCGGCGGCGGGCACACCGCCCGGGCGGAGATCACCGGCCACCACACCAACGTCACCCGGGTGGAACGGGACGGCCGCGCCCTGGGCCACGGTGAGCGCAAATCCGACGCGTCTCCCCAGGGACAGCCCGAGGGGGGCGAAACCGACCGGAGCGTGCTGACGGTGGAGGGCATTGTGGAATTTGCCGACTGCGTCGACCCGGCAGATGTCCAGGCCGTGCTCCAGCGGCAGATCGACTGCAACACCGCCATCGCCCGGGAGGGGCTGCGGGGGGACTACGGGGCCAACATCGGCAGCATCCTGCTCTCTGCCTATGGGGACGGGGTGCACAACCGGGCCAAGGCCTGGGCGGCAGCGGGCTCCGACGGGCGGATGAACGGCTGTGAACTGCCGGTGGTCATCAATTCCGGCAGCGGCAATCAGGGCCTCACCGCCTCCCTGCCCGTGATTGTGTACGCCCAGGAGCTGGGGGCCACCCAAGAGCAGCTCTACCGGGCGCTGGTGGTGTCCAACCTGGTGACCATTCACCTGAAAAGCGGCATCGGCCCCCTGTCCGCCTACTGCGGGGCCACCAGCGCCGGCTGCGGCGCGGGAGCCGGGGTGACCTATCTCTATGGCGGCCGCTTCTACGAAATCGCCCACACGGTGGTCAACGCTCTGGCCATCAATTCCGGCATGATCTGCGACGGGGCCAAGGCCAGCTGTGCCGCCAAGATCGCCTCAGCGGTGGAGGCAGGCCTGCTGGGAATGCAGATGCAGATGCACGGCAGCCAGTTCTACGGCGGAGACGGCATTCTGGTCAAAGGTGTGGAGAACACCATCCGCAACATCAGCGAGCTGGCCACCGACGGCATGCGGGAGACCGACCAGACCATTATTAAACTGATGATCCACTCCTGTATCTGACCCGACAGATCGTCCCGCTCCCCTCCGGCGCCCTGCCGCAGCCCCGGCGGAGACCGCCTGCCCGGCATATTTTCCCCTTTTTTACCTTCTCTTCGACGGAAATGCTTAAAATTTTCTTGTTTGGATTGACAAGATTATACGATTTGTTATAATGATTGACGAATGTTGTCGTTCGAAACACATGCAGAGGAGGTAATTGCATGAAAATCAAGTCCACAGGCATCGTCCGCAAGGTAGATGAGCTGGGCCGGATTGTCCTTCCGATTGAGCTGCGCCGCACCCTGGATATCGGGGAGAAAGACGCCGTCGAAATCTATGTGGAAGGCACGTCCATCGTCCTGAAAAAGTACCAGCCTTCCTGCATTTTCTGTGGAGATTCCAAAAAAGTTGTGGATTTTAAGGGCAAGAACGTTTGCTCGAAATGTCTGCGGGAACTACAGAACAAGCAGGAGCAGTGAGGCAGGACCTGAAAAAACGGCGAGGGGAAAATTCCCGTCGCCGTTTTTCCATTTTTATCCTTTTTCTGTTGGAGCCAAAATTATACAATTTGTATAATTCATTCCCCCTGGCGTCCGCTCCGGGCGGCCTGGGCGTAGAGCTCATTTTTCCCCAGGCCGGTCTCCGCCGCCGCCTGGCGGGCGGCGTCCTTCATGGACAGGCCCTGCTCCCGCAGCTCCAGCACCCGGCGCACCCCCTCCTCCAGAGAGGGGCGGGCCGGCTCCGCCTCCGGTGCGCCCTCCACCACCAGTACAAATTCCCCCTTGGGGGGCAGGCTTTCATAGCGCTCCGCCGCCTCTCCCAGCGTGGTGCGCACCACCTCTTCGTGGAGCTTGGTCAGCTCCCGGCACAGGGAAATGCGCCGCTGGGGGCCAAAGGCATCCCGCAGGTCGGCCAGGGTGGCCCGCAGCTTGTGAGGGGCTTCATAGAAGATCATGGTGCGCCGCTCCTCCCGCAGGGCGTTCAGATGGGCGGTGCGGTTTTTCCTGTTCATGACCAGAAAGCCCTCAAAGGTGAAGCGCCCGGTGGGCAGGCCGCTGACCGCCAGGGCGGTGACCAGCGCACAGGGGCCGGGAATGGCGCACACCTGGACCCCGGCGGCGGCGCACTGGGCCACCAGCTCCTCCCCGGGGTCGCTGATGGCGGGCATGCCCGCATCGGTGACCAGCGCGCAGCTCTCCCCGGCCAGGATGCGGCTCAAAATCTGGGGGCCGCTGGTCTCGGTGTTGTGGCGGTAATAGCTGACCAGGGGCTTTTTCAGCCCCAGATGGTTCAGAATCTTCAGGGACACCCGGGTGTCCTCCGCGGCAATGAAATCCACCTGGGCCAAGGTATCAATAACCCGCTGGCTCAAGTCTCCCAAGTTGCCGATGGGGGTGGGCACCAGATATAAAACGCCTGCCATGCTGTCTCCTCACTTTCCAATCTCCACCGGCAGCACCCGCAGCCCGGGCCTGCCGCCTTTTTTTGCCTCCACCAGGGCCAGATTGGCCCCGGTCGCCGGGCCGGTCTGAAGGAGCTGAAGCCGCTTGGGCTCCAGTCCCGCCGCCCGCAGCGCGGCGAACAGCTCCGCCAACCGCTCCGGGCGCAGGCACAGGGCAAAGCGCCCGCCGTTTTTGCACAGCCGTCCCGCCGTCCCGCAGGCGCTCTGAAGGGTAAAGCTCCCCTCTGTCCGGGCCGCCGCCCGGGCGGCACACCCAGAGACAGCCCCATCCCCGGCGGGAAAATAGGGCGGATTGGCCGCCACCAGGTCATAGCCTCCCCAGGGCAGCGCCGGGTGGCGGTCATTCAAATCCCCGGTGATAACCGTGCCGGCCAGGCCGTTGCAGGCCAGATTTTCCCGGCACAGGGCGGCGGCGGCCTCCCGCAGCTCCACGCCATCCAGCGTCAGCCCGTCCGACCGGGCGGCCAGGGGGATGAGCAGATTGCCCACCCCGCACCCCAGGTCACACACCCGGTCCCCCCTGTGCAGGGTGGCAAAGCGGGCCAGGGCCAGGGCGTCCCGGGTGAGCCGGAACTCCTCCGAGGACTGCAGCAATGTCAGCCCGTCTACCTCTTCCCGTGTGATCACCCGTCTCCCTCCCCGCATTCCCATCGCTTTGGCACCATTGTACCATAGCCGACCCAAAAGGGCCAGCCCCGCGCAATGCCGGGGCCGGCCCTTTTTGCTGTCATTTGGATTGGTGCGGTCAGCTGACGATCTCCGTGGCCGGGTCATCCAGGTTGTAGACCACCACCGCGGTGCCGATGCTGACGGTCTCGTAGATGGTTTTGGCGGCGGCCTCCGGCGTGTTGACGCAGCCGTGGCTGCCGTTGGTGAGATAGATGGTCCCGCCGTAGCTGCTGCGCCAGCCGTCGGCGTCATGGACGCCCACGTTGCCGTTGAAGGGGATCCAGTACTTCACCGGGCTGGCGTAGCCCATGGTCTCGATGGTGCCCAGCACCGCGTCCCGCTCCATGCCGTCGATGGCCCAGACGCTGCCGTAGGGGGTGCCGTTGCCGTTGTTGGGGTTGCCGGTGACCACCGGGGTCTCCACAATCAGCTCGTAGTCTTTATAGCACCACATCATCTGCTCGGAGATGCTGATCTCAATATAGGTGCCGCCGATGTCGTCGACCCCCATATTCATGCCCTTGTACTGCCACTCCGCCTCCATGTTCTCCACCGTTTCACCGGCCCGAACCGCCTCCAGAATCTTGTCGGTGGTGTCGCCCCGGGCCAGGCACCAGCCGTAGTCGCCGCCGGTGAGCTTGACCTTCACGCCGCTGTGGGTGGTGACTTCATGGGTCAGGCCGAAGGTATCAATCTTATAGGCAATCTGGGTCTTGACGAAGTCATAGGCCAGGTCGTAGTTCAGATCCAGCGTTCCGTTCTCATCCTCCGCGATCCAGGTGCGGATCACATCGGCGTTGATCGTGACAATCCGGTCATCCCCAAAGTCAAAGGTGACATTGGCCTGGAGATATCCGTTGAGCTTTTCCGCCGTGGCGGCCAGATCCGCGTCATCTGAGAAAACGGTGGGCGCCAGATAGAGTCCCTGGGCATCCAGGTCAATCTCTGTCTCTCCGCTGCTCAAGGCGGTCACGATGGCGCTCACCGCCTTCTCCGTGTCCAGCTGAGTGCCCTCTACCGCCTCCTGCACCACAAACTGGGTGCCGTCGTCCACCACCTGGGCATTCTGAACCGGAGTATAATCCCGGAAGCAGTTCAGCCCCCGAACCACCTGTTCGGCCTGGGCGGTGTCCACCGTGGCATCGGCGGCGGCGGTGAGCTCATGGGAACGGAACCGGTCGATGAGCCACAGATAGGGGTTAAACTGCTCCAGCAGCCGGTCCACATCCCCGTTGTCCACATAGACCAGTCCGATCTGCTCCGCCGTGATGGTCTCGGTGGCGTCTCCCCGTTCCACAATGGTCAGAGTGTAGGACTCCACCTGATTGGCCAGTTCATCTTTGGCCCGCTCCGCAGTCATACCGCTCACATCGATGCCGTTGATGGTGGTGTTGGCCGGAAAGCGCCCCTGCTGGTGCCGGGCCATAATGCAGTAGAACAGCGTCAGGCCCACCAGAACCACCGCCACTACGGCTACGATTAAGATGATCATTTTTTTCTTTTGCGCACGAACCTCTTGTTCCATAGCAGCCTCCGTTGATCAGATTACATCTCTTCTATTGTATTATAGTTCTGTCCGAATGAGGCGTCAAATAAAAACTTGGTTAAGAAAAAGCGTCAAAAAACTACAATTTTCCATTGGAATATTTCCAGATTTCGACAGATTTCAAAAAACAGCCGCCGGAGAAACTCCGGCGGCTGCAAAACACGGGATAAGCCCTTACTCGGCCTGAAGGGCCTTGGCCTCCTCGATGGCCTTGGCCTGGGCGGCAGGGGGGCAGTCCTCATAGCGGATGAAGTGGAAGGTGAAGGTGCCCCGGCTCTGGGTCATGGCCCGCAGCTCGATGGCATAGTTGGTCATCTCCGCCATGGGCACCTCAGCCTCGATGACCTGCTCGCCGTTCTCGGTGGGATTCATGCCCATGACCCGGCCCCGGCGCTTGTTCAGATCGCCGATGACGTCGCCCATGTAGCTGTCGGGAACGGTGACCTGCAGCTCGCCCACCGGCTCCATCATCACCGGGTTGGCCTCGGGCAGGGCCGCTTTGTAGGCCAGCTGGGCCGCGGTCTTGAAGGCGATTTCAGAGGAGTCCACCGGGTGATAGGATCCATCATAGAGCACAGCCTTCAGATTGACCACCGGATATCCCGCCAGCACGCCGTGCTGGCAGGCCTCCCGCAGGCCCTTCTCCACCGCGGGGAAGAAGTTCTTGGGCACGCTGCCGCCGAAGACCTCCTCCTCAAAGACCAGATCCTCGCTGTCACAGGGCTCGAAGCGGATCCACACGTCGCCGAACTGGCCGCTGCCGCCGGTCTGCTTCTTGTGGCGGCCCTGCTTGGAGACGGTCTTGCGGATCTTCTCCCGATAGGCCACCCGGGGCTCCTGCAGGGTGGCTTCCACGCCGAAGCGGCTCTTCAGCTTGGACACCAGCACGTCGATCTGGATGTCGCCGGCGGCGGTGATGACCATCTGATGGGTCTCGGCGTTGTTGGTGACGGTGAAGGAGGGATCCTCCTCGTTCAGGCGCTGGAGACCGGCGGCCACCTTGTCCTCCTGGCCCCGGGTCTTGGGGACGATGGCCTTGGAGAAATTGGGCTCGGCAAAGGGAATGCCCTCAAACTTGATGACCCGGCGGGTATCGCAGAGGGTGTCTCCGGTCTTGACCCGGTCCATCTTGGCAATGGCGCCGATGTCGCCGCAGGTCAGCTCCTTGACCTCGGTGGCCTTCTTGCCCCGCATGGTGTACAGCCGGCCCAGCTTTTCCGTGCTGCCGCTGGTGACATCCATCAGGGAGAGGTCGGCGGTCAGCGTGCCGGAGTACACCTTCACATAGGAGTACTTGCCATACTGATCCGCAGTGGTCTTGAACACCAGGGCGGCGGGCATGGCGCCGGGGGCCACGACAAACTCGTCGGGCTCGCCCTCCTCATCGGTGACCACCTGGGCGGGGGCGTCCATGGGGGAGGGGGCCAGGTCCACGATACCGTTGATCAGGGCCATGGTGCCCAGGCCGGTGAGGGCGCTGCCGCAGAACACGGGGACCAGGCTGCCGTCCTTGACGCCGGTGCGCAGGCCCTGGATGATCTCCGCATAGGTGAAGCTTTCGCCGCTGAAGAACTTCTCCATGAACTCCTCGCTGGTCTCGGCCACCGACTCCATCAGGGCCTCATACTGCTCCTCCACCACGGAGACCTTGTCCTCGGGGACGGGGATCTCCTGGCGCTTTCCGTCCACCAGCGTGTAGGCCCGCTTGTTGACAATATCCACGATGCCGGTGACGTGCTTGTTCTCGTCCCAGATGGGGATCACCAGCGGGGCGATGGTGCGGCCGAAGTGCTCCCGCAGGGTGGCAAAGGCGCCATTGAAGTCGCCGTTGTCCTCGTCCATCTTGGAGATGTAGATGAAACGGGGCAGCTTGTGCTGGTTCAGGTATTTCCAGGCCCGCTCGGTGCCCACGCTCAGGCCGCTCTTGGCGTCGCAGACAATGATGCCCAGCTCGGCCACCCGGAGGGCCTCCTGAACCTCGCCGGAGAAGTCGTAGTTACCCGGAGTATCCAAAACGTTGATCTTGCACCCGTTGTACTCCACAGGGGCCAGAGCGGTGGAAATGGAGATCTGGCGCTTGATCTCTTCGGCGTCGTAATCGCACACGGTGTTGCCGTCAGTGGTGCGGCCCTGGCGGTCCAGCACCCCGGTCAAATAGAGCATGCTCTCCACCAGGGTGGTCTTGCCGTTGCCGCCATGGCCCAGCAGGGCGACGTTTCGGATGTTTTGCACGGAATAACTCATGGTTTGCTTCTCTCCTTACTATTGTGTTGGTTCATGGCGAATTAAACAAGCAAAACTTGCGCTTTTCATCCATCATTAGGCACATTATACATCAGCATTGGCAGGATTACAAGACATTATTTTCGTTTCCCACAAATAGAACCGCTTTATTTTATAGGTTTTTTGGCATATCGCTCAAAATTGTTTCTCTTTTGCCTTGTTCCCCCAGGGCTTATATGATAAAATGGTTATCAACTGGAAAAGCCGGGGCGTCCCCGGCCTGGATGCGTCAAAAGGAGGACTCATCAATTATGAGCACCGTATTCATCACCGGAGGAAGCCGGGGCATCGGCGCCGCCATTGCCCACACCTTTGCCTACAAAGGCTGGAATGTGGCCTTCAGCTACCTGCATTCCGAGGAACAGGCCGCCGCGCTCCGGGATGAACTGGCCCAGCGGGGAATCGGAGTGCTGGCCATGCGGGCCGACGTGTCAGACCCGGAGCAGGCCGCGGGCTTTGTGGAGCGGGCCGCCCGGGAGCTGGGCGAGCCCGACGCCCTGGTGTGCAACGCGGGCATCGCCCTGCCCCAGGACGTGATCACCCACGTCTCTGATCTGGACTGGCGGCGGGTGTTTGCCGTCAACGTGGACGGGGTATTCTACACCGTCCGGGCCGCCCTGCCCCACTTTATCCGCCGGCAGAAGGGGGCCATCGTCACCATCGGCTCCATGTGGGGCCAGGTGGGGGGCAGCTGTGAGGTGGCCTATTCCGCCGCCAAAGGGGCGGTCATCGCCTTCACCAAGGCCCTGGCCAAAGAGGTGGGCCCCTCCGGCATTCGCGTCAACTGTGTCTCTCCCGGGGTGATTGACACCGAGATGAACGGCCACCTCTCCCGCTCGGATCTCCAGGCCCTGGCGGAGGAGATCCCCCTGGGCCGGGTGGGCATTCCCTACGAGGTGGCCCGGTGCGTGCGCTATCTGTGCTCCGACGGATCGGAGTACATCACCGGCCAGGTCATCGCCCCCAACGGGGGCATCGTGATCTGAGCGACGCGTCAGAGCGTACAGGAGCACAGACATGGACTTGACCTTTCAGGATCCGGGGCTGGAGTACAGCCTGGCCCACATTCTGGACTTCCAGGCCGAGGGGATGAGCGACTACTGGCGGGACGGCCTGTTCCTGTTCTACCCCCAGCTGGACCGGGCGCACTTTGACGCGCTGGAGGAGAGGGAACGCCGGGCCTATCTGCGGGAGGGGCTGGGGGCCGTCTACCGGGAGAACCGGGGGCTGATCGGGGAAAAGCGGGCGGCTTACCAGGCCTGCTGGAAGGAAAACCGCCCCCAGGTGGAGGAGGCCTTCTCCGACGCCTTCGGGTTGGACACCCGTGTGCTGTTCAACGGCCTGACCGTAAACATCACCCTGAACCCCATCTGTCCCCGGTATCTGGAGGAGCACGCCTTCGACCTGTTCTACCTCAACAGCCCCCAGGGCGCACTGGGCATGTCTCTCCACGAGATGACCCATTTCCTGTGGTTTCACCTCTGGCAAAACCGGTTTGGAGACACCCCGGCGGAGTACGAGTCCCCCAGCCTGAAATGGGTGTTCAGCGAGATGGCGGCGGCCCCCATCCTGGGCGACAGGCGGCTGTCCGCCCTCAACCCCTACCGGGACGGGTGCGTCTATGACTACTTTTACACTATGACGGTGGAGGGAACTCCCGTCCTGGACACCATGGGGCAGATGTACCGCTACCTGCCCATCGAAGAATTCATGGAGCAGGGCTACGCCTGGTGCCTTCGCCACGAGGGCGAGATCCGGGGGCAGATGCGATAGAGGACTGAGAGGTGAACGCAGACATGACGGCGGAAGAGATCAGAGTCCGTCGGCTGTCAGGGCAGCAGCTGCTTTCGCCCGGCGGGCCGCTGCACGTGGCCGGAGCGCTGTGCGGCCTTCAGGCCCAGTTTTTCTCCAATGCCCTCCACGCTCTGGCCGTCCGCTGCGGCGGAAATGCCGATACCGCGGGTCTGGTGAAGAGCTGGACGGTGCGGGGGACGCTGCACCTGTTCCCGGAGCGGGATCTGCCCCTGTTCCTCCACCGGGGACGCTCCCATTTTCTCCGCCCCCAGGACACGATGAATGGAGACGAGCGAATCAGCGGCTCCCGCAAGCAAAAATTTGCCGCTCTGATTTTAGACAGCGTGGCCCAGGGCGTGGAAGAGCGGGAGGCCCTCAAGGAGGTCTGCCGTCGGGCGGGAATGTCCCAGGGGGAGGAGGAATCTCTCTTTGATCCCTGGGGCGGACTGATCCGCGCCCTGTGCGAGGCGGGGCTGCTGTGTCACCAGGCGCAGCAGCGAAAGGCCTTCCGGCGCTGTCCGCCCTTTGTGCCCATGGAGCAGCGGGAGGCGGAGCTGGAGCTCGCCCGGCGCTACTTTGCCCATTACGGCCCCGCCACAGGAAAGGACGCAGCCTATTTCTTCGGCACGACGCAAAAACAGGTCGGCTCCTGGCTGTCGGAGCTATCCCTGCAAAGCGCCCGTTGGAACGGCAGAACGTACTTTTATTTTGACCGGGCATGCGCCGGAGACAGCATACCCGACTGTCTATTTCTGGCGGGGTTTGACCCACTGATGCTGGGGTACGAAAAAACAGAGAGCCTGTTCCTTCCGCCTAAATACCTGCGGGACATCTTTACCCGGTCGGGCATCGTCCGCCCCGCCCTGCTGCTGGGGGGCCAAGTGGCGGGGCGCTGGCAGCGGAGGGGACGCACTGTCACCGCCACACTGTTCCGCCCCCTGCCGGATCACCTGCGCTGGGCTGTGGAAGAGGAGGCGGCGCGGCTGTGGCCCGGCGTCAGATGCGTTCTGGAGGAAGGCGTGTGACCACAGATCGGACAACCAGCTTTTTAGCAAACGCGTTCATTTTTTTGAAAGTGTCTGATTACGCCGAAGATGCATGAAAGACCTATGAGACAGCTGTTCCGGCATTTACCGCAAAAGAGGCATCCCCTACGGGGATGTCTCTTTCATAAAATCCAATTATTTGCCGAGCGAGAAGATCCACCGGCAAAGAAAATACGCGCCGCAGCGAACGAAGTCGCTGCGGCGCGGTCTTTACTTGGGGTGTTGGGACGCAACCGCCGTGGGGAATCAGATCACAGGATCAGTTCTTCTCATCCCCGGGATCGCTGTCGCCGGCGTCGTTGACCGCCACCGGGGGGGCGCTGTCGCCGGTGCTCTCCGGAGCCGCCGGGGCATCGGGATCCGCCGGTCCGGGCTGGGCCCCGCCCTCGCCGCCGGCAGTTTCTCCGCTCTCCCCCTCCGCATCGGCGGGGGGATCGATGAAGGGGTTCACCGGGGGCTCGCTGACCATGTGGACCGCCCGGGCCGGGGGCTCCACATCGCCGGTAAGGGTGCGCTTGCGGGAGGGTTCGGGGGTGGCGCCGAAGTTGTCCACCAGAGCCGGGTCCCGGCCCTCCAGAATCGCCATCATCTCCTGGCCGGTGATGGTCTCCTTTTCCAGCAGGTAGGCGGCAATCTTGTCCAGCATCTCCCGGTTCTCCTCCAGGATGCGGATGGCATCCTGATAGGCGTCGGTCATCAGCTTGCGGACCTCCTCGTCCACCTGAGCGGCGGTGGCCTCAGCGCAGTTCATACCGGCAGTGCCGTCCAGATAGCGGTTCTGGAGGGTGGCCAGCCCCATGACGCCGAAGCGCTCGCTCATGCCGAACATGGTGACCATTCTCCGGGCCAGGTCGGTGGCCCGTTCGATGTCGTTGGAGGCGCCGGTGGTCATGGTGTGGAACACCGTCCACTCGGCGGCCCGGCCGCCCAGCAGGGTGCGCATATCCGCCAGCAGCTCCTCCTTGTCCTCCAGGTATTTCTCCTCCTCGGGGGTCTGCATGGTGTAACCCAGCGCGCCCTGGGTATGGGGGACAATGGTGATCTTGCTGACCGGCTGGGTGCCCTTCTGGCGGGCGGCCACCAGGGCGTGGCCCACCTCGTGGTAGGCGATCAGCTTCTTCTCCTTTTCGGTGAGCACGGTGCCCTTCTTCTCGGCGCCGGCGATGACCATCTCGAAGGAGGCCAGCAGGTCGTTCTGGTTGACCGCCTGGCGGCCCATGCGCACCGCCCGGAGGGCGGCCTCGTTGACCAGGTTGGCCAGGTCCGCGCCCACGCAGCCGGCGGTGGCGGCGGCGATTTTCTCCAGGTTGACGTCCTCAGAGAGCCGGATATTCCGGGTATGCACCTGGAGGGTGGCCAGACGGCCGGCCAGGTTGGGCCGGTCCACGGTGATCCGGCGGTCAAACCGGCCGGGCCGCAGCAGGGCCTTGTCCAGCACCTCGGGGCGGTTGGTGGCGCCCAGGACGATGACGCCCTTGGTGGGGTCGAAGCCGTCCAGCTCCGCCAGCAGCTGGTTCAGGGTCTGCTCCCGCTCGTCGTTGCCGCCGATGCCGCCGCTGTCCCGCTTTTTGCCGATGGTGTCGATCTCGTCGATGAAGATGATGCAGGGGGCCATCTTGGCCGCCTCTTTGAACAGGTCTCTCACCCGGCTGGCGCCCACGCCCACGAACATCTCCACGAAGTCGGAGCCGGAGATGGAGAAGAAGGGCACCTTGGCCTCGCCGGCCACGGCCTTGGCCAGCAGGGTCTTGCCGGTGCCGGGGGAGCCCACCAGCAGCGCGCCCTTGGGCAGCTTGGCGCCGATGGCGGTGTATTTGCCGGGATTGTGCAGGAAATCGATGATCTCCTCCAGGGACTCCTTGGCCTCATCCTGGCCGGCCACATCCCGGAAGGTGACGCCGGTGGACTTCTCCACATACATCTTGGCGTTGCTCTTGCCCACGCTGCCGATGCCCATGCCGCCGCCCATCTTGCCGCCCATAAAGATGCGGAAGACCAGGATCATGATGCCCACCATGATGAGCATGGGCAGCAGGTAGCTGAGCAGGAACTCGGTAAAGAAGTTGGAGGACTGATAGGGGGTGTAGTAGGCCACCCCATGTTCGTCCAGCAGGAGCAGGAAATCCGTATAGGACAACGGCGCGGCATAGAGGGTGGGCATCTGGAGATTTTCATTGTACTCCTCGCCGTAATACTCCTGCATCCAGCCCTGCTGGGCGTCCTCCTTCAGGGTGACGGTGTAGCGGTTGGTCTGGAGTTCGACCTCCTCCACCTTGTCGTCCTTGACCAGCTGGATCAGCTCGCTGAATTTGATCTCCACCTGGCCGGATGTGGCCGCGGCGGAGGCGAAGTAGTTGAACAGCACCACGATGACGACGGCCCAGATGATGATGGACACAATGCCCATCATACTCTTTTTCGGCCCGCCGCCCTTGCCGTTCTTGTTGTTGTTATTGCCTTTATGGTCCAAGAGTTTTTCCTCCTATGGCTGCTAAAATTAGTGTTTCTAATATAGCACAAAACATTTGTTATTACAAGGAATCAGCCGTGAACATTCTGTAACTTTCACACAATTTTCCCGGGAATTCCTCCGGGGTTTTCCTCACCTTTTCGCCGCTTTCTTAATGGCTCCTTCAGAATATTTCTCTTTCTTCCCCGCACAAACTGTGGTATACTTTCTGTACATGCTCGACAAAATCCAGGAGGTCTCCCCATGTCTGACCGAAACCGCGCCCAACACACGCCCCAGGCCGACTCTGACGGCGTCATCGAGGGGCGCAACGCCGTCATCGAGGCGCTGCGCACCGGGACCACCATAGACAAGATCTACATCCTCAAAGGGGAGACCGACGCCTCCCTGGGCCACATCGCCTCCACCGCCCGCTCCCGGGGCATTGTGGTGGTGGACGCGGACCGGCGCAAGCTGGACCGGATGAGCGTCACCCATGCCCACCAGGGGGTTATCGCCCTGTGCGCCGTGCGGGAATACGCCAGCGTGGACGACATCCTCTCTGCCGCCCGGGACAAGGGGGAGAACCCGCTGATTGTGGTCTGTGACGAGCTCTCCGACCCTCACAACCTGGGGGCCGTGATCCGCACCGCCTGCTGCGCCGGGGCCCACGGGGTCATTATCCCCAAACGCCGCTCTGCCGGCCTCACCGCCGTGGTGGCCAAGACCAGCGCCGGAGCCGTCAGCCACATTCCCGTGGCCCGGGTGCCCAACATCACCGCCCTGCTCAACGAGCTGAAAGAGCAGGGGGTCTGGATCTTCGGCACCGCCATGAACGGCACCACCTCCCTCTACGAGGCCGATCTGAAGGGCCCCGCCGCCATTGTGATCGGCAGCGAGGGCAGCGGCATGAGCCGTCTGGTGACCCAGGCCTGTGATTTTACCGTCCGCATCCCCATGAAGGGGGCGCTGGACTCCCTCAACGCCTCCGCCGCCGCGGCTATCCTGCTGTATGAGGCAGTGCGGCAGCGCCTGAACTGACCTGCCCGGCGGAGCGCTGTCTGTCCCAGTCTTTCTACTGCATTGAGGAGTTTTGTTTTCATGGCTGAAAACAGCGGAAAACCGAATAACGAGCTCTACGAGCTCAACGAACTGCTGGCCGGCGTGGAACCCTCGGAGGAATCCGTGGACGACATTCTGGCGGAAGTCTACGGCAAGCGGCCCGAAGGGACGCCTGCCGCCCCCCAGGCGCCCTCCCCCGGCGGGGAGGCGGGGCCGGAGACCGGAGCGGACGGCGCGCCGGAACCGGATTCCGCCGCCCCCCCCCCGGCCCCGGAAGAGATTCCCCTCCCCCCGGTGGTCCGGGATGACGACACCGACCAGCCCGATGTCCTCTCAGATCCGGAACCGCCCAAACGGAGGCGGGGCAAGCTGGTGGCCTTCCCCGGCACCCAGGTGCCGGAGGCGGACAGCGAAGAGGAGTTCCCGCCGCCCCCTGAGGACGATGCCCCGGCGCCGGACGCCGCCGCCCCCATTCCACCGGACGAAGCGGAGGAAGGGGACGATCCGGAAGAGCACCGCCCGGACGGCTTCACGCCGGGAAAGCGGCCCAAGATCAAGGAGCTCAAGCAGTCCGCCGTGGACCGGCACGAGGACTACCGGGCCAAACTGGAACCGGAGCCGGAACACCGGGAGGAGCGTCCCGGCCTGCGGGGCCGGCTGGAGCGGCTGCGGGAGCAGATGGACCGCTTCTCCGACTCCATGTTCTCCCAGGCGGCCACCACCGACGAGGACATCGAGATGGCCGAGCGGTATATCCCCGGCACCGACGAGGAGGCCCCCTCGGAGCCGCCCCCCAAGAAGATCCGCCGCCCCCGGCGGATGCTGCCCCCGGCGGATGACCTGCCCCCCCAGGAGCTCTCCCGCATCTATTTTACCGGGCTGAACTTCATGAACAGGCGGGTGGTGCTGCTCTTTCTGCTGAGCTTTGTGTGCGGCTATCTGACCATCGCCGGGGATACCTGGCTGCCTCTGCCCGGCGCACTGGAGGCCAACCCCCGGCTGCTGGCCGGGGTGGAGCTGTGGCTGCTGGGCTGGGCCATTGTGTTCAGCCTGGACGTGATCTGGATGGGGCTCAGCTCCCTGCGCAGCCGGCTGCTGACGCTGCACACAGTGGCCGATGCGGCGGTCTTTTTCACCGTGCTGGACGCTTTGAACTACTGCCTGGCGGGCCGCGCCGGCCCCGCCCCCTATTGCGCCCCCGCCGTCCTGATCTTAACCTGCCTCACCTGGGGCTGCTATGACCGCAAGCTGGCCAACTACCGGGTGTGCCGTCAGGCCGCCTTTTCCCAGGAGCCCCAGCGGATCACCAAGGATGAAAAGCTCTGGAATGCCCGGGACACCTTTACCAAAGCCCGGGGCGACGCCCGGGACTTCGGCGCCCAGATTCAGACCCCCAACGGCGCCGAACTGCTCCAGGCCCGGGTGGCCCCCATCCTGCTGCTGGCGGCCCTACTGCTGGCCTTCCTGGCCTCGGTGGGCCACGGACGGCCTGGCCAGTTCCTCTGGTGCGCCTCCGCGATTCTGATCGCCTCCAGCCCCCTCTCCGCCCTGCTCTGCTACGGCCAGCCCTGGCTGCGGCTGAGCCGCCGGCTGGAGAAGTGCGGCGCCGCGGTGGCGGGCTGGCCCGGAATCCGCTCCACCGCCGGTCCTGCCGGCATTCTGATCAGCGACGCCGACCTGTTCCCCCCCGGCACCGTCCAGTTCAACGGCATCAAAGTCTACGGCGACATCTCCCTGGAAAAACTGGTGGGCTGCGCCGCAAGCCTGATTCGGGTGTCGGGCAGCGGGCTCAGCGACCTGTTTGACGGGCTGGTGCGCACCCAGGGCGGCTTTTACCGGGGCGTGGACGACTTCCGGTGCTATGAGGCCGGCGGCCTGTCCGGCAGCATCCGGGGGGAGGAGATCATGGTGGGCTCCGCCTCCTTCATGACCGTGATGGACGTGCCGCTGCCCCAGGACCTGAAGGTGAAGAACGCCGTGTTCTGTGCCATCGACGGCTCCCTGCGGGGCATCTTCGCCCTGAACTACGCCAAGACCAATTCGGTCCGCCCGGCGATGCTCTCCCTGCTGCGCTCCAAGCTGGTGCCGGTGCTGGTGCCCAGGGATTTCAACGTCACGCCCGCCATGGTGCGCCAAAAGCTGAAAATCCCGGTGGAGAAGATGGAGTACCCCCCGGTGGAGCGCCGTCTGGAGCTGACCGAGCCGGACCAGGAGCACGACACCCTGTGCGCCCTGCTCAGCCGGGACAACGTGGAGTCCTACACCAACACCGTTGTGGGCTGCCGGAGGATGCGCTCCACCGTGCGCTGGAGTTCCCTGCTCTGCCTGATTGCCGCCCTGATCGGTCTGATTCTGGGCTACTACCTCACCACAGTGCAGGCCTTTACCTCTCTGGCCCCGGTCAATGTGCTGTTCTTCCTGGTCCTGTGGCTGATTCCCACCCTGTTGATCTCAGGAAATGTAAACCGATATTAAAAAACAGACGTGCGCGCCGCAGTACAGCGGCGCGCACAGCGATTAAGCGGAAGGACACACAAGCGGCCGCCCCACACCCGGGCGGCCCCGCAGCCCTGAAAGCCAAACAGCATTGTTCCCGAAGAATTACCGCGGATTT
>CAUGSS010000040.1 GCA_959602365.1 uncultured Eubacteriales bacterium
TCCCCCCTTGTCATCCTGAGGAGCGGAGCGACGAAGGATCTTTCCACTGAGACTGAAAGCGAGCCGAAAGAAGATCCTTCGCTGCGCTCAGGATGACAGAGGAAAGGCGCTCAGGGTGAGAAAAAGAGCACTCAGGTGACAGAGGGCGGGGATGAGGATAGCATCGCTTCCACTTGGCATCCTAAGATGCGCAATGCCCATCCCTCTGATATCCTGAGGCGCGGAGTTCCATCCCCCCTTGTCATCCTGAGGAGCGGAGCGACGAAGGATCTTTCCACTGAGACTGGAAGCGAGCCGAAAGAAGATCCTTCGCTGCGCTCAGGATGACGGAGAAAGGGCGCTCAGGATGACGGAGAAAGGGCGCTCAGGATGACGGAGAAAGGGCGCTCAGGATGACAGAGGAAGGGCGCTCAGGATGACGGAGGAGCGCAGACGAAAGGCGCGCCGCCATTCAGAGAACGGCGGCGCGCCTGGAATCCTGGACTGCCGGAAAACCAAAGGGCGGGGAAAACACATCGGGGCCGGGCCGGCCCGGGGGCCGAAGGGGGAAGAGTGAAATAGGGCAAAAGAGCGAAATGGCTCAGGAGAGCTCGAACTGGCCGGTGTAGAGCTGGTAATAGCGGCCCTTCAGCGCCAGCAGCTCCTGGTGGCTGCCCTTCTCCAGGATCTCGCCCCCCTCGATGACGGCGATGGCGTTGGAGTTGCGGACGGTGGACAGCCGGTGGGCGATGACAAAGACGGTGCGGTGTTCCATCAGGGTGTCCATGCCCCGGCTGATCAGGGCTTCGGTCCGGGTGTCGATGGAGGAGGTGGCCTCGTCCAGCACCATCACCGGGGGATCGGCCACGGCCGCCCGGGCGATGGCCAGCAGCTGGCGCTGGCCCTGGGACAGGTTGGAGCCGTCGCCGGTGACCATGGTCTGGTATCCGTGGGGAAGCCGGCGGATGAAGCTGTGGGCGTTGGCCGCCTTGGCGGCGGCAATGCACTCCTCGTCGGTGGCGTCCAGCCGGCCGTAGCGGATGTTGTCCAGGATGGTGCCGGTGAACAGGTGGGTGTCCTGGAGCACCGCGCCCAGGGAGCGGCGCAGGGAATCCTTTTCAATCTCCCGCACATCGATGCCGTCATAGGTGATGGAGCCGGACTGGATCTCGTAGAACCGGTTGATCAGGTTGGTGATGGTGGTCTTGCCGGCGCCGGTGGATCCCACAAAGGCGATCTTCTGGCCCGGCTTGGCGTAGACGTTGATGTGGTGGAGCACTTCCTTCTCGGGCACATAGCCGAAGCACACGTCGTGGAAGCGCACATCGCCCCGCAGGTCCACCAGCCGGAAGCCCCCCTGGGCGGCGGTGTCGGGCACCTTCCAGGCCCAGTGCTGGCGCTCGCCCTCGGGCTCCAGTCCCTCCCGTAGGGTGTCCCCCTCCCAGCGGGCGTGGACCAGGGTAACCTTGCCTTCATTCACCTCGGGCTGGGCGTCCATGACCTCGAAGATGCGCTCGGCGCCGGCCATGGCGGAGAGGATGGTGGTCATCTGCATGGAGATCTGGTTGATGGGCTGGGAGACCTGCTTGGCATAGGTCAGGAAGGAGACCAGGCCGCCCACGTCAAAGCCGCTGAGTACGCTGAGCACGCCGCCTACCACGGCGGTAACCGCATAGCCCACGTTGGTGAGCTGGGCGCTCAGGGGCATCAGCATCATGGAATAGGTGGTGGCCTTGGAGGCGGACACCCGGTAGTTTTCGTTGAGCTGGTTGAACTCGGCCCGGGTGGCGTCCTCATGGGTGAAGGCTTTGACCACCTTCAGGCCCTCGATGTTCTCCTGCACCGCGCCGTTGACGGCGCCCAGAGCCGCCTGCTGCTGGCGGTAGAATTTGCGGCTCAGACCGCCCAGCTTCTGGAACAGCACCAGAATGATGGCCAGCACTGCCAGGGTGATGAGGAACAGCAGCGGGCTGAGCACCAGCATCATCACCACTGTGCCGATAAAGGAGATGGCGCTGGAGAGCAGCTGGACCACGCTCTGCTCCAGGGCCAGCTGGACGTTGTCCGCGTCGTTGGTGAAGCGGCTCATGAGCTGGCCGTGGGGGTGCTGGTCAAAATAGCTCAGCGGGAGCTCCTGCAGCTTGTTGAAAAGATCCCGGCGCATGGCGTTGCACCCTTTTTGGGCCAGCTGGGCCATCAGATTGGCCTGCAGATAGGCACAGGCGGCCATGACCACATAGACCAGGCTCATCAGCAGGATGCCGGAGACTAGGCCGGGAAAGACGTTCTCACCGCTTCGGACCGCCTCAGTGAGGCCGTTGATGATGGGGCGCAGGGCATAGGTGCCCGCCACCCCGGCCAGGCTGGACAGGACCACGCTGATCAGCGCCGCCACCAGACGGATGGGGCGGATGACCAGATACCGGAAGGTGCGCAGCACGGTGGCCTTCAGGTCCTTGGGCTTGCTGTAGCCGCCCCGGGGGCCGCTGCCGGGACCGGAGGGGCCTTTGGGCTGGGTGTCGATTTTTGCCTTTTCTTCTGCCATTACTGCTGCACTCCTTCCTGCTGGGACCAGTAGATCTCCTGATAGATCGCGTTGCCGGCCATCAGCTCGTCGTGGGTGCCCAGGCCGGCGATGGTGCCCTCGTCCAGCACCAGGATCTGGTCGGCGTTCTGGACGGAGGAGATGCGCTGGGCGATGAGGATGACGGTGGTGTCCTTCAGGTTGTCCTGGAAAGACTGGCGGATCTTGGCCTCGGTGGCGGAGTCCACGGCGGAGGTGGAGTCGTCCAGAATCAGCACAGCCGGGTGACGCAGCATGGCCCGGGCGATGCACAGCCGCTGCTTCTGGCCGCCGGAGACGTTGACACCGCCCTGCTCCAGGTGGGTGTCGAAGCCGTAGGGGAAGCTCATGATAAAGTCATAGGCCTGGGCGTCCTTGGCGGCCTGGATGATCTGTTCCTCGGTGGCGTTGGGGTCGCCCCAGAGCAGGTTTTCCCGGATGGTGCCGGAGAACAGCACATTGTTTTGCAGCACCATGCCGATGCGCTGCCGCAGCTCTTCCACCGGATAGTCCCGCACGTCCACCCCGTCCAGCAGCACCGCGCCGCCGGTGACGTCGTAGAAGCGGGGAATCAGGTTGACCAGGGAGGATTTGCCCATGCCGGTGCCCCCCACGATGGCCAGCACCTGGCCGGGCTGGGCGGTGAAGCTGATGCCGCTGAGCACGTCCTCTCCGCCGTCGTCGCCGGAGTAGCGGAAGCGCACGTCCCGGAACTCCACCTTGCCCCGGGGGGCGGGCAGGTCGCTGGGCAGATCGGCGCCATCCTGGATGGAGGGCTCGGTGTCGATGACCTCGAAGATACGCTTGGCGCAGGCGCTGGCCCGGACATACTGGAGCAGCACCATGGCCAGCATCATGATGGAGATCAAAATATTAAAGATGTAAGTGACGATGGAGGACAGGGTGCCCACCTCCAGATTGCCCGAGAGCACCATATGGCCGCCGAAGTAGAGCACCAGAGCGGTCACAGTGGTGATGCCCATCATCATGATGGGCTGCTGCAGAATGACGGTGAGCACTGCTTTCAGGCCGGCCCGGGTGAACTCGTCGTTGGCGGTCTGGAATTTCTGCTGTTCAAACTCCTCCCGCACATAGGATTTGACCACCCGGATCCCCACCAGATTTTCCTGAACTTTTTCATTCATGGCGTCGATCTTGCTCTGCATCAGCTCGAACAGGGGATGACATTTGTACATCAGCAGGCCGATGGCGCCGCCGATGATGGGGATGGCCGCCACCAGGATCAGGGCCAGCCGCCACTCCATGGTGAACAGCACCACCAGGGAGACCACGATCATGGTCAGGGTGCGGAACATCATCCGGATCATCATCATGGTGAAGTTCTGGATATTGGTGATGTCGTTGGTGAGCCGGGTGATCAGGGAGGCGGAGGAAAAGCGGTCGATGTCCGCAAAGGAAAAGCGGCTGATTTTCTCGAATTCAGCCCGGCGGATGTTGGCGCCGATGCCGATGGAGCCGTAAGAGCCGAACTTGGCCCCGAAGGCCCCCAGGAACACCGCCGTGATGGCCAGCAGGAGCATGTACAGCCCGATGCGGTAGATCACGCTGAGATTGCCCGTCATAATGCCGTCGTCAATGATTTTGGCGATGAGCAGGGGCAGGGCCAGCTCCCCCGCGGTCTCCAGCATGACGAAGACAGGGGAGAGAAACACATAGTGCTTGTATGCCCCGCAATAGGAGAAGATGCGTTTTACCATGGTTTACTTCCTTTCCTGAGGTGGATTGTGCGCGCCCTCCGGGGCGTCCCAGATGGCCTCCAGGTTCTGAAGCATCCGGCGCAGAAAAGCCTTGACCTGCTCTACCTCCTGGCGGGTGAAGCCGGCGTAGAGCTGTTCGTCCACCATGTCGAAGGCCTCCCGGCAGCGCTGGACCGCGTCAATCCCCTTCTGGGTGATGTGCACCAGCTTGCAGCGGCCGTCCCGCTGGTCGGACTGCTTGGTGACATAGCCGTTGCGCTCCAGGCTTTTGAGGCTGGCCGCCATGGTGGCCGGGGAGATGTGCAGCGCATCCGCCAGTTCCCGCTGGTTGATGCTGCCCCCGGCCTGTTCCGCCAGATGGATCAGCGCCTTGGGCTGGCTGACGTCCTGAAGTCCCAGCTGGGCCAGGGCGGACAGCAGCGCCCCCCGGTGGGCCCGGTGAACATCATGGAACAGCATGGATTCCTCTGAGGGCATGTTGGGGGCCATGGTGGTGGGAAGCATGGGGAAGACACCTCGCTTTCCAAAAATAATTTGCAGGCATATAATTCGCCTGCATATAATATGCCTGCGTATTATTTTACTGCGAGTGACAGATAATGTCAACACAGCGGCACCAAAAAAACGGAGGAAAATTAGAACAAATGTTTGCTTTTTTGCACAAAGTATGCTATGATGCAGACAGGAGTTACTAAAATTCGTGAGGAGGGTGCCCCATGATCCAGCTTTCGCCGAAGCAGGCCCGCATTTATGAGTTCATCCTGTCCTTCACCCAGGAGAACGGCTATCCCCCGTCGGTGCGGGAGATTGCCGACGCGGTGGGGCTCAAAAGTCCGTCCACCGTCCACTTTCACCTGAAGAGCCTGGAGGAAGCCGGCGTGATCACCCGGGGGGCCGGCAAGACCCGGGCCATCACCGCGGTGCACCAGATGGAGCGCCCGCCGGTTGCCCCGGAGGCCCGGGTGCCGGTGCTGGGCAATGTGGCCGCCGGAGAGCCCATTCTGGCCGAGGAGCTGGTGGAGGAATATATTCCCTTTGACGCCTCGGGAGAGGACTGCTTTGCCCTGCGCATCCGGGGGGAGAGCATGATCGGCGCAGGCATCCTGCCCGGGGACCTGGTCATCGTCCGGCGGCAGCCCACCGCCCTCAACGGGGAGATCGTCATCGCCCTGATCGGGGACGAGGCCACCTGCAAGCGCTTTTCCCGGAAAAACGGCCGGGTCTGGCTGCTGCCGGAAAATGAGGACTATGAGCCCATCGACGGCACCTTTGCCCGCATCCTGGGCAAGGTCATCGGGTTGCAGCGCCGCTATTGATGGCCTCCGCTGCTCCGGCGGGACGGCCGGAGCGGGCGCATCCTGTGGAAACAAGAGATAACGCCCCCGGCCGGCGGCCGGGGGCGTCTGCCTGCGGAGCCGGAGAGGGCTGCAGAGGCAAAGGACTGGGCGGGGAAAACGGGTTTCCCCTGGGCAAAAGGGCCGGGTGGACGGGGCGTTCCCCCGCCGGCTCGGCGCCCGCCGCCCCAGGGCCGGGAGGAGGCGTTTTCAGCATGGTAGAAGTGAGGTTTTATGACCGGGTCGACGATCACCTGCTGCAATTCGCGGTGATCGTTGCGCAGACCCGGGGCAAGTGGGTGTTTTGCAAGCACAGGGAACGGGACACCTATGAGGTGCCCGGCGGCCACAGGGAGCAGGGCGAGGATATTCTCGCCGCGGCCAAACGGGAATTGCGGGAGGAGACCGGCGCCGCAGCGTTTCGGATAGAACCTGTCTGCGTCTATTCTGTCAGGGGAAAGACCAGGGTCAGCAAGAGCGGGGAGGATGAGACCTTCGGCATGCTGTTCGCCGCGGAAATCTATGCGTTTGAACCATTGCACAGCGAGATAGAGCGCATTTTGATCACAGACCGCTTGACAGACGTGGACCGCTGGACCTATCCGCAGATTCAGCCCAAATTGCTGGAAGAGGTGCAGAAGAGAGGGTATTTGTGAGAGGCGTTTCACAGTCCCGGCCGGGCGGCTGGGGCGCTTGCCCCGGCGGGAGAGATAGAGAGGCCCGCCCCGGAGGTCTGTCCGGGGCGGGCCTTCTTCCGTTCTGCTGCCGGCGGATCCGGGGCGCTCAGCTGCCGGAGCGAGTGACCATGTGTTGCCGGAGTGGAAGTTATACCGGCGTCACTTCCGGTATTTTTTCGGATTCAGCTTTGGCACCAGGATGGACAGCAGCACCATGGCCCCGATGAGCCCCAGCCCGGCGCACAGGATCCGGTCGCTGTCGTTGAAGCTGCCGTAGAGCAGCAGGAACACCCCCACCCCGCAAAAGACCACGCACCGGCCCAACAGGTGACACATGGCCTCCCGGTTGCAGGTCTCCTTTTGTTCTCTGGGCATGGTGTTCCACCCGGCCAGGAACCAGGTGCCCTTCTGGCGGTAGATGGCCGCGCCCCACAGCACCATCCCCCAGGAGAGGGCCAGGGTGAGAATGATTTCGAACAGGCTCATAGTTTGACTCCTTTCAGCGTGGGGCGCGCTGGACGGCCCGCTGTGCCGGGAGGGCGCGCCTTTGGAGAGGTCAGGCGCTGTGCCGGGAGACGCCCTGCCGCCCCGGTCAGCCGGTGTAGGCGTCCTGAGGGGAGTTCTCGAAGTGCTGGGCGGCCAGCCACCGGCGCTCCTCCTCGGTCTCCGGCAGGTCGATCCGCTCGATTTTGAAGATCACCGGCCGGGTGCCGTCGTTGCAGCAGGCAATCATCATCCGGTCATCCCGGGTCCACTTGCGCATGATGGCGCCCCCCTGGAGGGCGGCGTAGACGTATCGGCTGATGGCGTCCCAGGCCTCTCCGCAGAACCTGCCGTTCATCAGGTGGTAGAAGTCGTCCTGCTCCGGGGTGCGCTGGAGCAGGAAGGTGTCTCCGGGCTGAAAGCAGGGACAGGGGCCTGACTTGGGGTCGGCCAGATACTGCTCCTGCAGTTCGGGAAAGACCTTGGTCTCCAACACGGTGATTCTGCACTGGTATTGCATTGTGGTTCCTCCCTCCTGCCGGCCCGGCCGGCGCTGTGTGTTGTCCGGTGCAAAGCTGCCCCCGCCGCCCGGGCCGGGGGCTTGGCGGGGGGGCGGGGCGAGCTGTCCCGCCCCGTCCCTCTTGTCCATGATACCACAGACCGCCGGGGTTGAAAAGCCCCCCGGCGGCCAGAGGCAGGATGTCTTTTGTGTCCCTCCGTCGAAAACGGATCGCGCCATAAAAGAAAAGAAGATCATCTTGCATGGGAAGAAGCCCTCGGCAGAGTTTCGCCGTCCGCAGACGGCGAAATAAAGTGCAATCACAAAATTCCGAGGACATGTGCCTCGGAATTTTGCCTTCTCAGCCTGCAAACGTGCGAGCGAAGCGAGTGCGCTGCAGCAGGCTGCTTCCCCTCTAGAAAATGCGCAGCATTTTCTAGAGAAAAACGTCGTTCCCCCCGCGCCGCCTTACCGAAGGCGGGGCGGGGGGATAGATTTTATTCCGACTCCGGCGGGGGGAACCGGAGGAGCGGGACAGAAAGGGGGCTTCAGCGGTGGTTGTAGAGGGTGCCCGGGACGGGGCCGCCCTCGGTGTAGCTGAGCAGCTCGGATACGGTGACCAGCTGATAGCCCTGGGCGATGAGTTCCGGGATGACCCGGTCCATGGCGGAGGCGGTGGACTCATATAGGTCGTGGCAGAGCACGATGGCCCCGTCGCTGACACCGGACATGATGGCGTTGTAAGTGGCGTCCGCGTCCCGGGTTTTCCAGTCCTCGGTGTCCACCGACCAGTTGACCAGGTAGAGCCCCAGCTGGGCCGCCACCGTCTTTACAGTGTCGTTGCAGGCCCCGCCGGTGGGGCGGACCGAGGTGATGGTGTAGCCGGTGTACTGCTGCACCGCCTGGGAGGTCTGGGTGAGCTGGGCGGCGATCTCCTCGGGGGTGAGGGCGGTGAGCTTGGCGTGTTCCCAGGTGTGGTTGCCGAGCTCATTGCCCTCGGCCACCGCCCGCTGGGCGGTGTCGGCGTAGGAGGCCACCCGGTTGCCCACCACATAGAAGGTGGCCCGGGCGTTGTAGAACTTCAGCAGATCCAGAATGTGGGCGGTGTTTTTGCTGGGGCCGTCGTCAAAGGTCAGGGCGATCATGGGCTTGGAGGGGTCGATGACCCGCTCCGGCTGGGGCAGATCCAGCACCCCCAGCAGGTCTATGTAGGGGATCTCCACCGCCAGGGCGCCGTCCAGATAAATCCGCAGCCCGGTGTCGGAGAGCAGCCAGTTGGAAAACAGGTCCTCCCGATTGGGATCCACACCGGCCCGCTCCCCCACCATCTGCCGCAGGGTGGCCTCGCCGCCCTCCCGGAGCATATCGCCCAGAGAGAGCTGCTGTCCGGTGGTCCGGTCGGCGTTAAAGGTGGCCAGCACGCTCTGGGGCGCGGCGGCGTGGGAATAGGACAGGCTGCCGGTGACCAGCACCCCCACCACTCGGCCGTTGACTTCATAGGAGTCATAGCCCGCGGAGAAAGAGACGGCGTCCTCCGACTCCAGGGAAGCCTGGAAATTCTGGGCGGTCTGGAGCGCCCAGTCCACCACCGCCTGATCCAGCGCCGAAATGTCCCCGGCGGGGTGATTGAAGCGCAGGTTCAGCCCATTTTCCTGGGAGACGTAGCTGGTGCAGGTGCCGTACTGCTGGGTGCGCGGCTGGGTCAAAACCCCGGTGTCCACCACGGCCCCGGCGTCCTGGGTGTCCCCGGTGTCGGCCTCGCCCTGGCCGGAGGCGTCGGAGCCGGCCTCGCCGCCAGCGCCGCCGTCGGTCTGTGTTTGATTGTCCTGGCTGTCCTCTTCCGGCGGTTGACTGCTGTCCGCCGGAGGGGCGGCGCTGGAGGCGCCGCCGGCCAGTGCCGTCGCCTCTCCCGCGTCGCCGGTGGTGGCGGAGCGCTGGGCGCAGCCCGGGACCAGCAGGATGCACAGCAGAAGGGACAGTGCCAATGCAAAACTTGCCACGCGTCTCATAGGTTTGTTCTCCCTGATTGATGCAAATTACATAATTTTTTTATGTCTACTCTTTATGCTACTATTGTAGTCCACTTCCGGGCGGAAAGCAAGGGGAAACGGCAAAAGAAAAGATTAAGGTTTCTTTACGCGAAAGAAAATAAGAGCGACAAAAAAGTGACAGAATAGTGACAAAATGGGAAATAATTTGAACTGAATCCGTGGAAAACGGAAACTCTTCTATCTGGGATGAGGGGGAGGCCTGCCGGAAAAGCGGGGATATAGGGGCGAAAACCGCCGGAAATGCCGGCAAAAAGCGACGAAAACCGGGGAGAAAAGTGAACCAAGAAACGGGGCGGATCCTGTCGGGGGCGAAGACCGCTGGAGCTGCTTCGCCCCTGCCCCGGAGCGAGGGTATGTCCTTCGGGACGAAAGTATGACAAAAACCAAGGCCGCCGGAATCCGGCGGCCTTGGTTTTGTGCAATACGGTCTGACAGCGCTCCGGCGCGGCAGCGGCCGGGGCGCGGGAAGAGAGCGGATGAAAAGGGCTCAGAGCTTGGACAGGGCGGCCTCGTCGGCCACCAGGGTGAAGTCCTTGTGGAGCTGGAGGATGGAGGCGGGGACCCAGGGAGTGACCGGGCCGGTGAAGGCCTCCTTCACGATACCGGCCTTGCTCTCGCCGGAGACCACCATGACCACCCGCTCGGCCTGCATGATGTCGCAGATGCCCATGGTGTAGGCGTAGCGGGGCACATCCTCCTCTTTTTCAAAGAAGCGCTTGTTGGCCTGGATGGTGGCGTCGGTCAGGGCCACCTTGTGGGTGCCCTTGGTGAAGCTGTCGTCGGGCTCGTTGAAGCCGATATGGCCGTTGGGGCCCAGGCCCAGCAGCTGCAGGTCGATGCCGCCCAGGGAGCGGATGATGTTGTCATAGCAGGTGCACTCGGCCCGGGCGTCGGGGTTGGTGCCCTTGGGAATGTTGGTGTTGGCCAGATCGATGTTGATATGGTCGAAGAAATTGTGGCGCATGAAGTAGACATAGCTCTGGTCGCTGGAGTAGTCCAGCCCCACATACTCGTCCAGATTGACGGTGTGGACCTGGCTGAAGTCGATGTCCCCCTTCTTGTACCACTCGATGAGCTGCTTATAGGTGCCGATGGGGCTGGAGCCGGTGGCCAGGCCCAGCACGCTGTTGGGCTTTAAGATGACCTGGGCGGAGATGATGTTGGCGGCCTGACGGCTCATGTGGTCATAGTCTCTGGCAGAGATGATTCTCATAGGACAAAATCCCTCTTTCTATACATTTAAAATTTATCCTTGCTTTGCCGGCGGTCAGGCCGCTTTGGCCCTGCCGCCGCCCTGGCCCGCCCTGCCGCCCCAGCCCGCTGCCCCGTCGCTGTCATCCTGAGGAGCGCAGCGACGAAGGAGCTGTGCGCTGCCCCCTGGGTCAGGGGGGGGAAAAGATCCTTCGCTGCGCTCAGGATGACAAATGGTGGGCGCAGGATGACGTCTGGGAAAGGCGCTGGATGACAAATGAGGGGGCGCGGGATAATGGGCGAACGGGCGCAGGAGTTGGGAGAGAAAACGCGCTGGATCACGGGAGGAAGCGCCGGGAGAGCATCAGACCGCCCGCTTGCCGTCGATGAACACGGCCTTCAGGTTGAGATCGCTGTCCAGCACCACCAGGTCGGCCCACTTGCCCGGCTCGATGGAGCCGATCTCCCCGTCCCGGCGGATGGCCCGGGCCGGGGCCAGGGTGGCGGCGGTGACCGCGGCCTCCAGGGGGACGCCGAAGGAGACCGCCCGGCGCAGGCCGTCCATCAGGTGGATGGAGGAGCCGGCCAGGGTGTCGGTGCCGGTGAGGGTGGCTTTGCCGTCCTTCATGGTGATGGGCTGGCCCCCCAGGGTGTAGTCCCCATCGGGCATGCCGGCGCAGCGCAGGGAGTCGGAGATCAGCACCAGCTGTTCCCCGAACAGCCGGTGGGTCAGCCGGATGACCGAGGGGTGGATGTGCAGCCCGTCGGTGATCAGCTCCACGGTGGCCCCGGCGTCGCTGGCGGCGGCGATGACCCCGGGGTCCCGGTGGAGCAGGGAGGGCATGCCGTTGAACAGGTGGGTGGCGTGGGTGGCCCCGGCCTCATAGGCGGCCATGGCGGTGTCGTAGTCGGCGGTGGTATGGCCGATGGACACGGTGGCCAGCTGGGACACCTCCCGGATAAATTCTATTGCGCCGGGCTCCTCCGGGGCCACGGTGACCAGCCGGACGATGCCGCCGCTGGCCTCGTTGAGCCGCTTGAACATGTCCGCGTCCGGGGCATGGAGGTTCTCGGCGGCCTGGGCCCCCCGCTTGGCGTAGCAGAGGAAGGGGCCCTCCAGGTTGACCCCGGCCACCTTGGCCCCGTCCGCGGGGCGGTTGGGGATGAAGTCCCGGATGGTGTGCATGGCGTCGGTGAGCACCGGCTCCTTCAGGGTCATGGTGGTGGGGCACCAGGAGGTGACTCCCCCGGCGGCGTAGTACCGGGACATGACGGGCATGCCCTCCGGCCTGCCGTCGCTGGCGTCCTCCCCCATGGCGGCATGGGTGTGGATGTCGATGAGGCCCGGGATGACGTAGCAGCCCTGGGCGTCCAGGTCGGAGGGGCCGGAGACCTGGGGGCCGGCGGAGATGATCTTGCCGCCGAACTCCACGCCCCCCTGCACAAAGGAGCCCTTCCAGAAGACCTTGGCGTTGGTGATGCGCATTTCCGAGACGCCCCCTTACTGCTTGATCTCAGGCAGGCTGGCGGCGGCGGCGGACTGGCCCACCCGGCGGAACTTCTCGTCGGGCAGGGAGGGCAGGATCTTGCCGTCCAGCTCGGGGTATTCGTCCTGGAGCACCCGCAGGGCTTCCGCCAGGATCAGGTCGCCCCCCTTGCCGCTCATGACCCGGCCCAGCAGCAGCACGTGCTTGCACTGGTACAGCTCATAGTAGTAGGCCAGGGTGTGGCCCAGATAGGTGCCGATGGAGGTGTAGATGTCCGCCGCGGCGGGGTCGTCCTCGGCCATGCGGGCCTGGACCACCTTCAGCTTCTCGGCGGGGGAGAGGGACTCATCCAGCTGGATGCCCGCCCGGGGGGCCAGCTTGATGACCGAGTCCTGGGAGAAGTACTTGACGCCGCAGCCGATGTCATGGCTCCACTCGTCCTCCATGGCGTCGGGGTGGCAGTCCACCGGGACGAAGGCCAGCTCGTTGAGCCAGCCGGTGATCCGGCCCTCCGGGTCCACATAGCCCACGGCCTCGCTGGTACCCATGGCGATGCCCAGCACGTTGGCCTCCCCCAGGCTCATCATGCCCGCCAGGGCGGACACGTCGCCGTCGTTGACCACCTCAAAGGGGATGTCCCCGAAGGTGTCGGTGATGGCCCGGATATAGATGTCCTTCACCTTGGCGTCGTAGAGGTCCTTGGGGACCTTCAGGAACAGGGAGGCGTTCATGGTGCGGTTGTTGATATAGATGCCGGCGGAGGAGACGCCCACCGCGTCCACCCGGGGCATGTGCTCGGCGGCGGACTTCAGGGCGGAGACGATGCCCTGATAGTGGTAGTCCGGGTCGGCGGTCACCTTGGGGAACCAGACCACCTCCTCGGAGTAGACACTCTCCCCGTCGATGACGGCGGAGACTTTGCGGTCGGACCCGCCGGCGTCAAAGCCGATGCGGCAGCCCTCCAGATGGCCCCCCATCTTCTTGGGGCAGTCCTTGGCCTCGGGGACCTGGTCCACCAGCAGCACCTCGAAGGGGTGCTCGAAGATGTTGGCCATATAGTCGAAGTCGAAGTCCTGCTCCCCGCCGGGGCCGTAGGCGCCCTTCAGGTACTCATAGGTATCCCGGTCCCCGGCCACATAGATGCGGAAGCCGCCCTTCATCCACAGGATGGTCTTGACCAGCCGGTTGACGTAGTAGTGGTCGGCCTGGGCCATCTCCGGCGTGCCGTGGATATAGGTGTGGCAGGTGGCCATCTGTCCGTCGGCGCGCTCCACGGCGATGGAGACGGGCTTTTTGGCGGTGTTCAGAAAAGAGCGGTTGAATTTCAGGATGGGCATGAATTCCGGGTCCAGCTTGGGCGCGTTCTTGACGGCGATCTCGATTCCATAGCGATTCATAGGGATCCTCCTCTTTCAACACATTTCGTTTTTGGGGACTTATTCCAGCGCCCGGAACAGGGCGCAGAGGTGCTCGTCACCATCATAATACGCAAATTGAAGGAGGGATGCAAGAGGAAACGCAAAATAATTTTCATAAATGAAGAAAATTTTCAGCCCGGGACAGATTCCTTGGCTCCGGTGATTGAAAAATATTTTCATTGATGGTACAATGGCCCAAGAGAAGCCTGCATACCTTTATCAAGTTTGAAAGGATGGGTCGGATATGGACAAGGCAAAATTTCAGGCCACACATCAGTGGGTCAAAGAGGAACTGAAGCGCAGCGTGGATTTCTGGCTGAAATACGGGATGGACAGGGAGCACGGGGGTGTGTACACCTGCCTGGACCGGACGGGCAAGATCTACTCCACCGACAAGAGCGTGTGGATGCAGGGCCGGTGCGGCTGGATTTTTGCCTTCCTGTGCGCCAACTACGGCAAGCGGCCCGAGTGGCTGGAGGCCAGCCGCAGCTGCCTGGACTTCCTGGAGGAGCACTGCGTCAACCATGAGGCCGGCGGCCGGCTGTACTTTACGGTGACCGGGGACGGCAAGCCCCTGCGCCAGCGCCGCTACTGCCACTCGGAGAACTTCTACACCATGGCCAATGCGGAGTACTATGCCCAGACCGGGGACACCGTCCGCATCGAGCGGGCCCGCCGGGCCTATGAGATGGTCTACAAGCTGAACCACGGCCTGATCCAGGACCCCACCGGCCTGGGCCCCAAGACCATCCCCGAGACCCGCCGGAGCCGGGCCTTCGGCGACCCGATGATCTATCTGAACGTCACCAACATCATGCGCCGCTGCGACCCGGAGCGCAAGGAGCTCTATGACAGCCGGGCGCAGGAGTGCGTGGAGGAGATCCTGAAGTACCACTACAAGCCCGAGCTCAAGTGCGTGCTGGAGACGGTGGGGGTGGACGGCTCCCTCCAGACCGACACCACCGCCGGCCGGGTGGTCAACCCGGGCCACGACATCGAGGGCAGCTGGTTCCTGCAGGAGCAGGCCAACCTGACTGGGGACGCCGGCCTGAGCCAGACCGCCCAGACCATCTTCTTCAACGCCATCGAGGCGGGCTGGGACCAGGAGTACGGCGGACTGCTCTACTTCATCGACTGCATGGGCTGCCCGCCGGAGGCCTATGAGCACGACATGAAGCTGTGGTGGCCCCACAACGAGATCCTGATCGCCTCCATGATGTTCTACCGGGACACCGGGGACGAGCGGTTCCTGGACTGGTTCTGCCGCACCGCCGACTATGCCAAGGCCCACTTCGCCGACCCGGAGTACGGCGAGTGGTACGGCTACCTCCGCCGGGAGGGGCTGCCCACCATGCCCCCCTGCAAAGGCAGCACCTTCAAAGGGCCCTTCCATGTGCCCCGCAGCCTGATTATGGTGGATCAGATGATGAACCAGGTGGAGGCCGTGGCGGACGCCTGAGCCCCTTCAAAATACACCCGCGCATCCGGGCGGGACGCCCCGCCCGGCCCTAAAAAAAACAGAAAGTGAGGCCCAGGATGACAGATCAGCCCCGAGGAGAAAATATTTTCGCCCACATCAGCAACGGCTACTACCACTTCACCGCGGCGGAAAAGAAGGTGGCGGACTATGTGCTCAGCCATAAGACCGCTGTGCAGTACATGTCCATCTCCGAGCTGGCGGAGGAGTGCGGCGTGGCCGAGGCCACTGTATCCCGGTTTTGCCGCCGGCTCAAGCTGAGGGGCTACAACGCCTTCAAGCTGGCCCTGGCCAAGGCCACCGCCCAGGAGCCCGGGGCTCCGGTGCCGGCCATGGAGGGACAGGAGGAGGAGCTGGACCCCCAGGACAGCATCTCGGAGCTGTGCCGCAAGCTGTACACCGCCCAGATCGCCGCCATCGGCCAGAGCATGGCACTGGTTCGGCCGGAAGTGGTGGAGCGGGCGGTGGACCTGCTCTGGAACGCGGACAAGGTCTACTGTATGGGCCAGGGAGGGTCCATGATTATGGCCCATGAGGCGGCCCATCTGTTTTCCACGGTCTCCCCCCACTTCTTCTTTGCCCAGGACTCCCACCTCCAGGCCTCGGCCACCGCGCTGCTCACCCCCCGGGACGCCATCCTGTTCTTCTCCTATTCCGGCTCCACCAAGGACAGCGTGGAGCTGATGGGGCTGGCCCGGAAGCGGGGGGCCAAGGTCATTTTGATCACCCGGTTCTCCAAATCCCCGGGGGCGGCGCTGGCCGACGTGGTGCTCCAGTGCGGCTCCAACGAGGGGCCCCTCCAGCTGAGCAGCATCCCGGCGAAAATGGCCCAGCTCTACCTGGTGGACCTGCTCTATAATGAATTCATCCGCCGGGACATGGACGGCGCCCGGGCCTGCCAGGAGCGTATTGCCGAGGCCCTGGCGGAGAAACACCTGTAAAATCAGATCGGAAGGGACGGAGTGCTGATGTTCCGGCAAGTGTTTGACCCGGAAAACCTGTTTTGGCGCCTGATCAGCCGGGGCGTGGACTTTGTGGGGCTGAGTCTGTTCTGGATCGCCCTCTGCCTGCCGGTGGTCACCATCGGCCCCGCCACCGCCGCCCTGTACTATACGGTGGTCAAGGTCTTCCGCCACAAGGGGGACGGGGCCTTCGGCATGTATTGGCGCTCCTTTGTGCAGAATCTGCGCCGGGGCATTCCCGCCACGCTGATCTTTCTGCCGGTGATGGCGCTGCTGTTCTACGGCTATCTGGTCATGGCGGCCAACGTGGGCACCGGCATGGGGGCGGTGATGTACATGGCCTATTATGTGGTGCTGTTGGTGCCGGTGGGCATGTTCTGCTATCTGTTTCCCATTATGGGCCGGTTTGAGATGGGGCTGGGGAGCCTGTTCCGCACCTCCCTGCTGCTGGCCCTGCGCCACCTGCCCTCCACCGTGGTCATCGTGCTGCTGACGGTGCAGATGGTGGCCTTCGGGGTGCGGATGTGGTGGCCGGTTTTCTTTGCCCCGGTGCTCACCACCCTGCTGGTCTCCCTGTTTCTTGAGCGCATCTTCCCCAAGTATTTAAATGAGGAGGAGCGGGCCGCCCTAGAGGACCGCCCCCCGGAGGAAGAGGAGCCGGAGGACTGAGCGGCGGAACGGAAGAAGAGCGGGCGGGGGGGGGGGCCCCCCCCGGCCCCCCCCCCCCGGGTGGGGGGGGAGCCGGCCCCCCCGGGTTAGAAAACCCCCCCCCCCCCCCCGGTGGCTGCGGGGGGGTGCCGGGCGGCGGCTCATCTCCCTTGGCGGGGGGGGGCCCCCCCACCCCCGCCCCCCCGCCCGCTCTGTTTGTCATCGACGCGGACCCTGCGGTTTTCCATCCCTCCGCTCCCGCGAAAAAGGCGCCCCGGGGACAGGGAGTGACAAATTGCCCCCGGGGGTTGGGTATAGAATGGCTCAGGGCATCAGCCCGGGCACCAGGGCGGCCAGCCGCTCCGCCAGCTGGGCGTGGCCCCGCCGGGAGAGGTGCATGAAGTCCACCCGGTTGAATTCACAGCCCGCCGCGTCCAGAAAGTGGCAGCCCAGCCGTTCCGCCACTGCGGCGTATTCCCTGGCCAGGCCGGCGGATTTCTCGGCGCAGCCCCTGCCCATGGCCGGGTCGTCGAGCTCCGGGCCGATGGGGGGCGGGGAGACAATGAGCACGTTGGGGGCATGATCGCCCCAGCAGTCCACGCTGAGCGCTTTGCGCACCAGCCGCTCCATGCCAAGGCCGATGCAGGTGGCGTTGGCCCCCAGCCGCTCTTTGGTATCATTGGTGCCCAGCATCAGAATGAGCAGATCCACGGTCTCGTGGCTCTTCAGCAGGGCGTAGAGCACCGGCAGGGTGTCCATGCTCTCGTGGAGCGGGTCGGGGAATACGGTGGTGCGGCCGGAGAGCCCTTCTTCGGTCACCAGGTATGCCTCACCCAGCGCCTTTTGCAGCAGGCAGGTCCAGCGCTCCTCCTCGTTGAACCGGTTTCCGCCGTCAGCACAGTCGGCGGGGTCGGCGCAGTAGCCGTGAGTATTGGAGTCGCCGATACAGAGAATATGCCATTTCATCCCTTGTCACATCCTTCGTCTGATTTTTGCTCTATTTGCGCTTAGTCTACTGACTGCGCCGGGAAAAGTCAAGGCGAAAGGGGGCGGATCAGGCTGTTTTTGAAAAAATTTTTCCTCAGAGGCAGTTTTTTGAAAGTAATTTTTATTTTTTCCTTGACATACCAAAAAGAATTTTGTACACTGTTCACAGATGGAACCCAGGTTCCCTTTGGCACATTTGTAACATGTGCAATTATATTCTATGAGGAGGAAAAACCATGAAGAAGATTCTTGCTCTGGTGCTGGCTCTTGCCATGGCTCTGGCCCTGGTGGCCTGCGGCGGCAACAGCAACAGCAGCACCTCCGGCAGCACTCCCAGCAGTGAGCCCGTCGCCTCCACTGGCGATGCCTCCACCGGTGATGCCGACGCCAGCGGTTCCGGAGAGACCTCCGGCGACGTGGCCGACTCCATCACCCTGTGGACCTACCCCATCGGCAACTGGGGCGATGAGGCGGCTGTTAAGGAGCTGACCGACGCCTTCACCGCCGAGACCGGCATCTCCGTCACCGTGGAGTATCTGGACTACACCAACGGCGACGACCGGGTCAACACCGCAATCACCGCAAACCAGACTCCCGACCTGATTATGGAAGGTCCCGAGCGTCTGGTGGCCAACTGGGGCGCCAACGGCTACCTGGTGGACCTGTCCGACATGCTGGACGACGAGGACATGGCTGAGATTCAGGAGTCCGTTATGGCCGCCTGCACCAGCAGCGACGGCGCCGTCTATGAGTATCCGCTGGTTATGACCGCCCACTGCATGGCCGTCAACGTGGATGCCTTCAAGGAGGCCGGTGCCGATCAGTATCTGGATCTGGAGAACCACACCTGGACCACCGAGGACTTCAAGGCCGCTGTCGCCGCGCTGTATGATTACTATGGCGACACCGTGGGCGCTGTCTACTGCGGCGGCCAGGGCGGCGACCAGGGCACCCGCGCTCTGGTGAACAACCTCTACGGCGGCACCTTCACCAACGAGGACCACACCGCTTACACCTGGGATGATCCCGCCAACATCCAGGCTCTGGAAGAGCTGGTGTCCATGGACGGCATCGCCTTTGACGCCTCCCTGCAGGGCGCCGATGAGATCGCCCGCTTCTATCAGGGCACTCTGAAGATGGCCTTCTGCTGGAACATTGCCCAGCAGCTGGATCCCAACAGCGCCGGCACCGGCTCCGGCCTGACCATGAACGGCGAGGAGATCGCTTTCATGAGCTTCCCCTCTGAGACCGGCGAGTCTCAGCTCCAGGGCGGCATCTGGGGCTTCGGTGTCTTCGACAACGGCGACGACGCCAAGATCGCCGCTGCCAAGGAGTTCATCAAGTACATGTGCGACTCCGAGCACACCGCTGACGCGGTTCAGACCGCCAACTACTTCGCCGTCCGTGATTCCGCTGAGGGCACCGACCTGAGCACCATCTGGGCCGACAACGAGATCATGAACGAGTACACCAAGCTGATGCCTTACCTGGGCGACTACTATCAGGTCACCACCGGCTGGGCCGCTGCCCGTACCGCCTGGTGGAACATGCTCCAGAAGATCGGCCAGGGCGACGATGTCACCGAGACCGTCAACAGCTATCTGGCTGAGGCCAACAGCGCCGCGGAGTAAGCGCGCAGCGCATACATCCCCAGACAGGATCCTGAATTTGTATTCACGAGATTGATACTTTGATTTGGGTTCCGCGCCCCTCCCCTGCCCTGCGCGGGGGAGGGGCGTGTTTTTTCCCGGAGGAAGCTTCCCCCTCCGGGCTGTATTCCTGAGAAGAAGAGAAAGGAGTGACTCCTTTTGGCAAAGCAACCGAAAGCCATTACAAGCCGGGCGCTGGTGCGGCGGGAGACCATCCACGGCTATCTGTTTATGCTGCCCAGTCTGGTCTTCTTTATTGGCTTTGTCATCATTCCCATGGTGATCTGCGTCATCAACAGCTTGACTGACGCCAACATGTACACCCAGGGCCTGGGTCATTTTGTGGGCCTGAAAAACTTTATCGACCTGTGGCAGGACAAGACCTTCCTGGAGGCGCTGAAGAACACCTTTATCATCGTGGTGGTCAGCGTGCCCGCGGTGACGGTTTTCTCCCTGTGGGTGTCCTCGGCCATCTATAAGATGAAGGGCCCCCTGCTCAGCGCCTTCCGCTGCATCTTCTACCTCCCGGTGGTCACCGGCTCCGTGGCCGTCACCGTGGTGTGGAAGTGGATGTACGACAACTACAACGGCATCTTCAACATCGTGCTGAAGAGCACCGGCATCATTGATCAGAACATCAACTGGCTGGGTGACACCCGGTTCGCCCTGTGGTGCATCATCCTGATCCTGTTCACTACCTCGGTGGGCCAGCCCATCGTGCTGTACGTCTCCGCCCTGGGCAATGTGGACACCACCCTGATCGAGGCCGCCAAGGTGGACGGCGCCACCGATCTACAGGTCTTCTGGAAGATCAAGTGGCCCCAGATGATGCCCACCACCCTGTACATCCTGGTCATCACCACCATCAACAGCTTCCAGTGCTTCGCGCTGATCCAGCTGCTGACCTCCGGCGGCTCGGGGACCAATACGGTCATGTACTACATCTATTATACCGCCTTCAAGCTGACGGAGCAGAACGGCCACTTCGGCTATGCCAACGCCATGGGCGTGGTGCTGGCCATCTTCATCGCCATCCTGTCTGCCCTGCAGTTCAAGCTGGCCAAGGAAAAGTAAGGGGGTGCTGAGATGAAATCCGGAGTGGAAAAAAGAAGTGCCTATCGCGTAATCTGCCTGATCCTGATGATCATTTTGGCGATCCTGTTTACCTTCCCGCTGTATTGGATCATCACCGGCGCCTTCAAGACCAGCCAGGAGATCTATGCCACCGACCCGGTCTGGTTCCCCACCGAGTGGGTGGTGAACAACTTTGAAAAGCTGTTCAAGTACCGCAGCGCGCCGCTGTTTCCCGGCGGCCCCGTGGTGCCCGCGGCCATCCGCTGGCTGATCAACACGGTGTTTATGTCGGTGGCCGCCATGCTGCTGACCTGCATCACCGCCGCCATGGCCGGCTATGCCCTGGCCAAGAAGCGGTTTATCGGCCGCGGCGTGGTGTTCGCCCTGATTATCTGCGCCATGGCCCTGCCCAAGCAGGTGATCCTGATCCCCTTGCTCAAGGAGATGTCCGCGCTGCATTTGTACGACACCCTATGGGCCGTCATATTCCCAACGGTGGGCTGGCCATTCGGTGTATTCCTGATGAAACAGTTCTCCGAGAGTATCCCGGGAGAAATGCTGGAGGCCGCCCGTATCGACGGCGCCAGCGAGATCCGCACCTTCACCCAGATTGTGGTGCCCATGGTGAAGCCGGGCATCGGCGCCCTGGCCATCTTCACCTTCATCAACAGCTGGAACGACTACTTCATGCAGTTGGTCATGCTGGCCAGCAGCGCCAACTTCACCCTCCCGCTGGGTATCGCCACCCTGCAGGGCGAGTCGTCGATTGATATGGGCCTGCTGATGGCGGGCGCGGCCATGGCCTCGGTGCCCATCATCATCGTGTTCCTGATCTTCCAGAAGTACTTCACCCAGGGCATCACCATGGGCGCCGTCAAGGGTTAATCGCCCTGGGGCCCTGAAGGCACAGCTCAATGACCCGGCCGGGCAGGCGCCCGGCCGCCCAACCTGACCTCCGCCCGGCTACTCCATTACCATAGCCGGCGGAAGGAGACAAAAGGAGGAAAAGAACGCCGCCGGGCCGGCGGTGCGGCAGTGTGGAGACCTGCCGTAAGGCTGTGGAGGCAACGCCCCTCCACGGCGAGAGGGAGCGCGCGGAGGCGGCTCACTCACGGCCTTTCGCTATGGCAACTTTGAGCCTGAGAAACATCGTCAAGACCTATCCCGGGGCCAGCGAGCCCACCGTCCACGGCTTCAAC
>CAUGSS010000041.1 GCA_959602365.1 uncultured Eubacteriales bacterium
AGCAAGCAAGCAAGCAAGCAAGTAAGTAAGTAAGTAACTATAACTGCGCCCTTTTTTCCGGCCGCGCTGCAAGTTTTACAAAAATAGAAGGTGTATTCTGCCTATTTTACGAATGGGTGGAATACACTTTTTTATTTTATATTCTTCCATGACATAAAACAGTATGAAAGGATGAAAAGGATGAAAATGAGACGATTGCTCAGTCTACTCTTATGCGCTTTGCTGTGCATTGGTCTGATGTCGGCAGTAGCCTTTGCGTCAGGCGAGAAATACACGGTTACATATCAGTTGACCGGTATGACTGCAGATGGGCAGCCATTGGAAGCTGTAAATGGAACGACATTGGCAATTAGTCTGACAACTATGCAGGGATATGAAGCGCCGGATGCCATTACAGTGAAAATTAGAGATACTGAACTGAAAGAAGGGCGTGATTATACTGCCTGGGTTATGGGAGGGGGAACTTGGATTGCAGTTAACATACTTGGAGCATGCATTACAGGTGACATTACCATTACGGCTGAAGCAACTGCGGTGAATGTGTCGGACAATGCCAATCTTAGTGCCATCGAGTATTATGACGGCGGGCTGTGGAAAAATATTCAGCTGACCGATGAACAGATTCAAGATGCATTGACGCCAGAAGGTGCTAATATTATCATGTCCCATGGTTGCCTGGATAACCAGTATATTATGTTGTATGCTGTCCCAGAAGACGCCAAAGCTGCTGCTTCTTATGATATGTTGGCTCAACTAGAGGATGGTAAGTGTACCACTGAGATTACTGTGACAGCGGAAGATAGAATAACAACTAAAAATTACATCCTGCATTTCTCTATTGATCCGGTACATACATGGGAAAATGGCAAGTGTACAATTTGTGGTTATGAATGCCAGCATACCGGTGGAAAAGCTACCTGCATCACGCCGGCAGTCTGTGACATCTGCGGGCAGTCCTATGGCTCCGTTGATCCGGACAATCATAGCGGCAGGATTGTCTGGACACAGACAGCAACCACCCATTCCAGTGCATACGATTGCTGCGGTGCAGCGGTTGTTGCAGAGGAATCCCATGAGTGGACAGACGGTGTGTGCGGCGAATGTGAGTACGAATGCCAGCATACCGGAGGGACGGCTACCTGCACAACCCCGGCGGTCTGCACAATCTGCGCCGGCGAATATGGCAGTGTAAACGCATCGAATCATACGAATCTTGTAAAGACAGAAGCAACCCCGGCGACCCATATGACAGAAGGCAATACGGAATATTGGTATTGCGACGGCTGCGATAAATACTTCAGTGATGAAGCGGGCACAACAGAAATTGCCCTCAGCGATACGGTGGTCCCAAAGCTGACAGAGCATACCGCCGACAACACCGGCTGGCATACCGACGCCGCCAGCCATTGGAATACCTGCGCCTGCGGCGCGGTGATCAACGTCCAGAGCCACACCTTCACCTGGGTGACTGACCGGGAAGCCACCGCCACCGAGGCCGGGTCCCGGCATGAGCAGTGCACGGTCTGCGGCTATGCCAAGCCCGCGGAGGCCATCCCGGCCACCGGGACGGCACAGCCCGGCGACACCACAGGTGCTGGCGGAGCAGAGGGGGCATCCGGTGGGAGTGCCTCCCCCAAGACTGCTGACACTTCTGTTCCGGTCCTGGCTGCAGCCCTGTTGACCGCCGCCTGTGCCGGAGCGTCCGGCGTGCTGGTGTACAGCCGGAAGAAGCGCCGCTCATAAGCGGAGCGGGTGCAGCCTCTGGCCCCATACCATCAGCGCCCTGCGGCTGAATGCCCCAGGGCGCTGTCGTTTACAGCTGACCGGGTCAGCAGAACATCCGATTCGCTTTTCAGGTGCCAGGGTGGGGCTGGAAGGGGGGATTTGACGGTTTGCCCGCCAGAGCTTGAGGCCATTGGCCGTCTATCCGCCCGGGGCGGCGCCTGAGCCCGCTCCGGTACACGCCTCTTTCAGCCGCTGGATCAGCCGGGGGAGGTGGGGGTTCCGGTTTCCCTCCAGCCAGGCGCACACCACGCTCTGATAGGTGCCGCTGGGGATCAGCCGGTAGCGCTCCGGGTGCACCAGCTGAACCCGCTCGTCGATGAGCCCCACCGCCAGGTTGGTCTCCACCGCGGCCAGGCCGCTGGCCAGGTTGTCCACGCTGAGGAACCCGGTGGGCCGGATGTCCAGCAGGGCCACCAGACGCCGCAGGTAGCTGTCCGAACCGTCTCCCTCCCGGGCCCGGGTTTCGCAGATCATCTGCCCTGAGAGGGCCTGGGGGACGATGTTGTCCAGCCGGGCCAGAGGGTGATCCCGGCTGATGACAAAGAGGGACTGCTCCAGCAGCAGTTCCTCATAGCGCACTCCGGCGCGGCCCTCCATGGCGTGGTCAAAGGTGACCGCCGCGTCCAGCCGGCCGTCGGAGAGCTGCTCCAGCAGGGTGGGGTTGTCCAGCCGGGCCAGGGTGATCTCCAGCTCAGGGAATTGGCTCCGGAGACCGGCGAGGACGCTTTGCAGCTCGTCCAGCCCCAGACTCTCCAACAGCCCCACGGCCAGCCGTTCCCGCTGGCCCTGCATTCTGCGCTCCGCCTCGGTGCGCACCCGCTGGAAGGCGGGTTCCGCTTCGGAAAAGAAGTTCCAGAGCAGCTCGCCCCCGGGGGTCAGGGAGACGCCCCGGTTGGTGCGGTGAAACAGGGCGAAGCCCAGCTCCCGCTCCAGCGCGGCGATCTGCTTGCTCACCGCGGGCTGGGCCACAAAGAGCTGCCGGGCGGTCTCCGAGATGCTGCCGGTGCGGCACAGGTGGAGAAAGTAATGAATTTGCAGGCTGTTCACACAGGCGCCTCCTTCCCGGGGCATCGGCTCATTTTTGTCTCCCCCGCCCGCCCTTGGCCAGGCAGAACTGATAGGCCTCCTCGATCCAGCCCATCAGCTCCCCGTCCACGTCCCCGGGGCAGGTGACACAGACGTGGTGGGTCCACCGGTTGGGCGCCGCCTCCACCGCCGCCGCGATCCGGGGGGCGGCCTTGGGATACCCCAGGCCGAAGGAGACGGTCAGGTGTTCCCGGGGACAGCCCGCCGCCGGGCGCAGGAAGGACACCATGGCGAAGATGTACCGGCTGCGGAAGGAGATCTGGGTCTTGGTCACCCGGATGCCAACCTCCGGGTGGGCATCCAGCAGCCGGCGCCGCAGGACCTGGTAGACCGGCAGCATTCCGGGCATGGGATCAAAGAACAGCAGCTCGTCTGCGGTCAACTCCCTGGTCATCTCCCGCGCCTCCCATCTCTTTTGATTGCCTGAAAGAATTTATCTCTATTATATCATCCCCGCCCCGGGAAGAAAAGTGCCAAGGCGGAGGCCCCGCAACGGGGCCTCCGCCTGTTGTTTGTATCTTGTGGGTCAGTCGTCCACGCCGGGGATGGGGGGCTGTCCGGTGGGATAGGCCGCCACGCCGTCGTAGTGGTACACCGGCGTCTCCCGGGGCCGGTCCGGGGTGACCGGGAAGAAGGCCCAGTCGTAGGCCGGGGCCTCGGTCCAGCTCTGGTCGAACTTGGTGAGGAAGAAGGGGTAGAAGCGCATCTTCCAGATCTTCCACACCCCGTCCTCCTTGACGAAGTCCAGGGCGTACTTGCCCCAGCGCCAGTAGCCCTGGGGATGTTCGTCCCCCTCCCGCCAGGTGTCGGCGCCGGAGGAGATCCAGACCCCCTTGGCGCTCTGGCCGTCCTGGGAGACCTCCACAATGGGGGTGTCGCAGGTGTAGAGCATCATCACGCCCTTACGCTTTTCCGCCCAGCCCGGCTCGCTCCGGTCCCCAAAGTCCTTCAGGTAGCAGCGCTCCACTCCGGCCCAGCCGTCGTAGATGCCCCAGGGCATCTCCAGCAGGCAGTCCTCCCGGCGGCTCCACAGCTCCACCATCTTGCGGTTGAGCCAGGCGACCCCATAGTACATGACCTTGCCCATGAGGTTCTTGCAGTCCACAATGGCATTCTGGCGCTCCACCTCCCGGCTCAGCGCCTCCAGATTCGCTTGCGTCATCTCAAAAACCTCCTTTACCAGGTGTAACCCACGTCGTCATAGGTCCGGTAGGGTTCCGGGGGCGCGGGCTGGTCGTCGGGGTACCTGCCGTTGGGGTCGTAGTTCCAGACCGGCCGCTCCAGAGGATGGTCGCAGCTGGTCTCCAGCATGAAGCCGTCATAGGGGGGCACGTCGGTCCAGCAGGTGTCATAGGGGGCCTGGAACAGGGGATAGACCTTCATCTTCCAGATCTTCCAGCCGTCCTCCTCCAGGATAAAGTCCACCCCGTACTTGCTCCAGGCCCAGACGCCCTGGGGCCCCTCGGGGCCCTCGTTGGCGGTCTCAAAGCCCGGGCTGATCCAGACGCCCCGGGCGGTCTTGCCGTCCTGGGCCACCTCAATGACCGAGGTGCCGATGCAGTGGACGCACAGAAGCCCCTTCAGCAGCTCCTGAATCTCCGGCATGGAGCGGTCCCCGTGATCCTTCAGATAGCAGCGCTCCACCCCCTCGAAGCCCTCGTAGGCCCCCCAGGGCATCTCCAGTTTGCAGTCCGGCCGGTGGGCCCACAGCTTCATGTACTCGATGTGGCGCATCTCCATGTGGAGGGAGACATAGACGCTCATCAGCTGTTCGCACTGCTGGGCGGCGCCCACCCGGTCCAGCTCAAAGGCCAGCTCTTCCATGGTTTTCATGTCCTGCATCTCCTCCTTTACCAGATATAGCCCACGTCGTCATAGGTCTCATAGGGTTCCGGGGGCAGGGGCTCGTCGGCGGGATAGACGTAGTCCGGGTGATAGTTGGCCACGCTGCGCACCGGCCGGTCGCAGTGGGCCTCGGGCAGGGAGCCCTGGTAGGGGGGCATGTCGGTCCAGCAGGTGTGGTAGCCGCACTGGATGCAGCCGTACACCCGCATCCGCCACACCTTCCAGAGCCCGTCCTCCTGGATGAAGTCGGCGCCGATCTTGCTCCAGGCCCAGGTGCCCTCTCCCTTGCCGTCTTCGGCGAAGGTCTCGTGGCCGGGGGAGAGCCAGCAGCCCCGGGCGGTCTTCAGATCCTTGGCCACCTCAATGACGCCGGTGGTGTGGGTGTGCATGGGCAGCAGGCCGATCATAAATTCCTGGGTTTCGGGGTAGCTCCGGTCCCCGTGGTCCAGCAGATAGCACTGCTCCACGCCTTTGTAGCCGGTGTAGCCGCCCCAGGGCATATCCAGAATGCAGTCATCCCGCTGGGACCATAACTTCAGATAGTCGATGTGGCGCATGGAGGTGTGGAAGAACGAGTAACGGCCCATGATGTTCTCGATCTCCCGCACGGCCCGCAGCCGTTCGTATCCCCGGCTGACTTCTTCCAGGGTCATTGCCATAGGTATTCCTCCTCGTCGGTTTGTCTTGCCGGCGTGCCGGCTTGCCTTCTGATGCTATTGTAGCGCAGAAAGAGGGGGCTGCATAATCTCCGTTTTGGCTGCCAGCTATTCTGAAATGGTTATAACAAATGGGCTGCTAGTATATCTTGGAATAGCGGCAGGCGGTCTGCCCAAGGACAGACCGCCTGCCGCGCGGATTCGATTTGGATGTATCAGTGGGTCACAGCTGATAGGTGGCGGCGTTGACTACCTTTTTCTTCCCGCTGAACACGTCCTTCAGCAGCCCCCCCAGGGAGAAGCCCGCCTGGTTTTCGTCCTCCCCGGCGCCGTCCTGGATGGCGGCCACGTCCTGGGACACCTGCTCCACCGCGTCCCTCTGCTCCGGGGTGCAGCAGACCTGGGCGCAGTCCCGGATCTCCAGCTTTTCCCGGATCATCTGGGGGGGTATGTCCTTCGCCAGCGTCACCGTGGCGCAGTCGTACACGGACACCCCGCTCTCCTGTTCCAGGGCGTCCCGGCCGATCTTTGCATGGACCCGGTCGGTGATCAGCGTCCCCTTGACCACCCGCAGCCCGTTGTACTCCGCGTCAATGTCCTGAAAGGCGTCCACCAGGGCGGCGGGCAGCTTCACGCTGCCGCTGACCCGCAGGAATTCCACCTGGCCCAGAACGTCTTTGGAATTGGCGTCCAGGGTGAGGTCGCCGTTGATATAGAGCTTGGGACCGTACTTGCGCAGGGCGGCCCCGTCCAGCTTCAGATCGTCGTTGACAAAGGCGCATCCCTCGGGCACCACGGTGATCTCCACCTCATCCCCGAAGAGGGGAATGGACGCCTCCAGCAGGGGCCCGGCCACAATGGCCTGACGGGTCAGAAATTTGACCCCTTTTTCCGCCAGGGCAGCCACATCCAGGGCGCAGTCGGTGAGCACCACCCGGCGCTGGGCGAAGTAGTCCGCCCGGCGGGCCCGGAGGGCAAAGACCTTGTCCACCACAAAGGTGCGCTTGAGCAGCACGGCCCCGTCGGGGTAGAGGGTGGTGCTGCCGTTGACCTGGAGCCGGTCCAGCAGGCCGGACAGGCTCTCGGGGCAGGTCACCGAGCCGTTGACCAGGATGGCGGCGTATCCCTTCAGGGCTTCCCCGGCCCCGGGCTGGATGGTCAGGGAACCGTTGACCACCAGGGCGGTGGGGGACTGCGGAGCGTTCTCCCCAGAGATGGTGTAGCTGCCGTTGTGGGTGACGGGGCGGCACCCGGCGGGGACGGTGAGCACCTGCGAGGCGTTCATTGAGACGTTGGCGCGCTGAAGCACGCCGGCGCTCTCCTCGCTGACCAGGATGGCGGCGGCGTTGATGGCCACCTGGTCATAGGCATCCAGGGCCTCCGCCTTGGTCCGGGTGGCGTCGCAGACGGCGCAGTTGATGACCAGGGCTTTGCCCCGGCTGTTGGTTTCCTCCATGGTAATTCCTCCTTAATTTCCTAGGGTGTCTCATACAGCAGTTTCAGCTTTCGGCGGGCGCTGGCCAGCCTGGCCCGGACGGTGGAGGGCTTCAGATCAAACAGTTCCCCCAGTTCGGTGGCATTGTAGCCCTGAAAGTAGCGCAGGGTGAACAGCCTGCCCTCCTCCTCCGGCAGCTGAGCGCACAGGGCGGCCACCATGGGTTTGCTGTGGTCGTCCAGATAAAAGAGGTCTGCCTCCGGTTCCGGCTGGCCCTTGGCCCGGCGCACCAGGTCGATGTAGCGGTTTTTGGCCGTCTTGCGCAGCCAGGCGCGGACCTGGCCGGTGGAGAGATCCTCCAGTTCTCCGCTGTGCTCCAGGGCCCGCAGGAAGGTGTCCTGGGCAAGGTCCTCGGCTGCGGCGGGATTTCCGGTCATGGCGGTGCACCACTGCACCAGCCAGGGCCGGTGGGTGCGGTAGAGGGCTTCTACAAACTCCATTGCGGTCTCATCTCCGTGTTTCCAGGTCCCAGCGCAGCCACTCCAGCTCCTGAAGCTGACGGCGCACCCGGCGTTTCTCCTCGGGCCGGTGGGCCCAGGGATGTGCTGTCTTCTGTGTCCGGCGCATTTCTGATCGCCTCCTCATCGCCTGTTCTACTATAAAAACGAACGGCGGAGGCCAAGTGTTGCCCCGGAGGAGAAATTTTTTGAAAAAGGGCCTGCCGCACGGGATGCGGCAGGCCCTGGGGCAGGCGCTGTGAAGTTATGCCTCGTCCGCCGGGGCGGCGGGGGCGCCGGAGCCGGGCGCCTCTGTCCCAGCCGCCGGGCCGAGTGCTGTCGCGGGTTCCGCCGGAGCCGGGGCTGCCCCCTCTGATCCGGTCCCGTCCTGGGCTGCGGCCTCCGGGTCCGGCCCGGCCTGGGCCGGTTCTTCCTCCGCCGGCGCGAAGGCGGCCTGGATGAAGTCCTCCACCCCCTCCAGAGTGTCGAAGCAGGCGATGGCCACCTGGTTACCCATGGCCCCGGCCAGGGCGTCGGGCATCCGGGTGAACAGCCGGGCGTGCTCGCCGCACTGCTTCTCCAGCTCCGGCAGGCTGAGGCGGTAGTCCTCCTCATCCCGGCGCCCGGCGTAGACGCAGTAGCGCTTGGGGCCGTTGTAGCTGTGGCGCAGCTCGTCAAAGGCCACCATGTCCGCCCAGATCTGGTAGACGTCGGCGCTCTGGCTGAAGTTGAGCATGTCCGGGGTGAAGCCTCCGGCGGGGCGCATATTGACCTCCAGGGCCACGATATCCCCCTTGCGGCCCAGCCCCTTCTTGCCCCGGGTCAGCCGGAAAAACTCCAGATGGAAAAACCGCCGGGAGGCGCCAAAGGCCTTGAGGGTGGCCTTTCCCGATTTTTCCACATCTGCCGGCACCCGTTTGTTGACATAATAGTAGGTGGGGACGTGCTCGTTGACCATGTCCATGATGGAGTTGCGGGTGATGTGGCTGGCGGCGAAGAGCACCTCGCCCCGGGAGTTGCACACGCCGTCATAGGTGGTGACCTCGCCGGCGATGTATTCCTCCATGAGGTAGTCTGTCTCCGGCCGCCGGGCGAAGAAGGCGCGGATTTCCGCCTCGTCCCTGAGCTTATAGGTGGCGGCAGCCCCCACGCCGTTGTCCGGTTTGGCCACCACCGGATATCCCACCTCCCGGGCAAAGGCCAGGGCCTGCTCCGGTGTGGTCTCCGGGGTGACGCAGAGCCACCGGGCCACGGGGATGCCCGCCTGGCGGTAGTACTGCTTCATCTGCGATTTGCGCTTGTATTTTCCGATCTCATGGGATTTGAGGCCGGTGGTGATGTTGAAGTCGGTGCGCAGGGCGGCGTCCAGTTCCAGCCAGTATTCGTTGTTGCTCTCCACCCAGTCCATTTTGCCGTACCGGCCGGTGAAATACCCCAGGGCCCGGATCATCTGATCGTAGTTTTCCAGGCTGTCCACCCGGTAATACTCGGTCAGCGCATCCCGCAGCTGAGGGTGCAGGGAGTCGTAGGGCGCGTCGCCCACCCCCAGCACGTTGACTCCGTTCTCTTTCAGGCGGATACAGAACCAGCGGTAGGCCTCGGGAAAATTTGGCGAAATAAAGACAAAATTCATAGCGCTTCTCCCTCTCTTGTTATTTAACGCTTTTATGCTTGAAATTATAGACGCTGTTGGGACAGAATGCAAGAAAAACCCAGCTGTGCTCCCCCTTTTCTTCTCTTGTCCCCGGGGGTTTTTTATGATACCATAATGATAAAAGCCAGAAGGAGGCGAAGGGCATGTATCAGGAATACCACAAGGAGTACAGCACCCATCTGGAGCGGGAGATGGAATTCAAAGTCTATGGCCGGGGCGGCAAGCCGGTGCTGGTCTTTCCCTGCCAGAACGGGCGCTTCTTCGACTGGGAGGGCTTTGGAATGCTGGTCACCCTGGGGGACTGGCTGGAGCGGGAAAAGATCCAGCTGTTCTGCGTGGATACCATTGACAGTGAGACCCTTTCCAACCAGCGGGGCGATCCCTGTGTCCGGGTGCGCCGCCACGAGGCTTGGTTTCAATATCTTGTGCAGGAGCTGGTGCCCCGTATCCACCAGATCAACCCTTCGGGCCAGGACATTTTGACCACCGGCTTTTCCATGGGGGCCTACCATGCGGCCAACTGCTTCTTCCGCCGGCCGGATCTCTTTGACAGCGTCATCGCCCTGTCCGGGGTTTATGACACTGAGGCCATGTATGGGGGCTATATGGACGATTTGGTCTATCTCAACGACCCATGCGTCAGCCTGGCCAACATGCCGCCGGATCATCCCTATATCCGGCTGTTCAACCAGCGGAAGATCATGATCTGCGTCGGCCAGGGAGCCTGGGAGGGCCCGCTGCTGGAGGGCACCCGCAAGCTGGATGCCGTGCTCCGCAGCAAGGGCATCCACGCCTGGGTGGACTACTGGGGGCTGGATGTCAATCACGACTGGCCCTGGTGGAAGCGGCAGATCCGCTACTTCCTGCCCTTTGTGGTGGGAGAGCCCTGAGCGGGATGATACCATGGGCGGACGGCCGCCCGAGAGAGAGGACGTAATTTTTGGTGAAGAAAGCATTTTCCCTGACCGTGTGGCTGGCAGAGATCATCTTCGGCTGCGCGGCTTTTGCCCTGGGGTTTGACATGTTCCTGCTGCCCCACGACATCAACGCCGGCGGCCTGAGCGGCCTGGCCATGATCCTGGTGGAGCTGATTGGGTGGGGCTCTGTGGGCTGGGTGACGCTGCTGGCCAATGTGCCCCTGTTCCTGCTGGGCGGCTGGAAGGTGGGACGGAAGTTCTTTGTGGGCTCCGTCATCGGCGCTGTTGCCCTGTCGGTGTGGATGGAGGTATTTGAGCTGCTGCCGCCGGTCTCCACCGAGCCCATGCTGGGGGCCATTTACGGCGGCGTCATCTGCGGCGCCGGAGCCGGCCTGGTCTTTCTGGCCGGGGCCTCCACCGGCGGTTCGGACATCATTGTCCGGCTACTGAAGATGCGCTGGCGCAACATCCCCATCGGCAAGATTGTGCTGGGCTTTGACGGCGTGGTGGTGATTCTGACCGCGCTGGTATTCCAGGATTTCTCCAGCCTGCTCTACTGCGGCATCACCCTCTTCCTGTGCTCCAAAGTGCTGGACGGGGTGGTGTACAGTTTTGACTACTCCAAGGTGGCTCTGATCATCTCCGAGCAGCATGAGGCCATCGCCGCAGCGGTGGATGAAAAGCTGGACCGGGGCGCCACCTTCCTCTACGGCCAGGGCAGCTACAGCGGAAAGAACACCAAGGTGGTGCTCACCGCGGTCAAGCGCTATCAGCTGGCGGAGCTTAAAGAGCTGGTGGTGGAGATTGATCCCAATGCCTTTATCATCCTGCAGGACAGCCATCAGGTGCTGGGAGACGGCTTCAGCCGGTACACCAAGGACGCCCTCTGAACCGGGCAGGCCACAGATGAAAGAGGGGCGCCGGGCGGACGGCGCCCGAGAAAACAGCAGACCGATCCCGGCGCCCGGAGCTACGCTATCCGGGCGCCGTATTTTCAGAAGGAGAGATGATTCAGATATGTTTCGGGATATGCGGAGAAGCCGGCAGGCCATGACCCGGGCGGAGTGCGACGCGGTGCTCTTTCGGGGCACCTCCGGCGTGCTGGCCCTGGCCGGGGACGAGGGCTATCCCTATGCCCTGCCCATCAGCTATGCCTATGACGGGGCGCGGGTCTATTTTCACTGTGCCAAGTCCGGCCACAAGCTGGACGCCCTCCGGCGCTGCCCCAAGGCCTCCTTCTGCGTTGTGGACCAGGACCAGGTGGTGCCCCAGGCATACACCAGCTATTTCCGCAGTGTCATTTTGTTTGGCACCCTGCGGATTCTGGAGGAGGACGGGGACAAGCACGCCGCCATTGAGCGGCTGGCCCTCAAATATGCCCCGACGGACACGCCCGAGGGGCGGCAGGCGGCCATTGAGGGGGAATGGGGCGCGCTCTGTCTGCTGGAGATGACCGTGGAGCACTGTTCCGGCAAGGAGGCCATAGAGCTGGTCCGGGCCAGAGCGCAGGAGAGGGGAAAATAATAACAGACCGGCTGCAGGCAGCTGCCTGCAGCCGGTTTGTCTGGTTATGGGGCGGTGGTTACGGCCTCACAGCAGCGATAATCGGTGTCGATGTTGTGGGCGATCAGTCTCACTTTGAAATTCCGGGCGTTGCACATGGCGTTGGTATTGCCGCCGGACACATCCAGATCTTCGGGAAGCACGAACTTGATGCACTGCACCAGCACATCCCGGCAGCTGGGATAGTTGTGGGCGGGAATGGTGATGGCCTTCATGCCCCGCTGGTGTTCGCCGCCGTTGGCATCCACCTCGGTGAGGATGACGGCCAGGGCCACCCGTTTGCCGGGGCAGACGTCTTTCACGGTGACATCCAGCTGTAAGATCCGCCCCAGGGACTCCAGATAGGCGTCCCCCAGGTCGATCCGCAGCGCATCCTGGCAGCCGCCCATGGTGACGTTGACCGGGACGGGGCAGGGCTCTGGCGTGATGACGATGCCGCACTCCACGGTGACGGAGGGATCGGGAAAGACCACCACATTTCCCTCGTTGTCAGAGTAGTCGATGGACTGGTTGATTTTTACCTCCCCCGAGGTCTGGCCGATGTGTTGGACCTGGAATTCCAGCGAGGCGCCCTCGTTGGCGGAGACGCCCAGCTCTGGAATTTTCCACTGCAGGGTGTGGGCATCCAGGGCGGCCGCGGTCCCGGCGGTGGGGGACATGAGGCTGGTAATGATGAAATCCGGATGGATGATCTCGTCAATGATGATATCCGTGGCGCCTGGCTTGGAGATGTTGGCGGCCAGATCCCGGAACAGATCTTCCAGTTCGGCGTCGTCCGGGGTCACCGCCACATGGGAGGCGTCGGGATCGGTGGCCCAGTCGTTGAGCACCGCCACGTCGATTCCGTCGGAGCCGATCAGCCCGATGCAGTAGATGATGATGCCGGCGGCTCTGGCGGCGGCGGCCACAGGGGCCGGCGGCGCTCCGGCCGTGGTCTTTCCGTCGGTGAACATGACGATCACCTTCGCGTTGGTGGACGTAGGATCAAACAGCTGCACCGCCTGTTCAAAGGCGTCCGCATGGTTGGTGGAGCCGCCCGCCGTCAGTGCGGCCACGGCGGCCTTCAGATCGGCCACCGAAGTGATCAGCTGAGTGTCCGCCGTGGCGGTGGTGGCAAAGCTGACAATGCCGATGCGGCTGCCGGAGCCGATATTGCCGTCCTGTGTGCTGTCGGTGGCCTCGTCGATGATGTCGATAAAGGTGTCCGCGCCGGCCTTCATATTGGCTAAAGGGTTGCCCGCCATGCTTCCGGAGCGGTCCAAGACCAGAACGATGTCTGTGGGGTTGGACGCGATATCCGGGGAAGCGGCCAGGGCGAGGGTCAGAAAGCCCCGGAAGGGCCCTCTGTGCTCCATTTTATGAGGCCGGGCGGGAAGAGGTCCGTCGAGGCCAGGATTATTGGGCCGAAACAGGGAGAAACGGTCCGTATTTTGGAAGAGATGTGGCGACGCCGTCGGAGCCAAAACCAGGGCATGCCGCAAGACAAAGTAAGCGTGTTCTGCTGAGCCCCAGGGGAGCGAAGCATCTTTTCCCCGCAGAGAGAGCTGCCGGGAAAAGATCCTTCGCCGGCGCTCAGGATGGCAAAAAGCGGAGGCTGCTGCAAATATTTGCAGCAGCCCCCGGGGCCGGGCGGCAGGGCAGGGGGCGTGCTCAGCCCCGCCAGCAGATTTCCGCCCGGGGCCTGGGGGGCTGATTGGGATAGCGCTCCCCCTGGGCGTAGCCCACCATCAGGGCGCAGCGCAGATTACTGCCCTCGGGGATGCCCAGATAGGCGCTCAGAGTCCGGTCGGCCTGGGCAATCTGCTTGAGATATCCTCCCCAGCAGGTGGCCAGTCCCGCCTGATTGAGCTGCAGTTCCACCAGCGCCATGGCCAGCGCAGGGTCTGCCACCGGGTTCAGCGCGTCATCCGGGGACCAGGCCAGGATCACGCAGGGGGCGTCACAGGTGAGCAGATTGGTGCCCGCCGCCCGGATTTTGATAAGTTCTTTGGCCTCTCCGGTGCGCTGAGCGAAGTCCAGGGCCATCTGGGTGACCTTTTCGGTCTCTTCCAATCCGTAGAGCACCGTCCAGCGATGCAGGTGGGCATTCTTGCCGCTGGGGGCGTATTCCGCCAAATCCAGTGCCCGCTGGATAATCTCCCGGGGCGGGGTGTCAGGGCGGAAGTGGCGCACCGAGCGCCGGCGCACAATCAGCTCCTCCAGGGCGTTTTCCGGCGCGGGACAGGAGAGCGCGGTCCCGGGCACCTCCAGGGACACCGCCTGTTTGGGGCAGGTGGCCACGCAGTGGCCGCACTGGATGCAGCGCCGCCGCTCCCGGGGGGCGGGGATGCCGTCTTCCATGCCCAGGTAGCCCATGGGGCACACCCGCACGCAGCTGCCGCAGCCCACGCATTTTGTCGGATCAAATGTAATCATGGGTTTCACTCCTTTGTGCTAGTTTACCATAGAAAAGTGGAAAAGAACAGTTTTATTTGCCCCTTTTGCGCATGCGTTTCCGATTGCAATGCGGGATGCACTGTGCTATAGTACAGCCAGCATCATCCTATGGCGTAGACAGAAAGGAGATGGTAGAAGATGACCCAGGCAAAGAAGCCGCGTCTCTCCACCACTCAGTTGATTATTTTGGGCTTTCTTGCGGCGGTGCTGGTGGGCAGTGTACTCTTGACGCTGCCCATCGCTTCTGCTTCCGGGCAGATGACGCCCTACCTGGACGCCCTGTTTACTTCGGCCACCTCGGTGTGTGTGACGGGTCTGACCGTGGTGGACACCTTTTCCCACTGGAGCTTGTTCGGGAAAATTGTCATTCTGCTGTTGATCCAGCTGGGCGGGCTGGGTGTGATCTCGTTCACCACCGGCATCATGGTGCTGATCGGCCGGAAGATCACCCTGAAGGACCGCCTGCTGCTGGAGAGCGCCTTCAACCTGGACAATCTGTCCGGCCTGCTCCGCTTCCTGGGCAAGGTCTTTGCCGGCACCATGGTGGTGGAGGGCGTGGGCGCGCTGCTGAGCATGCTGGTGTTCTGCCCGGAGTACGGGCTCCGGGGCATCTGGATCTCCGTGTTTCACTCTATTTCCGCCTTCTGCAACGCGGGCATCGACATCATCGGCCCCAACAGCCTGGTGCCCTATGTCTCCAATGTGGGGCTGAATTTAGTCACCATGGCGCTGATCATCCTGGGCGGCATTGGCTTTATTGTCTGGTGGGATGTGCTTCGGGTGGCCGGGCTGGTCCGCCAGGGGGAAATCCGCCGCCGCCTGTTCTGGCAGCGGCTGACCCTGCACACCAAGATCACCCTGACCACCACTGCGATCCTGATCGTGGGGGGCGCGCTGGTCATCGCCCTGCTGGAGTGGAACAACCCTGAGACGCTGGGCGCTCTGGACCCGGGCACCCGGGTGCTGGCCTCCTTTTTCCAGTCCGTCACCACCCGTACCGCCGGCTATGCCACGGTGACCCAGAGCGGCCTGAGAGCGGGGACGGTGCTGGTCAGCGTGATTCTGATGTTCATCGGCGGCAGCTCTGTGGGCACTGCCGGCGGCGTCAAGACTTCCACCATTGCGGTCATTTTCCTGTCGGCGGCCTCCGTGGTGCGGGGGCGGGAGAGCGTCACCGCGTTCCGGCGCACCCTGCCCGAAAAACTGGTCCGCCGGGCCTCCGCCATTGTGGCCATCAGCCTGGCCACCCTGCTGGGCTGCACCATGCTGCTCAGCGCCTTTGAGGGCTGCAGCCTCTCCGACGCGCTGTTTGAAATGGCCAGCGCCCTGGGGACTGTGGGCCTGACCAGCGGCCTGTCCGCGGATCTGACCGACCCGGGCAAGCTGCTGCTCACCTGCGGCATGTACTTCGGCCGGGTTGGCCCCATGAGTCTGGCCATCGCCTTCGCCTACCGGAAGGGGGATCGGGCCACGGCCTATCCGGAGCAGAATATCACCCTCGGTTAACCACCTCTCAGAACCACTGAGCGAAAAGGAGTATACATCACTATGAAACGCGTGGAAAAATCCTATGTGATCTTTGGCATCAGCAAATTTGGCCGCAGCGTGGCCGAGGAACTCACCCAGGCCGGCATGCATGTGCTGGCGGTGGACCAGGACCCGGACCGGGTGGCCCAGGTGGCGGACACCGTGGCCATGGCCGTAGTGGGGGACGTCACCGACCAGGCGGAGATGGAGAATCTGGGCCTGAGCAACTTCGACGCGGCGATTGTGGCCACCACCGGCGACCTGTCCGCCAGCGTCATGGGGGTGATCCTGGCCAAGGAGGCGGGCATCCCCTTTATCCTGGCCAAGGCCAGCGATGAGATGCAGGTCAAGGTGCTGGAGCGGCTGGGGGCCGACCGGGTCATCATCCCGGAGAAGGAGTCCGGCGCCCGGGTGGCCCGCACCCTGTTGATGGGCGGCTACAAGGATATGGTGGAGCTGTCCGACCGGGTGCGCATGGCGGAGATCGCCATGCCCGAGGAGTGGAGCGGCAAAACCCTGCGCCAGCTGGACCTGCGGGGACGCCACCAGCTGAACGTGGTGGCGGTCCGGGACCGGGGAGAGCTGGTGCTGAACTGGGGTCCGGACAAACCCCTGAACCAGGGCAGCACCCTGCTGGTCATTGCGGACCGGAGGGAGTTTGACAGACTGGAGCTGTAATATTTCAACAGACAAAGACCCGCCCCCACAGGCAGAATGCCGTGGGGGCGGGTCTTTCTGTTCCTGGGGATAGGATTCAGGACTGCGCCCGGTAGTCGAAGTAGTAGGCCACCAGCAGATCCACGCACTTGCCGTAGCTCTGCTTGCCGTCGCTCTGGCCGTAGCTGTTCAGAAAGCCCTCATACACCGTGGTGGACACGGATTTGGCCATCTGATCCAGGGTGCTGTCGAACTGATCCCAGTAGGCGTCATTGGCCTCCAGGTCCGCCTCCACCCGCGGATCCAGCGTCTCCCGGATCTGCCAGTAGGTCTCCGGGGAGGCGGAGTAGAGGGCGTTGCCCAGGTGGATGAAGCCGAACAGGGCCGAGGAGTAGGTGAACACCGGATTGTCACAGCGCAGCCCGGCGATGATGGCCACAAAATTGCACTCGTCCTCCCGGGCGATGTTGCGCTGGTGGGCGAACTCGTGGAGGATGGTGGCGGGAATCAGGCAGGCCGGGGCGTCGTCGTTGATCAAGGTCTCCGCGGTGAAGGGGAAGAAGAAGCCGGTGAAATCAATGCGGCTCATCAGGGGACTGGACACCATGCGCTTCGGGGTCCGCTCCGGACCGGCCAGAAAGGGGAATTCCGCGCAGATGCCGTCATAGAGGCCGGCGGTCTCAGAGAAAATGGTGTCCAGATCCTCCGCAAACACGCCGTTTTCATCCCGGGTGATTTCGCCCGCCAGCTCGTTGAGCTTTGCGGCGAAGGAATTGGTCAGGGTGGCCAGCTCTTCCACCGAGGCCCCCCGGGTCTCGATACCGCTCTTGTCGGAGAAGTTGTCTCCGTAATAGTTGATGCCCCAGAGGACTGTATAGCCGCAGTAGACCAGCACCACAGCGCTGGCCAGGGCCAGCACCCGGCGTGCCAGCCGCAGCAGCCTGCGGGGGTGCCGGACCGTGAGCCAGATCCACCGCGCCAGAAACACGAGGAAGGCCGCCAGGGCCAGCACCCAGAGCACCTCCGCCACCGCAAAGGGGACGGGATTGCACAGCCAGGAGAGGGCGTGCTTGAAGGGGGTGGTGACATGGGCGATGACCCAGTTCATCAGCGCCTGATTGCCCTTGCACAGGTGGAAGGCCCCCAAAATCGCCCCGCCTGCGGCCAGGCAGATGGCCGGGGGCAGCAGAGATCTCAGCCCTTCGGCCGTTTCAGGGTTCCGGATGTCATCATATATGGTCCGCATTCCTCACCCCTCCTGGCAGAGCTGGTTCAGCACAGTCGCGGCGATGCTGCCGGCGGTGGAGGCGCCGCCGCCGCCGTTCTCCACCAGCACGACGAAGGCATAGGGATGGGCCTCGTCATCGATAAAGCCCACAAACCAGGCGTGGGGAGAAAGGCCGCTGCCCACTTCGGCGGTGCCCGACTTGGCGCACACCGCCAGGTCGCCGAACTGACTCTGTCCATAGGTCTGCTGCACATTGTTGCGCATCAGCGCCTGCAGCGTCTCGCAGGTGGAGCGCTCCCAGCCGATGGAGGAGTTGGGCTGGCTGATCAGGGCGGCGGGCAGGCCGTTCTGAGAGGTCACCCGGCTCAGCAGCCTGGGGGTGGCGGCGGAGCCGTCCCCGGCAATACAGCCCATCAGGGTGAGCACAGCGGCGGGGTTGACCAGATCGTTGTACTGGCCCACGCCGGACCAGCCCAGCTCCAGGGTGCCCCCCCCGGCCACGTCAAAGCTGCCGGCGGCGCTGGTATAGCCGCTCACCTCCACGCTGTCCAGCAGCCCGGCCTCCCGGACATACTGTTCCAGGGTGTCTCCCCCCAGCTCCAGGGCCAGGGTGGCAAAGGCGCCGTTGCAGCTGTTGGCCAGGGCGGAGGCAAAGTCCAGCTCGCCGTGGACCGAGGGGCAGGTCACCTCGCCGCCGCCGATTTCCACCGAGCCGGTGCAGGTGTAGGTAAAGCTGTCGGTGTCCAGCTGTTCCAGGGCGGCGGCGGCGGTGACCACCTTGAAGATAGAGCCCGGGGTGTAGGTCGAGGAGAGGAAACGGTTCATGTAGGCGCCGGTATAGGCGCTGTCCCCGGCGGCCACCGCGGCCACCTGATCCTCGTCGATGGGGTCGTAGGAGGGGGCGGTGGTCAGGCAGAGAATTTCCCCCGTCTTATAATTGTATACCGCCACAGTGCCCGCCCGGCCGTTCAAGGCCTGGTAGGCGGTCTCGTTCAGATCTGCGTCCACCGAGAGATAGAGGTTGTTGCCCGTGCTGTTCAGGCCGGTGATGGGGTTGTAGCTCACCAGCTGGGAGGAGAAGATCTTTCTGGCCCCGGTGGCGATATTGCCCTGGAGGTCACCCACCAGGTGCAGGGTGGAGGTGCGCAGCAGGGCGCTGTCGCCGTAGGATTGGGTGGAGCAGTCAAACAGCAGGGTGCCGTCCCGGTCCAGGATGGTGCCTGCGGCCAGATGGCCCTGGGAATAGGCGGACTGGTTGACCGAGGAGGAGGCCCAGGCCCGGCCCCGGACCACATAGAGCACGCAGAACAGCACGGTGCCCAGGGCCAGCAGCAGGGTGAAGATCAGCACGAAGATGGTGCGATGCTTGAGCTGTTTCATTTCTTGTCGTCGTCCTCCTCCCAGGTGAAGTAATCCCGCCAGTTGTCGGCATCGGTGGTGGTGCCCTGATCGTCCGGCGGATCAAAATCAAAGTCATCCGGATTGTCGGGGGAGTCCATGGTGCGGCGGATCATGCGTTCCACCTCCGGGTCCGTGCCGGCGTCCGGCGGCGTGTCGCCAAAGACATCCCGCAGATAGCCCTGCATCGCATCCGGGGAGGCATCGGGCCCGGGCCGGGAGGGAATACGCCCGGCATCGTAGCCGTAGGGTGCCACTGCGCCGTCGTCATCGTCGTCATAGTCCCCGTATTCCTCATAGGACGCCGCTTCCCCGCGGCGCGCCTCCTCCTGCACCGCCTTTCGGCTGGGCAGGCGGATGGCCAGCCCGGCGTTTTGTCGGGTGTCTGCGGCCTTGATATAGGCCAGCAGCCCCCAGCAGCAGATCATGCTGCTGCCGCCCATGGAGACAAAGGGGAAGGTGACGCCGGTGAGGGGGAGCAGATCCACGGAGCCGAACACGTTGAGCATGGTCTGCACCACCAGCAGCATAGCGGTGGAGCAGGCGGCGATGACGTAGAACGTGGAGCGGGCTGTGGCGGCGGATTTGATGGCGAAGAGGGCCAGCAGGATGATGACCGTCACCGCGCACAGCGCCACAATCAGGCCCATCTCATCGCTGACCACGCCAAAGACCAGGTCGGTGTTGGCGGCGGCCACATTTTTGAGCCAGCCGTTGCCCACCCCGTGGCCGAACAGGCCGCCTCCGGCGATGGCCGACATGGTGCGGGTCTGCTGATAGCCCAGGTCGGCGGTGTCGCTCCAGGCGTGGAGAAAAATGGTGAACCGGCGGGCGATGTACGGCTTGAAATGGACGATGATGTACCCGCCGAATACGGCGGCGGCCCCCATAAAGGATACGCTGGGCAGGTCGCCGGAGCGGAGGAAGGCGATGGCCAGGAAGGTGGCGAAGAAAATCAGCGCCGTGCCGAAGTCGCTCATCAATCCCAGGCATCCCACGCAGAAGGCGGAGAACAACAGGGTGAAGATCAGATTGCGCCGGGTGAACATCCGGTTCAGGGTGGTGGCGCCGCCCAGGATGAAGGCCAGCTTGACGATCTCCGAGGGCTGGAAGGAGATGGGGCCGATCTGCACCCAGTTCCGGGCGCCGAAGAGCCGGGCGCCGAAGAGCAGGTTGAAGGCCAGCAGCAGCACCGCCAGGGCCGCCACCGGCCAGCGCAGCTGCATGGCCAGAGTCAGGTTGCGCAGGATCAGGGACAGGGCAAAGAAGAACACCAGCCCCATCACCATGCACAAAAGCTGCTTGTACAGGTCACCCGGCGCTTTGTTGGCGGTGACTGTCATACACAGGGTGGTGAGGAAAAAGGCCAGGGTCTCAATCTCAAAGCCGGTGCGCCGCAGCACCCGGTAGACTGTGTACACCAGCCACATCACCAGGCACAGCGCGCCGAAGGTGACCAGGATACGCACGCCGGCGTCGGCGGCATAGGCCATCAGCAGCTCGATGCACAGCACCAGCTGGATCAGCGTCAGAATACACAGATTGAGCCCCGGGGAGATGGCCCGTCCGGGCCGGGTGCGGCGCTTGGCCTGCTCCAGCTCCTGGGCGGCGGTGATGGCGGTGAAGGTCACTTCCACATCGCCCAGGCCGATCACATCCCCGTCCTGAATGGGGGCGTGCTTCTCCGGGGGAATCTCCTGACCGTTGACGGTCAGCCCGTTTTTGGGGTTCAGGGCGTGTACCCGCCACACCCCCTTCTCGTCCCGGAGAAAGGCGGCGTGGCTCCGGGAGACGGTGGGGGACTGGAGCACCACGTCGCTGCGGCGGGAGCGGCCTACCGTATTTTCCCAGTGGTGGAACTCGCCGTAATCCCCGTCCGGCAGCGTCAGCCTGCCCCAGGTCTCCCGCTCTATCTTGCCTCGGAGCAGGCTTTTGCCGCAGCGTACCACCAGCCAGATACAAAGGACGGGCAGCAGAATGCGGCAGATCAGGCTGAGGACGCCCAAAAGCGGAGAGCCGCTCTGACCGGTCAGGCCGGCCAATGCCTCCTGCAAAAGATCCATAGGAACCTCCTGAAAGCTGAAAAACAATTTTTCACTCTGTATCATATCACACTTTTTTGCAAAAAAAAGAAAGAAACCGTTAAAATTGCGGCACTTGCTCGAAAATTTGAGCTTGCCGCCGCGTTCCAGAGCTCGGAGCTGCAAATTTATCCCATAAAGATGGCCCCCGCGCCAAAGCGCGGGGGCCGTTGTTTGCATTTGCAGTGTTCCAGGGATCTGTGCTGAAGACGATAAAGGGAGGAGGGGCAGAATTACAGCAGGTTCTCCTCGGTCTCGGGGTCGAAGAGGTGGACCAGGTCGGCGGGGAAGGTGATGTCGATCTTGGTG
>CAUGSS010000042.1 GCA_959602365.1 uncultured Eubacteriales bacterium
GCGAAGACCAGCTCGGCGGTCTGGATGATATCGCACAGCTTGGAGCGGACATGGCTCTCACGGGCGATGTCGTTGACATCGGCCACCAGGGCGGCCTGGGAGGCAATGACCTCGGAGACAGCGGTCTTGCAGCCGGTATAGGAGTGACGGTGATAGTGGGCGAACATCAGGGCCAGATAGCCGGCATAGCGGCAGACGCCCTCATGGTCACGGCCGCACATGAACACACGGTCATAGGGGACGAAGGTGTCGTCGAAGATGGTCAGGGACTCCACATCGCCGATGTGGGCCCAGGGGGCGTCGATGTGCTTGCGCTTGTGGTGCTGTCCGGGCAGGGCCATCAGCTTGATGCCGGGCCAGTCGGCGGGCAGCGCGAAGGCAACAGCGTAGTCGGAGTCATCGGGGCTCATGAACTTGGTGGGGTTGACGATGATCTCATCCACATAGGGGGCGTTGGAGTTGCAGATCTTTGCGCCCCGGACAATGATGCCCTTGCAGGGCTTGCCGTCGACGCCGATGCCGTCCACATCGGTCTCCACCACATGGACGAACTGGTCGGGGTCGGGCTGCATATGGGCGCGCTTATACTTGGGGTTGCGGGAACCCTTCACGTCGGTCTGGGCGCAGTTGCACACCAGGTCGTTCTCCTGGCAGTACTCGATGTACTTCAGCAGACGGCTGTGATACTCGGTGCCGCAGGCCTCGTCGCAGTCATAGGTGACAGAGAACAGGGCGTTCATGGCGTCAGTACCCATGCAGCGCTGCATGCAGCCGCCCACCCGGTGACAGATCAGGCGGGTCATCAGCTGCTTCTTCAGCAGGTCGTCCACAGAGCGATGGATATGGGTGCAGCGGTTGATGTAGTGGCCGGTGATGTGGCTCTTGACCACGCAGACATCCTCATAGCGCGGATCATTGGCGGTGTCATAGCACTGCTGCATCACATAGGTGCCGCCCACGATCCAAGGAGCCAGATCGCGACCCTCGCCCTCAACACCGTTGGAGCGGTCCACCTTCTTGCCGTGCAGGTACACGTTGGGCTTCATCTTCAGCAGGCGCTCTTTGTACTGGTCATAAGTGCCGACGCGCCAGCCGGCCTCGTAGGTACGCTCGATAGACATACTAACTTCCTCCCATAATAATTCTAAAAAATAGATGGTTTATCTAATTAAGATAACTTAGGAAAACTTGGCGGGCACAATTCCCTGGTCAGATCAGTTGATGGTCATACCGCCGTCCACGGGAATGAGGACACCGGTCATATAACCGCCGGCGGGAGAGGCGATGAAGTTGATGACACCGGCAATCTCCTCAGGCATGGCATAGCGGCGCAGGGAGATCATCCGGGTGACAGCCGCCACATTCTTCTCGTCGGCCATCACGTCCTTGGTCATATCGGTGAGGACATAGCCGGGGGCGACGGCGTTGACGGTGATGCCAAAACGGGCCAGCTCATTGGCCATGATCCGGCTGAGGTGGGTGACGGCGGCCTTCAGGGAGCCGTAAACGGTGTCGCCGATGGGGCTCTTGATCCCGGCGGCGGAGGACAGGTTGATGATGCGGTAGGGATGGGTTCCCTTCTCGCAGCCCTGCTCCTTCATCTGACGGGCGGCCAGCTGAGACATGAAGTAGAGGCCCTTCAGATCGGCATTCACATACTTGTCAAAGTACTCCTCATCCATGTCAACCATCTTCTTGGGCTGTCCACCCAGACCGGCATTGTTGACCAGGATATCCAGATGTCCAAAGGCCTCCACAGTCTTGGCAATCAGATTCTCCCGAGCGGCGGCGCTGGTGACGTCGGTGGCCACGCCCAGGGCCTGGCCGCCGGCGGCCTTGATCTCCTCGGCGACTGCGTCGCACTGCTCCTGTTTCCGGCCGGTGATGACAACCGCAGCGCCATAGGAGGCCATGGTGCGGGCAATGGCATTGCCGATGCCGCGGGTGGAGCCAGTGATGATGGCCACTTTACCCTTCAGGTCATAAGTAGGAAGTGTGAAAGCCATAGTGAACCTCTCCTTTTTAAAATAAAAAAGTTCTTTCTAGAAAAAATGATATACGAAAACTGTCCGAGAAGCAAGTGTAAAATCGACTGTTTTTAGAAAAACAAACTAACTGCTCAGACGCTAATTATTATAGCATACCATTTTAGCCAATGCAACAAATCAAAAATCTTTTTTTCAGAAAATTGGTGGAATCTGCACACAAATATTCCGTGGGATTTTTTCCCGCTTTCCTCCTGAAAATACAAGCACTGCACTTCCCTTTCCCCCACGTCATTTTTCCCCTCTTCCCTCGGTTTCATCTTATGCCTGTCCTTGCCTGTACAGTCGTATTCTCCCAAAAAGAATGGTGGATCTGCAAAACAAGTCAAACCCCGGCCGCTCCGGAGGAAGCGCCGATTCCAGGCCGCCGCACCTCTGCCAAAAGAGTCCTCGCCGCCAGTTTTACCTGTGCAAAATGATTGACTGCCAGGAAAAAATATGTTAGAATAATCCACGTTGCCAACGCTACTGTGGCTCAATGGCAGAGCATCTCACTCGTAATGAGAAGGTTGTCAGTTCGATTCTGACCAGTAGCTCCAACAAAAGCCGCCGGATGTTCCGGCGGCTTTTATTTTTGTCTTCCCGGCGGCAGGGCCGCCGCTTTTTTGTAATAATTGGAACCACAGGCAATGACAAACAGTCCGATCCAAACCCGTTGTCCTCCACGCCGTGCCGCCCCAGTTTTATAGGCTTCAGCCCTCCTGTTTTTCCTCCCCGCCATGTTCTTTCAGCAGATCTAGCCGGCGCTGCCGCTTTCTGTAGCGGTCCGGCGTCACCCCCACATACCGCTTGAACACCTTGCAGAAATAGCTTTGATCCTCAAAGGCGACCGTAGAGCAGATCTCCGAAATAGGCGCCGGGCTGGAGAGCAGAAGGCTTTTGCTCTTCTCGATGCGAAGGCGGTTCAAGTAGTTGCGGAATGTCTCCCCGGTCTCCTGTTTGAACACCTTGGAAAAATAGGAGGCAGAATACCCGATGGAGTCTGCCACCTGCTGCAGTGTCATGGGGCCCATGTAATTGGCCTGTATATAACTGATGGCCTCATAGATCAGATTGCGGTGCTTGCTGTCCGGCGGCGTCTGAACCAGATTGAGAAAATGCCTCAAAACCGCCTGGGCCCACTGGGTCATCTCGTCCTGGCGGTGGAGGCTGCGGGCCTGCCTGATAAAGCGGGAATTCAGGTGCAGCACCTGTTCCACCTCAGCCCCACTATAAATGACCGCCCGGGACGTCAAAATAACCAGTTCCACAATGCGCTCGTCAATTTCCGCAACGGTGTCATAAGAATAAAAGAGATTGGAGAGCACCTGGTTGAGCAGAGCCTCCGCCTCCACGATATGACATCCGGACACAGCGGCCAGCAGGTCCTGTTCCAGCTGCACCGGGTACCCCTGGGTTGCCCCGCTCCGCTTGAGCTGCTGGATATAGTCGCTGATCATCTCCTGATTCTGGTTGGCATTCCGGAACACCAAGAGCTCTTGCACGCTGTCGCTCACATAGACCGCATTGGCAAACAGCTGTTGGGTCCGTCTGACCGCGCCATACAGCGAGGAACGCCGGAAAGCCGCCAGTGAAACAGCGAAAGCTGCCGCGAGCAATCTCACGCGAAGTATGGTATAATTTTTTTGAAAAAGTTTTGGATTTGATGTAGTATTCACCGCGAAAACCGTAGTACATAAGTGAAGCCGGAAAGGAGGCGGTGAGATGATAGATGATGAAAAAATCATAGACCTGTTTTTTGAGCGTTCCGAGCAAGGCATACGAGAGCTGGACATTAAATACGGAAAAATCTGTCACAATCTCTCATACAACATTGTGAACAGCAGACAGGACGCGGAGGAATGTGTCAACGACGCTTACTTAGGCGCGTGGAACGCCATTCCCCCGGTACACCCTAACCCGCTGCTCAGCTACATCGTAAAAATCGTTCGGAACATTTCGCTCAAAATCTATTGGAGAAAGGAAGCAGCCAAACGGAGTGGACACTACAAAATTGCCTTAGAGGAAATCGAGGGCTATATCGCAGACCAGAAAACCGTGGAAGATGAAATTGAAGCCAGAGAATTAGCCCGTATCATTGGAGAATTTTTGGACACGCTGACCCTCGAAAACCGCGTTATCTTCATGCGCCGCTATTGGTTTGCCGACAGCTATAAGGACATAGCCGAGTTTATAGGGCTTTCGGAGAAAAACATCTCCGTCCGGCTGACCCGTATCCGCGAGAAGATGAAACAATACTTGATAGAAAGAGAGGTGTTCGTATGAATGTGAAGAAGTTTTCCGACGCTATGAGCGAGCTTGATACGAAATATGTTGATGAAGCTCTCAACTACAAGAAGAAAGACAAAAAGCCCATTTGGATAAAGTGGGGAGCTATGGCAGCTTGCCTTTGTGTTTTAGTTGTAGGTGCGGTTTACCTTTTTGCACAATTCGACAATGAACACGGATCAGATATTGAACCCGGAATTGAAATCACTTTAGAAGAAGCAGTGAATGATAAAACTTTTGGCAAGTTGTTTCCTACATGGATTTTCGAAGATTACACCCTCGAAGGTTCTGTTGGTGTATTTGGAGATGCGGTGTTACGCGCAAGCTTTTATAGCGAAAGTCATGTTGATGAATTGCTGATACAAATTGCAGACAGAGAGTGGTTTTATAGCCAGCATCCAGACTTGGAGCTGAATACAATCATTTATCGAGAAACAACAGAAGGAACCAGAAATCAAATCTATATTGATGGTGGGGATTATGTTGTTCGATACTCCTGCAACGTAAGCATGAAAAACAATAGCGACTTTTTAAAGATGGTAAATTCGGCTGCCTGTTTCCAAGAACAAGGTGAGAGTTTGGTGTGGTTTGGAGATAAATTGATAAAGACTGGCGATCTATCCGAAACGACGCTACAATGGCTGGATTGGTATAATGGCCTATCTGAAGAAGAACAACTTGCTATAAGCGCAATTCCCGCAGATTTGTTAGAAGCAAGCGGAATTTCCAATGCCGAGGACACAGAAGCAACAAGTGAATAGACGCTTGCAGGCAATCATTTTAAGAGGCTCCTCATAAGGGGAGCCTCTTTGCTTTTCCTTTGAGCGTTAATACAGGTAGAAAGGAGCGAACACCCATGACAAAACCGAGAGAGAAAACCCGCGAGGAATTGACCGCCGAGATTGAGGAAGGCAAGAAGAAAATCCGGCAGTTTGAGAACCGGGAGAAAATCATCAAGCAGAAGCTATCCGTTGAGGAACGCAAGGCGAGGAACCACAGGCTTTGCAAGCGCGGCGGCTTCATGGAGAGCCTTGTGCCGGAGCTGATTGCCATGCCGGACGAGGACGCGAAAGCCTTTTTACGGCTTGCCTTGACGAGCGAGCCAGCACAGGAGTTTTTGAAAAAACGAGCCGAGGACGGGAACGCGGAATAATCCCTTTGGAACAAAGGGCGCACTTATACACCCTTGCGGGCGTGTGCGCTCTGCCGAGGGCTTATCTCCGCACAGGGAGATTTCCCCGCGCTCCGATATGGCGGCTTTGCCGCAACAAGGGGCTGCACCCCTTGCGCCGCTTACGCGGCTATCCCTGCACACCCACAAAAACAGTACACCCGCCGTTGGCGTCTGTACCATTTTTGCGGGTTTGGTTATCCTATCCGGGAGGTGATACCCATAGCCATCTACCATTGTAACATCAGCATTGTCAGCCGGGGCAAGGGCAAATCAGCCGTTGCCGCAGCCGCCTACCGAAGCGGCGAGAAAATCACAAACGAATGGGACGGAATGACCCATGACTACACCCGCAAGCGCGGCGTTGTCCATACGGAAATCCTATTGCCGCCCCATGCCCCGCCCTCTTTCTCTGACCGCGCTACCCTATGGAACAGTGTGGAGCTTTACGAGAAAGCCGGGAACGCCCAGCTTGCCAGAGAGATTGACGCAGCACTCCCCATAGAATTATCCAGAGAGGAACAGATCCGGCTTGTCCGGGAATTCCATTGGAGACCGGCGCAGACAGCAAACCGCTCGTAGCGCGACGCCCGGTGGCACAAGCTGAAAACCCTGGCCCGCCCGGGACAGGGCAACACGATCACAGCGGATCCGCTGCCGGCTGTCAGCAGCCTGTGCGCGGCGAAGCATTCAGTCAATATATTGAAAAAAGAAATTGGAGGAACAGGGAAACAAACCGATCAGAAACAGTACACGGCCCGAATTGCCTTACAGCAGGATGACAGAGCTCGCCGATGATCTGCTATCTGCCCTCCGGTCATCCGAGCAACAAGCCCAAATAAGACGCAGCGGATGACTGCACAGCGGAAACGGCCGGACAGGATCTCTTCTCCTGTCCGGCCGTTTCATCCGCCTCACCCCGCGCAGCGCAGCCGCTGTCACAAAACGCAAGGGTCTTTCCATTGATGCTGCTTCACCCCTCACCCGCTCCATCAGGTCAAGTGGTGTGGTCGGAGGTGTGAAAGGTCTTTAAATTGCCGGTCTTGCCGCTGCGGCGCTCCAGCTCCTCCGCCAGATCATCCATGGAGATGCCCAGGCAGAGCATCATGGCCATCAGGTGATAGAGCAGGTCTCCGGTCTCCTCCGCGATGCGCCCGGAATCCTGGTCCTTGCCCGCCAAAAGCAGCAGGGCGCAGGCCTCCCCCACTTTTTTGAGGATTTTATCCAAGCCCTCCCGGAAGAGGTAGGCGGTGTAGGACTCCGGATCATCGTCGTCCCTGCGCCGGACAATGACGGCCATCAGGTCATCCACGTCCCGTCCCTGGGTCTGGCAACGGCGGTTCAGATCCCCCATCACCGCGTCCAGGGGGACACCGGAATAACAGAGCAGGACGGTGACATGGTAGAGCACGTCGTTGAGCTCCCCCACGGTCTCCGCCTGGTCGCCGTTCTTGGCGGCAATGCAGACCTCGAAGGCCTCTTCCCCGCACTTCTTCAGGATTTTGTCCAAACCCTGCCGGTAAAGGTAGCTGGTATAGGATTTTTCGCCCCCGCCGTTTTCCCGGCGGTCCAGGGCCACCGCGTACTGCTCCGCAATGGCCCGCTGAGCCCGGCCGGTCACGTCTGCTCCTCCCAGATCTCGTGAAAGAAGCAGCTCTCCGCGCCGGTGTGGCAGGTGGGGCCGTCCGGGGCACAGAGATAGAGCAGGGTGTCTGTGTCGCAGTCGGTGATCATTTTCTTGACGTGGAGGTAATTGCCGCTGCTCTCCCCCTTGTTCCAGAGCTTCTGACGGCTCCGGCTCCAGAACCAGGCGGTATGGGTTTTCAGCGTCAGTTCATAGGCCTCCGCATTGGTGAAGCCCAGCATCAGCACCTGCCTGGTCTGCCAATGCTGGATGATCACCGGGATCAGATCCGATTTTTGAAACAGGTCTTTTGTCTCAATCATACATCTTTCCTCACAGGTATTCCTTGCAACCGCAGATAGTCCTTGACCTGGGGCACGGTCAGCTCCCCAAAGTGGAACAGGGAGGCCGCCAGAGCCGCGTCGGCCCCGGTGCGCTCAAACACCTGGGCAAAGTGCTCCAGGCTGCCGCAGCCGCCGGAGGCGATCACCGGGATGTGGACCGCGTCCGCAATGGCCTTTGTCATCTCCAGGTCAAAGCCCTGTTTGGTGCCGTCGGCGTCCATGCTGGTGAGCAGGATCTCGCCGGCCCCCAGCCGTTCGCCCTCTTTGGCCCACTCCACAGCGTCTTTGCCGGTGGGGGTGCGGCCTCCCGCCACCACCACCTCAAAGCCGCCGTCCTCCCGCTTCCGGGCGTCGATGGCCAGCACCACGCACTGGGAGCCAAACCGCTCCGCCGCCCGGGAGATCAGGGCGGGGTCTTTCACTGCGGCGGAGTTGACGCTGATCTTGTCCGCCCCGGCCCGGAGCAGCTCCTGGAAGTCCTCCAGGGTGCGGATGCCGCCCCCCACAGTGACGGGGACAAAGACCTGCTGCACCGTGCGGCGCACCACGTCGGCCACGGTCTTGCGGGCCTCTACCGTGGCGGTGATGTCCAGAAAGACAATCTCGTCCGCCCCCTGCCGGGAGTAATAGGTGGCCAGCTCCACCGGGTCGCCGGCGTCCCGGATGTTGACAAAATTGACCCCCTTGACCACCCGGCCGTCCCGGACGTCCAGGCAGGGGATGATGCGCTTTGCCAGCATTACTGCTCCCCTCCCGTCTCGACGGCCTTGCGCAGGTCAACGGTGCCGGCGTAATAGGCCTTGCCGATGATGACCCCGTAGAGTCCCATGGCCGCCAGGCGCTCGATATCCCCGTTGTTGGAAACGCCGCCGGAGGCCACAATCCGGCAGGAGACCGCCGCCTGCAGCGCCTCCAGCCGCTCCCAGGAGGGGCCGGAGAGGGCGCCGTCAGTGTCGATGTCGGTGAAAATCAGGGTCTGAACCCCCAAAGCCTCCATGCGCCGGGCAAACGCAATGTAGTCCAGACCGGAGTCCTCCACCCAGCCCGCCGTCTTTACCTTGCCGTCTTTGGCATCTACGCCCACGGCGATACGCTCGCCGTATTGGGCCGCCGCGGTGCGGACAAAGTCCGGATCTGTGACGGCGGCGGAGCCGATGACGGCCCGCCACACCCCCAGGGCAAAGACAGCCTCCAGGTCGGCCATGGAGCGGATGCCGCCCCCCAGCTCCACCTTCAGGCCGGTCTCCCCGGCCACCGTCCGGACGATGGCGGAGTTGACCCGGGCGCCACTCCTGGCCCCGTCCAGGTCCACCATATGGATATATTTGGCCCCGGCGGCCTCAAAGGCCCGGGCAGTGGCGACGGGGTCCTCCGCCACCTGGTGAACGGTGCCGAAATCCCCCTTCAGCAGGCGGACCACCTGGCCGTCCTTCAAATCGATTGCCGGTTCAATAATCATCGGTTCATCTCTCCAAAATTCTTCAGCATGGCAAGGCCCACTTCGCCGCTCTTCTCCGGGTGGAACTGGGTACCGAATACATTGCCGCTCTGGACGGCGGCCACCACTGGGGCGCCGTAGTCGGTGACGGCGATGACCTGGGCGGGGTCCTCCGCCATGCCGCAGAAAGAGTGGACAAAGTAGACGTACGCCCCCGGGTCGATCCCCGCAAAGAGCGGGGAATTGCCGCGAAGCTCCAGGGCGTTCCAGCCGATGTGGGGCAGCTTCAGCGCTGTGGAAATCTTCTCCACGCTGCCTTTGACAAAGCCCAACCCCTCGCAGGGCCGCACCTCCGTCCCCCGTTCAAAGAGCAGCTGCATGCCCAGACAGATGCCCAGGATGGGTTTTTTCCCGCTCTGGGCGATCAGCACCCGGTCCAGCCCCGGGGCACGGAGCTTTTCCGCCGCGTCGGGGAAGGCCCCCACCCCGGGCAGGATGATGGCGTCGGCCCGCTCCAGCCCGGCGGCCTCGCCGGTGACCCGGCTCTCAAAGCCCAGAAAGGACAGGGCGTTGGAGACGCTCATCAGATTGCCCACGCCGTAGTCCACGATGGCGATATAGCCCATCAGAGCACCCCCTTGGTGGAGGTGACCGCCGTCCCCTCAATCCGAACGGCGTCCTTGACCGCCAGGCCAAGGGACTTAAAGAGCCCTTCAGTGATGTGGTGGGCGTTGGCCCCGTAAAAGCACTTCTGGTGCAGGGTGATGCCGGCGTTGTGGGCCAGCGCCCGCATAAACTCCAGAGTCAGGCAGGCGTCGTAATCCCCGATGCGCTCCTGGGACATGGGGGCGTCAAAGACCAGATAGGGCCGGTTGGAGAAGTCCAGGGCGGTAAAGGTCAGGGCCTCGTCCATGGGGACATAGGCGGAGCCAAAGCGGCGAATGCCCTTTCTGTCCCCCAGGGCCTCCTTCAGGGCCTGACCCAGCACGATGCCGGTGTCCTCCACCGTGTGGTGGCCGTCTACATACAGGTCGCCCCTGGCCTCCAGCTGCAGGCCGACGCCCGCATAGAAGCCGAAGGCGGTGAGCATATGGTCAAAGAAGCCGATGCCGGTGGACACCTGCACCTCTCCCCCATCCAGGTTGAGGGAGACCTTGATCTGGGTCTCCTTGGTATTGCGCTCTACAGCAGCGGTGCGGGACATAGTCATTCCTCCTCAAAGCGGACCCGGATCGAGTTGGCGTGGGCGGTCAGGTGCTCCGCCTCGGCAAAGGCGATGACCTCCTGGTGGATAGGCTCCAGGGAGGCGCGGTCGAATTCCAGCACACTCATGGTCTTGAGGAAGCTGTCCACGCTCAGGGGGGAGAAGAACCGGGCCGTGCCCGAGGTGGGCAGAACGTGGTCCGGCCCGGCCAGGTAGTCCCCCAGGGGCTCCGGGGCATAGGAGCCCAGGAACACCGCGCCGGCATTCTTGATGCCCGGCAGCAGGGAGCGGGGATCGGCGGTGCAAATCTCCAGGTGCTCCGGGGCCACCGTGTTGGCCAACTCCACACAGCGCTCCAGGCCGGGGCAGACGATGACCGCCCCGAAGTTCTTCAGCGAGGCCTCCATGATCTCGCTGCGGCTGAGATAACCGGTCTGGCGGAGGATCTCAGCGTCCACCTGCTGGGCCAGGGCCATGCTGGTGGTCAGCAGGATGGCGGAGGCCAGCCGGTCGTGCTCGGCCTGGCTGAGCAGGTCGGCGGCCACATATTTAGGATTGGCGGTCTCGTCGGCGATGACCAGCACCTCCGAGGGGCCGGCCACCATGTCGATGTCCAGAGTGCCGTAGGCCATGCGCTTGGCGGCGGCCACATAGGCGTTGCCCGGGCCCACCAGCTTGTCCACTTTGGGAATAAAGCCGGCGCCATAGGTCAGGGCGGCCACGGCCTGGACTCCCCCCACCCCGATGACCCGGTCCACTCCGGCGATCTTCGCCGCGGCCAGCACCGCGTTGTTGAGGTTTTCCGTGGGCGGGGTGACCATGACGATCTCCTCCACCCCGGCCACCTTGGCGGGGACGGCATTCATCAGCACCGAGGAGGGATAGGCGGCGGTGCCGCCGGGGACATAGATGCCCACCCGCTGAAGCCCCCGGACGATGCGGCCCACTCTGCCGCCGTCGGGAGAGGTCCATTCCTGGCTCCTGGCGAGCAAGTGCTCGTTATAGTCCCGGATGTTGGCGGCGGCGTGCTCCATCGCTGCGATCAGCTTCGGGTCGCAGGCGGCATAGGCCCGCTCCAGCTCCTCCGGGGCGAATTCCCGGGGCACGGCGTGGTCAAACTGGAGGGAATAACGCTCCACGGCCTCATAGCCGTTCTGGCGCACGTCCTCCATAATGGCCGCCGCGGAGCGGGTGATCTCCTCCCCCACGGCGGCGGAGCGGGCGCGCAGGTCATCCATCAGGGCGTTTTCCCGAACGCCGTCGGCTGTTACAATTTGAATCATAGTGCACCCTTCCTCAATTCTGCCTCGCATTTCCCGATAAAATCCAGGATCTGCGCCTTGTACAGTTTCATGCTGGCGGTGTTGACGATCAGCCGGGCGGAGACATCCGCCACGGTCTCAATGGGCACCAGGCCGTTGGCCTTCAGGGTGGCCCCGGTCTCCACAATGTCCACGATGGCGTCGGTCAGCCCCAGAATCGGCGCCAGCTCCACCGAGCCCTCGATTTTAATGACGTCCACATCCAGCCCCTTGGCGGCAAAGTACCGCTTGGCCACCGCTGGATATTTGGAGGCCACCCGGCGGGTTTTGTAGGTGTGGTAGAAGTCGGCCCCCTCCTTGACCGCCAGGGCGAACCGGCATTTGCCGAAGCCCAGGTCCAGCACCTCGTAGAAGGACCCGCCCTGCTCCAGGATGGTGTCCTTGCCCACGATGCCCAGGTCGCACACACCCTGTTCCACATAGGTGATGACGTCGGGGGCCTTGGAGAGCACCGCGTCCAGGGGATAGTTCGGGATCTGGTGGATGAGCCGCCGCCCCGGGTTCCGGACCGGGGCGGAGTCCAGCCCCATCCGGTCGAACAGGTCCATGGATTGTTCCAAAAGCCGGCCTTTGGTGATGGCAATTCTCAACCTCTGGCTCATGCTTCCACCACCCTTTCTCCCTGACTGTCCAGCACCAGCACATGGGGAATCCCCTTCTCCCGGGCCAGGGCCAGGGTGAGATCCAGGCTGGCACAGGGCGAGAGTTCGCAGGTGCCCCGGGGGCGCTCGTCCACCACGGCAATCGCCCGGGCAAGCTGGCTCAGCTCGTAATAAACGACAGTGTCCACCGCCGGAGTGCACACCGGGGGCAGGCAGGCCGCCACCGCATCCACATCCACCGCGAAGCCGATGGCCTGGGCGGGGCGTCCAAAGGCCTCCAGCAGCCGGTCATAGCGGCCCCCGGAGAGGACGGCGGTCCCCGCCCCCTCCACATAGCCCCGGAATACCACGCCGGTGTAATAGTCGATCTGGTGCACCAGCCCCAGATCAAAGCGAATAAAATCTCCATAACCGGCCTGGGACAGCAGCTGATACAGGGAACGGAGGTAGGCGATGGTGCCCTCCTCCCCGCTGCCCAGAGCCTCGGCCTCATCCAGCACCTCAACTCCGCCGAAGAGATAGGCCAGCTGATTCAAAGCGGCACAGGCGGGCCGGTCCCCGTAGTCCGCCAGAAAAGCCCGCAGGGCGGCGAAGTTCTTGCCCTCAATCAGGGCGCGGATCTGCTCCGCCGTCTCGTCGTCGATCTGCATCTCCGAGGCCAGGGCCCGGTAGATGCCGGCATGGCCAATCTCAATGTGAAACTGCTCCACACCGCAGGAGCGCAGGGCGTCCACCGCAGTGCAGATCATCTCCAGGTCGGCCCGGACGCCCCGGGCGCCGATCAGCTCCACGCCGCACTGGGCGACCTCACCGTCGCTGCCCCGGTTGGCGTCGCTGGACCGGTAGACGTTCTGATTGTAATAAAAACGCTGGGGCAGCGGCAGGTCCTTCAGCTTGGTGGCCGCCACCCGGGCGATGGGGATGGTGCTGTCCGGCCGCATCACGCAGATCTTGCCGGAGCGGTCGATCACCTTCAGCATGGCCTCCTGGGGAATGGCACAGCCACCGGTGACAAAGCTGTCGTAAAACTCCACCTCAGGGGTGATGATCTCGGCATAGCCCCGGGAGCGGAAAAGATGGGTCAGCCGGGATTGGACCTGACGGCGCTCCCGGCACTCGTCAAAGAGCCGGTCCCGGGTCCCCTCCGGGGTATAGGGAATAAATTTCATGGACAAACGCGCTCCTTTACTTTAGTGCGCTAATACACTACCATATTAGAACACCGATGTCAAGAGGCAAGCTGTACAGGAATGGCGGCGGGACCGCCGCCATTCCCGGCAGTTTGGAAGAATCAGGCACCCGATCAGAACAGGGTGAGCTGGCTGGTGTCCGGAATGCCGTCCAGCGCCCCCATGAATTTGAGCTGGTCGATGTGGGATTTGGACACCTTGGGGCAGGCGGCGGCGAACTCCTCGATGGAGATGAACTCCCTCCCCTTTCTGGCCTCCACAATGTCCAGGGCGGCGGACTCTCCCAGGCCGGGACAGGCGGTGAAGGGCGGGATCAGGGCGTTGTGCTCCCGGTCCACCAGGAAGCGGGTGGCGTCAGATTTGTAGAGGTCCATCTTCTCCATGTTGAAGCCCCGGAGGTAGAACTCATAGAACACCTCCAGGGTGACCAGCATGTCCTCCTCCACGGCGGCGGGCTTCTCTTTGGCCTCGATCTCCTTCATCTTGTTCCGGCACACCTCCATGCCCAGACACATGCAGCTGGCGTCAATGGCCTTGGCCCGGATGGAGAAGAAGGCGGCATAGAAGGCCAGGGGCTCGTGAACCTTGAACCAGGCGATGCGGAAGGCCATCATAACATAGGCCGCCGCGTGGGCCTTGGGAAACAGATAGCCGATCTTGGCCAGGGAGTCAATGTACCAGTCGGGGACATTGTGCTCCTTCATGGTCTCCACCCAGCCGTCCTGGAAGCCCCCCTTCTTGACCTTTCCCTTTCGGACGGCCTCCATGATGTTGAAGGCGGTCAGGGGCTCCACCCCCTGGTCGATCAAATAGATCATGATGTCGTCCCGGCAGCCCACGGTGGAGTCAACGGTGGCCACCTTGTTGACGATCAGATCCCGGGCATTGCCCAGCCACACGTCGGTGCCGTGGGAGAAGCCGGAGAGCCGGATCAGGGTATTGAACTGGGTGGGCATGGTGTCCATCAGCATGCCCCGGGTGAACTTGGTGTTGAACTCCGGGATGGCCACGGCTCCGGTGGGGCCCAGCACCGGGTCATTCTCATAACCCAGCACCTTGGAGGAGGTGAAGATGGACAGCGTATCCTTGTCGTCCAGAGGAATCTTCTGGGGGTCCACTCCGGTGATGTCCTGCAGCATACGGATCATGGAGGGGTCATCGTGGCCCAGCATGTCCAGCTTGAGCAGGTTGTCCTCCATGGAGTGATATTCAAAGTGGGTGGTGACGATGTCGGTGTTGGGATCGTCGGCGGGATGCTGCACCGGGCAGAAGTCGTAGATCTCCATGTCGTCCGGAATGACGATCATGCCGCCGGGGTGCTGGCCGGTGGTGCGCTTGATGCCCACACAGCCCGAAGCCAGCCGGTTGATCTCCGCCGTGGGGGCGTGGATGCCCCGCTCCTCCAGGTATTTCTTGGCATAGCCGAAGGCGGTCTTCTCCGCCACCGTGCCCACGGTGCCCGCCCGGAATACATGGCTCTCCCCGAAGAGCTCAAAGGTATACCGGTGGGCTCTGGCCTGATACTCGCCGGAGAAGTTCAGGTCGATATCCGGCATCTTTTTGCCGCCGAAGCCCAGGAAGGTCTCGAAGGGGATATTAAAGCCGTCTTTGACGTATTTTGTGCCGCAGACCGGGCACCAGGCGTCGGGCATATCCGCTCCGCAGCCGTAGGCCTTGCCCGCCTCAAAATCCGAGTGCTTGCATTTTGGGCAGCGGTAATGGGCGGCCAGGGAGTTGACCTCGGTGATGCCCGAGAAGAAGGCCACGATGGAGGAGCCCACGCTGCCCCGGGAGCCCACCAGATAGCCGTGCTCCAGGGAGTTCTGCACCAGCTTCTGGGCGGACATGTAGATGACGTCGTATTTTCGCTCGATGATGCCCGGCAGCTCCAGGTCAATCCGGTCCTGGACAATCTGGGGCAGCTCCTCCCCGTAGAGCTCGTGGGCCTTGGAGTAGACCAGGTATTCCAGCTCCTTGGCCGAGTCCTTCAGCTTGGGGGCAAAGAGCTTTTTCGGCAGGGGCGGGACGACGTCCACCCATTTTGCGATCCGGTTGGGGTCGTCGATGACCACCTTGCGGCAGTCCTCCTCCCCCAGATAGCTGAACTCCTCCAGCATCTCGTCGGTGGTTTTAAAGTAGATGGGCAGCGGGGAGTCCGCATCCTTGAACTGCTTTGATGCCAGCAGGATATGCCGGTAAATCTCGTCCTCCGGGTCCATAAAGTGGACGTCGCCGGTGGCGCACACCGGCTTGTTCAGGGCCTTGCCCAGGGCCAGGATGGTGCGGTTGAAGTCCCGCAGCTCCTCCTCAGACTCCACGGTGCCCTCCCGGAGCATGTACATATTGTTGCAGATGGGCTGGATCTCCAGGTAATCGTACCAGGAGGCGATGCGCATCAGCTCGTCCCAGCTCTTGCGCTCCACCACCGCCCGGAAGAGCTCACCGGCCTCGCAGGCGGAGCCGATGATGAGTCCCTCCCGGTTCTCGTTGATGAGGCTCTTGGGCATGATGGGAAAGCGCTTGAAGTGCTCCAAATGGGCCAGAGAGATCAATTTATACAGATTGCGCAGGCCGGTCTGGTTCTTGGCCAGCACGATCAGGTGGTTGGCGCTGCGGCGCTTGCCGCCCCCGCTGCCCGCCCCGGAGCGCAGGGTGCGCATGGCCGGGTTGATCTGCTGGAGGGTTTTCACCCCCATGTCCCGCAGGTTCTGATAGAGGGGCACCAGCATATAGGCCACGGTGGAGGCATCATCGGTGGCCCGGTGGTGGTTGAAGGCGGGAAGGTCCAGATATTCCGCGATGACGTCCAGCTTGTACTTGCCCAGCTTGGGCAGCAGGTTCTGACAGAGGATCAGGGTGTCCAGGCTGGTATTGGGGAAGGGCCGGCCCATGCGCCGGCAGCCTTCGGCCAGAAAGCCCATATCGAACTCGGCGTTATGGGCGGCCAGGGGCCGGTCCCCCACCCAGTCCAGGAAGAGATTGAGCCCTTCCTCCTGCCCCGGGGCGTCGGATACCATGTCGTCGGTGATACCGGTCAGCTCCACTATCTCCCGGGGGATGGGCTTGCCCGGGTTCAGGAAGGCAGAATAGCTGTCGATGATCTGGCCGTCCTTCAACACCACGGCGCCAATTTCGGTGATGTACTCATGGCGGCGGTCCAGGCCGGTGGTCTCAATATCAAAGCAGACCATCTCCGCCTCCAGCGGCTGTTCTTTTTTCCCGTGGACCACCACCCGGTCATCCACGTCATTCTGATAGTAGGCCTCTGTGCCTAAAATCACCTTAATTTTGCCCCCGCCGGCCTTGTAGGCCTCGGGAAATGCCTGGGCGATGCCGTGGTCGGTGATGGCGATGGCCGGGTGTCCCCAGGAGATGGCCCGTTTCACCGCGCCGGTCACGTCGGTGAGCCCGTCCATGGTGGAGTAGCGGGTGTGGAGATGCAGTTCCACCCGCTTCTCCTGGCTCAGATCCTCCCGGGGGGGCTTGGGAATCCCCTCGGCCATGGCAAAGGGCCGCAGCTCCAGCTCGCTGGTGAATTTGCCGATCTGGAGCTTGCCCTGAATGAGCAGATATCTGCCCTCCTTGATATTCTCCAGCAGGGGCTGGGCCTGCTTGTTCTCATAGAAGCCGGAGACGGTGATGGAGCCGGTGCCGTCTGTGACGTCAAAATTGATGATCCAGGCGTTGCGCTTGGTGAGCTCCTTGTGATGGACGGAGAACACCTTGCCGTTGATGACCACGCCCCCCATATCGATGTCCAGCTTGCCGATTTCCACCGGCTCCCCGTGAATGGGTTTGCCTAAAAAGGTGGAGGCGGCTCCGGAGGTGTCGGCCGTCTTGCGCCGGGGCGGCGCCTTGGTGACTTTGGGGCGCTGTTGGACGGCGGCGGTGTAGGTGTGGCTGCGCAGCTCCTCCGTCCTGCGGAACACCTCTTCCGCGCCGCACTGGTCCAGCGCCTCCTCCAGGCGCAGCGAGAAGCCCCGGCCAAAGGTCTCCCGGATGCGGCTGGCCACCCGGCGGGTAAAGGGCTCCAGCAGGTCGGCGCCGCCGTTCTTGAGGCGCACCACCAGCGTATCCTCCCCCGCCTCCAGCTCCGCGCCGGAGAGCAGGCCGTGGGCCGGGGGGAAGAGCTGGGAAAACTGCTCCCGCAGCCAGGGCAGCGTGACCTCTCCCCTGCCGTCCGGGGTCACCGGGCGCAGCACCACCCGGTTCATCTGATAGGCCTCCGCCAGGGATTGCTCCAGCTCCCGCAGCCATGTGTCGTCAGCGTCCGGGGCCAGGGCCACATCCAAAATCACCTCAGCCCGCTCCTCATTGAGATCTACTTTTAGTATGGTACATTTCTCTGCAAGGGCCAAAAGTTTTCCCTCCAGCGGGCAGAGGGAAAACATCTGGAGCAGAGGAATGCAAAAATCACTGCTCATGGTATCAAAATACTCCCAAAAGAAAATCAGAAAATACGCTTACAGCTCGTCAATCAATTTCATCAGCTCGTCCACCAGCTGGTCCTGGGGCACCTTCTTCAAAACCTTGCCCCGGCGGAAGAGCAGCCCCTCGCCGTTGCCCCCGGCGATGCCGCAGTCGGCGGCGGAGGCCTCTCCGGGGCCGTTGACAGCGCAGCCCATAACCGCCACGGTGATGGGTTTGGTACAGCCCTCCAGCCGGCGCTCCACCTCCTGGGCCAGGGGGATCAGGTCGATGCGGGTGCGTCCGCAGGTGGGACAGGCGATCAGCTCCGGCCCGTCTTTCCGCAGGCCGCAGGCCTGCAGGATGCGCCGGGCCACCGTCACTTCCTCCACCGGGTCGGCGGTCAGGGTCACCCGGAAGGTGTCCCCGATGCCCAGGGCCAGCAGACCGCCAATACCGATGGCGGACTTGATGGTCCCCATCTCATAGGTCCCCGCCTCGGTCACCCCCAGGTGGAGGGGGTAGTCGCTGCGCTGGTGCATCAGCTGGTAGGCCTGCATGGCCACCGGGACGCTGGAGGACTTCAGCGAGACACAGATATCGTCAAAATCATATTTGTTCAGCAGGGCGATGTGGCCAAAGGCGGACTCCACCATGGCCTCGGGGCACACCTTGCCGTATTTGGCCAGCAGCGGCTTCTCCAGACTGCCCCCGTTGACGCCGATGCGGATGGGAATTCCCTTCTGGGCGCAGGCGTTGGCCACCGCCTTGACCCGGTCCTCGGAACCGATGTTGCCCGGATTGATGCGCACCTTGTCCGCGCCCGCGGCAATGGCCTCCAGGGCCAGGCGGTAGTCAAAGTGGATGTCCGCCACCAGGGGAATGGAGATCCGCTCCTTGATGGCGCCGATGGCCTTTGCCGCCGCCAGGTCAGGCACCGCCACCCGGACGATGTCACAGCCCGCCGCCGCCAGCAAATTGATCTGCCGCACCGTGGCCTCCACATCGTGGGTATAGGTGTTGCACATGGACTGGATGCTCACCGGGGCGCCGCCGCCCACGGGGACGGCCCCCACCATGATCTGTTTTGTCATTTGTATCAGCTCCCGATCAGTCTGAAAACGTCGTTGATCCCCACCACCAGCATCAGCAGCAACAGAAGCGCCATGCCGGCCAGGTGGACATACCCCTCATATCTGCCCGGGATCTGCCGGTGTACCAGCCGGGCCAGAATGAAATTGATTATCAGGAAAAAGATCCGGCCGCCGTCCAGAGCAGGGACGGGCAGCAGGTTCATCACCGCCAGGTTGATGGCGATAAAGGCCCCAAAGTAGAGCAGGTTGAGCAGGGCCGCCAGAGGACTGGCCGACGACTGCCCCACATCGCTCATGGCATCTACGATGCCGATGGGCCCGGACATCTCTTTCAGCCCCGCAGCGCCGGAGAACAGGTCCTCCAGGCCGAACCAGACCAGCCGCACAAAGTCCAGCGAGGTGCGCAGAGCGGTGTCCACATTGCGGAAAAAGCCGGACTTCTGGACGGAAAAGTTGATGCCGTAGCGCACCCGGCTCACCCCGTCCTGCTCATATTCCGCCAGGGCCATGGGGACATCCTCCAGCTTCACCTTCTCGCCGTCCCGGCGAACCACCAGGTCGGCAGTCTCCCCGTTGCCCCGGGCCAGGAGCATGGAGATGTCATCATAGATCAGCACCAGATGGCCGTTGATCCGCAGTATCTCATCTCCGGGCTGGAGGTAACCCTGCTCTGCGGCAGGGCAGCCTTCTTCAAAGGAGTCGATCACGGCGGTGGTGGCCGCCTGGGCCGGGGAAAGGAGGAGCAGCAGAATGACCATCCCGGCCAGAAAATTCATGCCGGAGCCCGCCACCAGAATCAGGAAACGCCGCCAGGCGGGCGCCTTGGCAAAGCTGCGGGGGTCATCGGTGGCCTCGTCCTCCCCTTCCATGGCGCAGAAGCCGCCGATGGGCAGCAGCCGAAGGGAGTAGAGGGTCTCCTTCCCCTGCTTTTTCAGCAACAGCGGCCCCATACCGATGGAGAACTCATTCACTCTGACCCGGCACAGCTTCGCGGTGAGAAAGTGGCCGAACTCATGGATGGCAATCAGAAAGCCAAAGAATAAAATTGCGAAAAGGATATAGAGCATGATGCCTCCTTCTGTCAGGAAACGTGGGAATAGACCGCCTCTCTGGCCGCCCGGTCTGCCTCCAGCACATCCTCCAGTGCCGCCGTCTGTTGGGCGGGGACGGATTGGAGGGCGTATTCCACCAGGTCGGCAATGTCCAGAAAGCCGATTTTGTCCTGCAGGAAGAGCTCTACCGCCGCTTCGTTGGCGCCGTTCAGGATGGCGCAGGCGGTTCCAGGCTTACGGGCACACTCCACGGCCAGGGCCAGGCATCGGAAGGCGTCCGGGTCCGGGCGCTCAAAGGTCAGGCTGGGGCAGGAGAACAGGTCCAGCTCCGTAGCCGCCGCCGGCGTGCGCTCCGGCCAGGTCAGGGCATACTGGATGGGCAGGCGCATATCAGCGGTACCCAGCTGGGCCAGGATGGCATTATCACAGTATTCCACCATGGAGTGGATGATGCTCTGCCGGTGGACCACAATCTGAATTTTTTCCGGGGGCATACGATACAGCCGCATGGCCTCGATGAATTCCAGCCCCTTGTTCATCAGGGTGGCGGAATCCACAGTGATCTTGGCCCCCATACTCCAGTTGGGATGTTTCAGCGCGTCGGTCCGGGTGACATGCCGGAGCTGCTCCCGGGTGCGGCCAAAGAAAGGGCCGCCGGAGGCGGTGAGGATCAGGCGCTTGACCTCCCCGTGGGAGGCGCTGCCCTGGAGACACTGGAAGATGGCGGAGTGCTCCGAGTCCACCGGCACGATCTCCGCCCCGGTCTGCCGGGCCCGGTCCATGACCAGCTCCCCGGCGCACACCAGGGTCTCCTTGTTGGCCAGGGCGATGCGCTTGCGGGCGTCGATGGCGGCCAGAGTGGGCCGCAGGCCGATCATTCCAACCACGGCGGTGACCACCGTGTCCGCCGCCGGAAGCACCGCGGCCTCCAGCAGTCCCTCCATACCAGAGGCCACCCGGATACCGGTGTCCGACAGCCGCACCTTCAGCTCCGCGGCGGCGGCGGGATCACAGGCGACCACCAGCTCCGGGCGAAAACGGCGCGCCTGCGCCTCCAGCCGGTCCACGCTGCGGTTGG
>CAUGSS010000043.1 GCA_959602365.1 uncultured Eubacteriales bacterium
ACTTCTCTCATGCCAGAGTTTGCAAACCATTTTGCGAAAATTTCTTGACACTACCCGGGAAACTATGTATGGATGACAATCTTAATTTGCTAGATGATATAGGTAGAAGAATAAAAAAGTGTTATGCAGAAGAACCTCCGGCTTTTGACGGTGTAGTTAATAATGCAACTGATACGTTGGTAACTAAAATTTTGCTTGGAACACTAGGCTGTGTTCCAGCTTATGATCGGTATTATGTACAGTCGGTTAAGAAATACCATATATCCAGTGGTACATACAATAGAAATTCTATCTATTGCGTTGCTAAATTCTATTGTGACAATCTAGTGGAGTTTGAAAAATTAAGGCTAAAATTAAGTAAAAGCGGAATCGAATATCCCCCCATGAAACTAATGGATATGTGCTTTTGGCAAGATGCATATATTGATGATTTAAAGCGGCGGTAAAAGCCGATGTATCAAGGAGATAGCTATACTGGGCTGTCAATGGTCGAAATGAACAGCGCACTTCATGCGGCTGCCATTGACCGTCCTGCCCAGCCTTGCTCTGCGGTTATCAAGGTGGGCAAGCCTCTCTGGTGCTTGGTCGATTCCTTTGGTTTTGGGCAGGAACCGGAGGTCGAAACCAGTCTCGATTTAAGACCGATTTCGGCGGAAACTTCCTTCAATTTGAGGGGAGTTTTTTCGGTGCCGTGTAGGGCCTGAAAAGAATGCTTTTCCTCCGTTTTTGTGATACTATTTTGATACTAGGGAGATGAGTTGCCCCAAATAGCAGACTGAACATTAGCATATTTGCGAATGTTTGCCTGTGAAATCACCTTAGATACACTCCCGTATATCTGAATTTGCCGAGTGGGAAGCATAAAAACAGAGCCGGGAAGGCGCATTGACAGCGCCCTTCCCGGCTCTTGCTGCAGGATAATATCTTTTTGCTACGGCGTGAAAGTAAATGTCAAGGCTGATTCTGTGCTGCGTCATAGACAATGGAAGAAATAATTTTTTCCCCGATCTTTATCATTTCTTCGGGAGATTCTTTAAATCCGTTCAGAATCCATGCATTCAGAATACCAAAAAGGCCGTATTTGAAAAAAGCATTGGCATATTGCTGATCTTTGTCTTCACTTTGATCTACAAAGATGGCGTCAAATGCCGAAAGCAGTGTTTGTGACAGCCCTGCTTCATACACCAGGAGAAACCACTCCCTATTTGCATAATTGAAGTTGAAAAAAGCTTCCGTATTCTCAAGAGCAAAACCAGTTCTCGTCCGAAGCCCAGCTTCTGCCGCCCAGCGCTCCCAACATATCTTCAGCTTATAAATGATCAATTCTTCCTTGCTTTTGACATGGCGGAAGTAAGTGGCTCTCCCGACGCCGGACTTTGCTGTAATCTCGCTGACTGTTATTTTCCGGTACTCTTTTTCTTTCATCAATGCAATCAGGGAGTCTGCCATGCATTCCAGCAGGAATTCCGTAGATTTGTTTTTTCGTTTCAAAATAAACCTCCTCCCCAAGATACTTTTTCAGGTGAAAAGTATCAATACTGTTCCGTTGAATTGACACTGCGAAGAATCACTGCTAATATCTGAAATAAAGATACAAAAGTATCATTTATTAGTCAAGATATGGAAGGTGAGAATCGTTATGAGCTATAAGAAAATCGTAGTGGCAGGCGGCGGTGTACTTGGCAGTCAGATTGCCTTTCAGAGTGCATATTGTGGATTTGATGTGACGATTTGGCTTAGATCTGAAGGTTCCATCGGGCGTACGCAGCCAAAGCTTGACAAATTGAAGAGCACCTATCTGGACACCATCGAAAAGATGGAGACCGGCGAAGGTCCTTGGGCTGCGGGTATTGCAGACAGCGACACCTTTGATAAGCAGGAGTGCATCGCAAAGGTTGAGCATGCCTACTCCAGTCTGAAGTTGGAGTTGGATCTGAAAAAAGCGGTGGAAGATGCAGATCTCGTCATTGAATCCATGGCGGAAAATGAGAAGGATAAGATCGAATTTTATCAAAAGCTGGCTCCGTGCCTTCCGGCCAAGACGGTCATTGCCACCAACTCTTCCACCTTGCTTCCTTCTGCTTTCGCGAAATATACGGGAAGACCTGACAGATATCTATCTCTTCATTTCGCAAATTCTATCTGGCAGAACAACACAGCGGAGATCATGGCTCAGGATAAGACCGATTCCCGGTATTTTGATGAACTGATTGAGTTCAGCAACGAGATCCGAATGATTGCGCTGCCGGTCCGCAAGGAAAAAAGTGGATATCTGTTAAACTCCATGCTGGTTCCGTTCCTCTTGAGCGGTCTTGATCTCTATGTGTCAGGGGTTTCCGATCCCCATAGTATTGATATTGCATGGACACATGGTACCGGCGCGCCCAAGGGACCCTTCCAGATCATTGATACGGTGGGGCTTACTACCGCTTATAATATCGTCATGCAATATCAGAAGGTGCCCGGACTCCTAAGCCCGCTCCTGAAGAAAATGATGATGCCATATAATTTCAAGGAGATGGCGGCGGTACTGAAAAAATACATCGACGAAGGCAAGTTGGGAATGTCCTCTGGAGAAGGATTCTATCAATACAAATAATTAAAAACACCACAAACACGACAGGGAATCATCTTTGAACAAAATTGAGTAGGCTTTGCCGAGTGGGAATCAACTATTTTACCCGCAAGTCCTTTTTCATCGGGACTTGCGGGTTTCTTTGCGGAGAATGGAAGGCGCTGAACGGCGGAAGCCCCCGAAGACTGCCTTCGTTAAAGCGGCAATCCCGATCGGGGCATTCATCAAGGCGGCAAAGCCATTTGAAAGCTATTGATAGATGCATCTTATCTATGGCTATCCCAGTGCCATATTGCTGAGCTGGAGAGACAAAAGCCCTTAACCATGGGTTCATGGTTAAGGGCTTTTTTTGCTTCCGCTGTCCATGAGGGGCGAGCTATGTTTTTGCAGCCTTTCTTGATATTGGATTCCCCATACTTCCATCGCTTTGATGATGGGGCGCATAGATTCCCCCAACTCACTCAGGGCATATTCCACCCGGGGCGGCACTTCTGGATATATAGTGCGGGTGATGATTCCGTCCTCCTCCATGGAGCGCAGGCTGTCTGTCAGCACCTTTTGGCTGATGCCATCCAGATCTTTGCGCAGTTCGTTAAAGCGCCAGGGCCGGACCAGCAGGTTTCGCATGATCAACAGTTTCCACTTGCTTCCGATGAGTTGAACAGTGGTCGCCACTGGACAGGCCGGCATCTCTTCCTTTGTCAGCATCTTTTGCATCTCCAGTAGTTTAAAATTGAATGTTATACTCTAATTATACTGTAATATGCCTTTTTTGCAAGCTTGCAGTTTGGAGACCGATGCCTCTATTGATGAAAAAATATTCGGACCGGCGCAATGGTTACCAACAAGTGACTGGGTAATAAAAAAGTGCGTACTTGAGAAGCGGGAAGAAGTCGGTAAAATGGCAAGTACAGGGGATAAAATGATCCGCTGAAATTACAAATGGAGGTAATAGAAATGGCACTCTCAAATCTGTTTGGATGGCACGAAGCGACAGAGACTGTTCCGGCCGCCGCCTGTGGCTCTGCCTGCGGCGCCGGCGGAGAATAATTCTACCCTCGGCTCCCCGGCGGGATGCTCCGCCGGGGAGCCATCGATAGCAACTCGGTACGGCCGATGGCAGATAGAGCGAGGTAAAGGGAATGAAACAATATTTTGCCTTTCAGTGGCATATCACCGATGAGTGCGATCAGCGATGTAAACACTGCTACATTTTTTCCGAGGACAGCTGCAAACGATTGGACTGCATGGATTGGAAGCAGATGCAGGATACATTCAGCAATTGTCTGGATTTTTGCCGGATTTATCAGCGGTTGCCCTATTTTTACATTACCGGGGGAGATCCGATCCTTCATCCGGATTTTTGGAAACTGCTGGGACTGATGAGGGAGCAGGGCATCCCCTTTACTATTTTGGGAAACCCGTTTCATCTGGACGATGAGGTCTGTCGCAGATTAAAGGAGTATGGCTGTGAAAAATATCAGCTTTCCCTGGATGGAATGCGCAAGACCCATGATTGGTTCCGCAAGCCGGGCAGCTTTGACATTACCTTGGAAAAAATCGGGTGCATAAACCGCGCCGATATTCGCAGCGTGATAATGACCACCGTTTCGGGCACCAATATTGATGAAGTGCCGGAGATTATAGATGCTGTGGTCGAGGCAGGGGCTGATGTATTTGCCTTCGCCCGGTACTGTCCCACCAGCGAGGAGAAAGAGGTGGGGATAGAGCCGCTGCGCTACCGCAAGCTGCTGGCTGACTGCGACGAGAAATTTCGGCGGTATGAGGCAGAGGGCTGCCGGACGTATTTCAACAAAAAAGATCATCTTTGGACTTTATATGAATATGAAACCGGAGCATTCCACATTCCGGAGACTGTGGAGAAGGGGATGATCTATGGCGGCTGCAATTGCGGCAACTGCCATCTGACGATTCTGCCCACCGGCGATGTATTTGCCTGTCGACGGGTACAGAACAGCAGGGTTGGCAATGTGTTCCGAGATCGGCTGGCGGATATATGGGTCAATCAAATGGAGCGATATCGGGATTATGCGAAATTTCAAAAGTGCGCCAAGTGTGAGTTGTTGGCCTGGTGCCGGGGATGTCCGGCAGTAGCAAGCGGACGTGACGGCAATTTCTATGGAGCGGATCCCCAGTGTTGGAAGGATGTGACGGCATGATTCCGGAGACCATGCGCGCGGTTTTGTTGACAGAGCCCACCCCGGCGGAGGCGGTACGGCTGACCACCTGTCCTGTGCCTCAGGTCTGCCCCGGTTGGGTGCTTGTCAGGGTGAAGGCCTTTGGAATGAACCACTCTGAGCAGATTCTCCGCCTGAGTGAAATCGAGGCGGATTATATCCGCAAACCCATTATTCCCGGCATTGAGTGCGTGGGAGAAATTGCCGATGCCTCTGACAGCCATTTTCAAAAGGGGGAGAGGGTGGCAGCCTTTATGGGAGGGATGGGGCGCAGCTTTCACGGCAGTTATGCCGAATATGCGCTGCTTCCGGCCCATCACGTCTTTCACATTGCCTCCGGCCTTCCGTGGGCTCAGTTGGCCGCTGTGCCGGGACATACTTCACCGCTTGGGGTTCGCTGTTTGAAGGGCTGAATCTGAGGGCAGATGATACGCTTCTGGTGCGCGGCGGCACCTGCGCCCTGGGATATGCGGCTATTCAAATCGCCAAGGCCCTGGGGTGCAGAGTGATTGCCACCACCCATAAAGAGCAAAAACTTCCGCTGCTCAATGCAGCTGACCTTGCTGTGCTGGATACAGGCACTCTGGCGGGCAAACTTGCCAGTGTGACAAAGGCGTTGGAGTTGGTGGGGCCCAGGACATTGCATGATACCCTGCAATGTGTTGAAAAAGGCGGTATGGTGTGCAGCACAGGGGTTCTGGGCGGAGTTTTTGCGTTGAATGGATTTGATCCGATCAAGCAGATTCCAAACGGAGTCTATCTCACCGGCTTCCACAGCAATTGGCCCACGCAGGAGGTCGTAGATGATATCTTTGCCTTTCTGACCGCACATCAGCTGACCGCTTGTATTGGAAAGCGTTTTACGTTCTCGCAAATTCAAGAGGCCTGCATGGCATTGGATCGGGGCGAGGTGAATGAAAGATAGTGGTGGAGATGGATTCATGACGGATCCGCTGGTTTCAATATGGGATTGGATATGAAAACAGGGCGCAGCGTATCTCCCGCCGCGGCGCTGGAGAAATATGGAGGTGGATGCAATGGATGCGGCGACATGTTTGAAAAAGCTGCAGAATGTGGGGGTGCTGGCGTTTGCCACGGTGGATGGGCAGGGCAATCCTCAGGTCCGCAATATCAGCGCAATTCATTATGAGCCGGACGCCATCTATTTTTTTACTGCCAGAGGGAAGAGCTTCTGTCGTGAACTGCTGTCGGACGGCAGGGTGCAGGTGCTGGGATATACGAAGTACAAGGAGATGATCCGTCTGTCTGCCAAGGCTGAGCCAGTTCCCCCAAAGGAAGCGCAGAAATGGATGGACCTTATTTTTTCTGAGCAGCCCTATCAGGCCAATGTGTATCCCGGACAGACGAGGGAAATCGGGATTGTCTTTGCCATCCGAAAGGCCTGGATTGAATATTTTCATCTCGGAATTCGCCCCATTTTTCGGGAAAGTTACTCCGTCGGGGATGTCCGCACAGTGCCGAAGGGCTATTGGATCGCAGATGACTGCATCGGCTGCGGCACATGTGCCAGCAGCTGCCCCCAGGAATGTATTGTTCCAGGCCAGCCGTTTCAGATTCAACAGCAGCACTGTCTGCACTGCGGAAATTGTTGGGAGAAATGTCCGGTTCAGGCAGTGCGGCGGGAGGGGCCTGTTTCAGAGTAAGTGCAAGTCCGGTCGTATTTTAGGGTGTTTGCACAGTTTGTACAGAACCATGATGAGAAGAGGCGCCGTCAATCCCATCGAGGAAGTTGCCCCGATGAAACATAAAAAGAGTGCACGCCCGGCGGTAAAGGGGCATGCACTCTTTTTTACTGCTGTTCTGTTCTGTGCTTTTTGCGATAGGTGAAGGAGGATGGATGGTTCTGTCCCCACAGTACATAGATCACGACGGAGATCACGTTGAACAACGGCATGATGATAAACATCTGCCGGTATCCAAAAGCGGAGATCAAAACGCCGGCAATGCCGCCGCCCACACCGATGCCGATGTCATAGGCGCACAAAAAGGTGGAGTTGGCGCTGCCCCGGCGTTCCGGCGGAGCGATGGCCACCGCCATGGACTGAAGCGCGGGCTCCAGGCCGCCGAAGCCGGCCAGCACGGCGGAAAGCAGGTAGGTTACGATGTTGGGGCAAAGGCCCATCAACAGAAAGGCCGCCAGCATGGCACCGTTGCAGGAATAGGCGAAGACCCGCTCGCCGTATTGATCCGTCACTTTGCCCGCCAGCAGACGGGTTGCCAGCAGAGCTGCCGCCATGACCGCGAAATAGATGCCGCCGCTGGGCAGGTTTTGTTCTGCGGCAAATTTTGCCGTAAAGTTCTCCAACGCGCCGTAGGTGAGCATAAATACCAATGCGGTGGCCGAGGCGGGAACTGCATCCTTGTCGATCAGCCCCTTCAGGCGCAGCGGCTTTTTCTGAACCTCTACCTTGGGCGTTTTCAGCATCAGAAACAGAATCAGCTCGATCACCACAGAGCCGGTTGCGCAAAGGAACAGGGTGGGGAAGCCCATGGAATCCATCAGAGCCAGACCGAGCGCCGGGGCCACAGCCGTCGCAAGGGCGGTGGCCAGGCCGAACATGCCCATTCCCTCGGCGAACCGGGGCTTGGGGATGATATCTGTTGCGAAGGTGGAGGTGGAGGTGTTGGAAAAGGCCAGGGAGGCCCCGTGTACCATGCGGCAGACGAAGGCCAGAAAGAGAGTGGCCAGAACCAAATACCCCACCGGCATCAGCGCCATACCGCACGGACCGACGATCAGAATGATTTTCCGTTTGCCGTTGTCCAGCATCCAGCCGATGAAGGGGCGGCAGATTACGGCGATGATGGAAAACAGCGCCGCTGCAAACCCGGCTACAGCTTCGGATCCCCCAGATATTCGATGTAAAACGGAAAGGTGGAGAGGATCATCAGATGATTTAAAAAGACCAGGAAATTGATGATGATAATCAGGATAAAGTTTTTATTCCACAGTTTCACTTGTGGACCTTCCATATAGGTTTCCTCCTTACAGATGCAGCGGCGTCTTGGCCGCTTTGCGCCCCAGGGCATTTTCCGCCGGGGCACAAGGGCCTTGAAGCCGTCGTTTTGCGCAAAAAAACAGCTCTTCCGCAGTCCACAAGTGGACTTACGCGAAAGAGCTGCTCATTGCTTGCCTATTATAACACGCTCTGCCGGAAAAAGAAAAGTCGTTTTTGCACAAAAAATTGAAAAAGACAGAGGGATTTGAAACTGCATAATGCATTATGTAGACTGACTGCGCATGTCATAGCACCAGCTTGCTGGATCGACTGAAACAGGGGACAAAGGGCAAGACAAGATGAAGGGCGGGGACACATCGACGCCTGAGGTCGCTTTTTTCCTGATCTTGATTTATCTTCTTTTATAAATTTTCCTTGATATTCTGGAGTGGGTTGGGTGGAAACCCGGCAGTTGGGCCATTGTCACCATGAAGGAGCACATGAATACCACCCGGGACCACTTTTTAAATATCCTCTCCTCGGGCCAGGCCGGTACTGAGGGGCAGGAGACCGCTGAGGAGGCGGGGAAACAGGAGCCGGTTTCCGCTGTGGATTGAGACGGCTTCTCTCGGAGTAGCTCAATACCGGAAAAGCGCACCGCAGATGTCAGTATCTGCGGTGCGCTTTTTCTTTGAGAGATATTTTTTACCTTATTCCTGATGGTCCAGGGAGGCCTTGTACCCCTCGCCCCAGTTCCACATGGCGTCCAGAATGGGCTTCAGGCTCTGTCCCAGCTCCGTCAGGGAGTACTCCACCCGGGGCGGGACCTCTGCATAGACCTTTCGGCTGACCAGGCCGCTGGCCTCCATGTCCCGCAGCTGGGCAGTCAGCACCTTTTGGGAGACAGTGCCGATGGATTTCTTCAGCTCCCCAAACCGCTTGGTGCCGGGGAGCAGATCCCGCAGGATCAGCACTTTCCATTTGTCGCCGATCAGGGTCAGGGTGGTCTCCACCGGGCAGGCGGGCAGGGGCTTGGCCGGTTTTGCTTCACTCACGGCTGCATTCCTCCTTTGGTTTCTGTTTGAAACGATGTATCTAAATTATACGAATATATCATTTGGCAGTCAAGGGGAGTATTTGCCCTGATTTTTTGTATGATTTTGAGAGGAGAGAAACCGGCGCAAAGCCTGAAACGATGCGTTTGTTTCCTCTGGGTAACTAATAATAGTTTCTTTTTAGTAACTACAGTACAAAAAAGTGCTTACTTTACAATAGAAACTTTGAGAGCTATGATACGGACAGAGCCGAGGAGGACGGCCGGTTCAAGGCTCCAGAAAAAACAGATGCCCGGAGGCATTGCCTTCCACTGAAAACAAGACTAGGAGGAATTTTATATGAAAATCGCAGTTGTGTGCGCCAATGGCAAAGCCGGTAAACTCATCGTGCAGGAGGCTGTGGACCGCGGACTGGATGTCACCGCCGTGGTGCGGGGCCAAAACCAGACCGCCGCGGCCAAGGCGATCCAGAAGGATCTGTTTGACCTGAGCGCCGGAGATCTGGCGGGCTTCGACGTGGTGATCGACGCCTTTGGGGCCTGGACGGAGGAGACCCTGCCCCAGCACAGCACTTCCCTCAAGCACCTGTGCGACATCCTGTCCGGCACGGATACCCGCCTGCTGGTGGTGGGCGGCGCCGGCAGCCTGTATGTGAACCCGGAGCATACCGCCTGTGTGGCAGACGGGCCGGATTTCCCGGATGCGTTCAAGCCGCTGGCCGCCGCCATGGCCAAGGCACTGGCGGAATTGCGCGCCCGCACTGATGTCAAATGGACCTATATCAGCCCGGCCGGAGATTTTCAGGCCGATGGGGCGCGCACCGGCAAATACATCTTGGGCGGAGAGGAGCTCACCCTGAATTCCAAGGGGGAGAGCGTCATCAGCTATGCCGACTACGCCATTGCCATGGTGGACGAGGCGGTCGGCGGCGGACACATCCGTCAGCGCATCAGCGTGGTGGCCGAGTAAAAGCGGCTGGGCCGGGGAGGCTCGTCCCGTGACGCCTCTGATTTCCGGCATCACAGGACGGCGGGCGGGACCGCTCCAGAGGAGTGGTTCCACCTCTGCCGGCAAAGGTTTCCCCGGGGTAACCGGGGCACAATTTTGTGCCTGCTTTACGGGGGCGCAGAGCAGAGGTAAAATGAACCTGCCAGGAAAATGCGGAGGTGTGGACTATGACAACATCGGATGTGCTGCACTGCTTGCAGCGGGAAATTCACACGGTGGTGGCCGCCACCACGGATCAGGACGGCCTGCCGGTGACCTGCGCCGTGGATCTGATGGACGCGGACGAGCAGGGGCTGTACTTCCTCACGGCCCGGGGAAAGGGATTTTATGACCGGCTCCAGAGGCAGGGGTTTCTGGCGCTGACCGGCATGAAGGGGGAGGACACCATGTCTTGCGTGGCGGTATCCCTCCGGGGCAGGGTCAGGGAGCTGGGGGAGGAGCCGCTCCCCAGGCTGTTCGCCAAGAACCCCTATATGGCGCAGATTTATCCCTCCGCCGAGTCCCGCCGCGCCTTGACGGTATTCCAGCTCTGGACCGGGGAGGGGGAGTGGTTTGACCTGTCCCAAACCCCCATTGAGCGCTTCTCCTTCTCCTTTGGACATGCAGCGGCGGAGGAGCACGGGTATTTTGTGGGCGATGCGTGCACCGGCTGCCGGGCCTGCGCGCCGGTCTGTCCCCAGGGCTGTATCGTGTTTCCGGAGGGAAGGGCGGTCATACAACAGGAACACTGCCTGCGCTGCGGCAACTGTTTGGCGGTCTGCCCCAGCCGGGCAGTTGAAAGGCGGTGACAGAGATGACACAGCAACAGCGGTTGGATTTTCTGCTCGCAGCTCTGCTGCGGGAGCGGGGAGAGAACGGGGCGATTGCAGTTCCGTCAGAACCGGAGGAGAAGAAAAAGCTGCTCCGGGCGCTGATGAACGTGCGTATGCCCGCCCCCATCAGCCCGGATATTCTCCGGGTGCAGGACGAATATCTGAGCGCGGAGCGGGACGCCCGGGGGATCGTGGACGGGGACCGCCTGCCTTCCGTGCCCTCCGATTCCCGCATCGCGCTGTGGCAGGGGGATATTACCACGTTAAAGGTGGACGCCATCGTCAATGCCGCCAACAGCGCGCTGCTGGGCTGTTTCTGTCCGCTCCACTCCTGTATCGATAACATCGTGAACACCAGGAGCGGCATCCAATTGCGGCTGTTTTGCCATGACATCATGAGCAGACAGGGTCATGCGGAACCCACAGGGCAGGCAAAGATCACCCCTGCGTTCAACCTGCCCAGCAAGTATATCCTGCATACCGTGGGGCCCATCATCAGCGGCGGTGTCCGGAGGCAGGATTGTGAAGCCCTGGCCTCCTGCTATCGCTCCTGTTTGGAGCTGGCGGTGGAGAACTGCTGCCAGAGCATTGCCTTTTGCTGTATTTCCACCGGAGAATTTCACTTTCCCAATGAAATGGCCGCTGAGATCGCGGTTGAAACGGTGACTTCCTTTTTGAATACGCAGGATCAGGCGATTCGAGTGATCTTCAACGTGTTCAAGGATGTGGATCTGCACATCTATCAAAAGCTCCTGGGGGTATCAAAATGCTGAGCGCGGCAAGACAGACAAGACAAGGGATTTCTGAGGTGCAGGAAGCGCTGAGCAAGGCCGATGCCGTCTTGATTGGAGCCGGGGCCGGCCTTTCCGCCTCTGCCGGCTTTGTCTATGACGGAGCCAGGTTCCGCCGTTACTTTGCCGACTTTGAAACGAAGTACGGTTTTCACGATATGTATTCCGGGGGCTTTTATCCCTTCCCGACCCTGGAGGAGCATTGGGCCTACTGGAGCCGGTTTATTTTTCTCAATCGCTGCTGCAATCCGCCCAGGCCGGTGTACCGGAATCTGCTGGAGCTGGTGAAGGACAAAGACTATTTTGTCCTCACCACCAACGTGGATCACTGTTTTCAAAAGAACGGATTTGATAAGCGCCGCCTGTTTTACACCCAGGGGGATTATGGCCTGTGGCAATGTTCCAAGCCGTGCCACCACGGGACATACGACAACGAAGCTGTTGTTCGCCGGATGGTGGAGGCCCAGGGGTTCCAGATCACCCACCAGGGCCTGGAACTGCCGGAAGGTACCGCGCCAAAGGGGGCTGTCCCCACGCAGCTGGTTCCCCATTGCCCCAAGTGCGGTGCCCCCATGACCATGAACCTCAGGGCGGACGACACCTTTGTTCAGGACGAGGGCTGGTATCAGGCCGCTCAGCGGTATTCCGATTTTGTCCGGCGCCACCAGAACATGGCGGTGCTCTATCTGGAGCTGGGGGTGGGGATGAACACCCCGGGCATCATCAAATATCCGTTTTGGAGGCAGGTGGAGCAGAATCCCCGGGCATCCTATGTCTGCGTCAACCTGGGGCAGGCCTGGGCACCCCGGGAGATCTCGGGGCGCAGCATCTGTCTGGACGGCGATATCGGCGCGGCACTGCACCGGCTGTGCTCTGACTGAGCTGGGGCCGCTGGCCGAGGCTGGCATCGCCGCTGGGAAAGCCCTGCCCATCCGGATCTGGCGGAGGAGTGCTGGCCGGAGGAGGCGAAGCGGATTGGCCGCTCCCGGGTCATATGCACCTGGGAGCAGCCAATCTGCGTTGACAGGCCCGGTGAAACGGGGGTAGTGCGGGCGGCGGGGAGGGGCGGTTTTCCGCCGGGCAGTCCGGCGAAAAACGCGGATCCCAGAGCGGAGCTTTGCCCGCGGAATCGCCGGCCCGGTTTTTTTGCCTCCTGTCCCGCCTCGACTCAGAATGCCCGCCGCAGTAGCCCTGCGCGGCGGCGCATGGGGTGTCTGGCCTTTAAGAGATTGTGATCAGAACAGCTGCCCTGACGGCAGCTGTTTTTGCGTTTTTACCCGAAAATAGATCGGGAATGGGAGTGTCGGTGGACGCCTCCGGAAATCTGTGGTAAAATGTCCGGTATCTGAGCAAAGACGCGCCGAAGACGGCGCCGGTGACAAAGAAAGGGAAGCTGTCGGTGGAAAAGAAACTCTCGGTGGGGCAGAATACCCTGTTCAATTCCGCAGGCTCACTGTATTACCTGGCCTGTCAATGGTTAATTACCGTTTTGGTGGTCCGGCTGAGCGGCTATGAGGACGCGGGGACTTTGTCCCTCTGTATGTCAATTACCAACATGTTCTACACGCTTGCCAGCTTCGGCATGCGGGATTTCCAGGTGTCGGATTACACGGGAAAGTATTCCCCCGGCCAGTATGTGACCACGCGGCTGCTGACCTGTACTGCCGCTGCTGTGCTGTGCTGCGGCTTTGTGGGGCTGAACCGGGGCTATACCGGCTATGAGGCGGCCTGTATTATACTCTATATGCTCTTCCGGGTGGCAGAGGCCCTGGTGGACACCTTCCAGGCCATGGAGCAGCAGGCGGAGCGGATGGACTATAATTTCATCTCCTTTCTGCTCCGGGGCACCTTCCTGTTGGGCGGTTTTTCCCTGATCCTATGGCTGACGCAAAACCTGCTGCTGGCCATTTTGTGCATTACCCTGACCTCGTTTGCAGTGGTGCTGCTCTTTGATTTTCCCGTGGGGCGGCGGCTCACCGGCTTCCGTCTGACCTTTTCCTTCCAGGTATCCCGGCAGCTGCTCTGGGAGTGCCTGCCCCTGATGTGCAATTCCTTCCTCACCACTGCGGTGATCTCCGTGCCCCGCAGTATTCTGGAGGGAATTTGGGGCAGTTATATCATGGGCATTTATGCCTCCATTGCCACCCCGGCCACCATTGTCCAGTCGGGGGCCATATGGCTTTACACCCCGGTGATTACAGTGTTTACCCGTCACTACGCCCGGCGGGACGCGCGCGCCTATTACACCCTGTATCACAAAATCTGGGCGCTGCTGGCCGCCGCCTTTGCCGTGGTATTTGTCGTGGCCGGGCTGTTGGGGCGCTGGGGGCTGGGCCTGCTGTTTGATGAGGCGGTGGTGGAGTATGCCGGCCTGCTGCTGCCGGTGCTGGGTACGACCGCCCTCATCGCCTGCGCCTATTTCCTGGGGGCGCTGATCACCATTACCCGAAAGCTGAAGGTGATCTTGATCGGCAACGCGGTGGCAGCTGTTCTGGCGGCGGCGCTGTCTCTGCCGCTGATCCGCAGCTTTGGCATGAACGGCGTCAATTATGTCATCTATATCTCCATGGGGGCCAATGTGCTCATCCTGTTCATCGCGCTGACCTGCATTCTGCGCCGCCACTTTCAGACGGGCGCAGAGCAATGAGCCGTTGCCTTTCCGGGTGAAAACTGGTAAAATAGAAAAAAACACCCCGCCTTCTCCTGGGGCGCGGGGGATCAAAGAAGGAAAGTGGGGAACACAATGGACGAGAAGGTTTTGACAACGGAGGAGTGGCTCCGGGAGGAGCTCGACTTTATCAACGGTAAGATGGCGGCTACGCTGAACGGGCGGCTGAAGGCGGAATTGGAGTGCTGCAACGACGCCGACCAGGAGCTGACGCTGAAATTCCCGCTTCAGGACTGGCAGGTCAACGGCCTGGGCACCCTGCACGGGGGAATGATCAATACCATGATGGATCTGGTCATGAGCATGGCGGTGTACTGCTTCTCCCGCCAGACCATCCCGCCCACCATCTCCATGACGGCGAACTATCTTCGGCCGGTTCCCATGGAGGAGTATGTGTTCATCAAGGCCCGGGTGACCTCCCTGGGGAAGCGCAATGCCACCGCCTACTGCGAAGCCATCGTTCCCTCCAGCGGTAAGGTGGCCTGTACCGCCATCGGCACATATGCGATTATCGCCAAGAAGTGAGAAAAGGACGCGCCGCGGCGCGTCCTTTTCTATTGTTGCGGCAGGGGACAGGGGAGGCAGTGTGCAGGTTTCCAGCGGAAATCCGTATGGCCGGCCCGCCCGGCAGACAAAATAGAAGTAAGATTGGCGCCGGCCGTTGGCCCCAGCGGCGGGGAAAGGCCTTCGATGAAAGCGGTTCGGTCAGCGGTGTGCAGCTTACAGTGAGCTTGTCTGGAATTCCCGCTCCAGCGCCTGCCGCATGATTTCAAAGGGGGCCTCCCGCCCGGTCCAGAGCGTGAAGTTCAGCGCCCCCTGGCAGGCCAGCATGCCCAGCCCGTTGACGGTTCGGGCGCCCCGGGCGGCGCAGCGGGCGAGAAACTGGGTGTCCGCCGGATCAAAGGCCACGTCGGCTGCCAGAGTGCCGGGCTGGACAGAGGCATAATCCAGATCCGGAGCTTCTGCCTCGTGGGGGCGCATTCCCACCGGTGTGGCGTTGATCAGAATGCCGGTGCCCTCCGGGACAGCCAGCGAGGCGCTCCAGGGCAGAAAGGCGGCGGAGACGGCGGTATGGGCCTGCAGGGTGCGGACCAGCGCCTCTCCCCGTGGCCGGCTTCGGTTGACTACGGTGATCCGGCGGACCCCGGCCAGAGCGCACTCCACGGCAATGGCCTTGGCGGCCCCGCCTGCGCCCAGCAGCGTGACAGACTGTCCTGCCAGGGAAACGCCCTCCCGGCGCAGCGCCTCCACAAAGCCCCGGCCGTCGGTATTGTCCCCGTAGAGACCGTCCTCCCGCACCACCACGGTGTTGACCGCCCCGATGACCTGGGCGGCGGGGGAGAGCTGGTCCAGATAGGGGAGGACGGTGATTTTGTGGGGCATGGTCAGGTTGATGCCCCGGAAGTGCAGCGGGCGCAGGCTGCGGATGGCGGCGTCAAAATCCGCCGGCGTCACCTTGAGGGTGAGATAGCGCCAGTTGAGTCCCAGGGCGGCAAAACCCGCCTCTTCCATGACGCCGGTAGGGTTGCCCTCCACCGGGTCGCCAAAGACTCCCACCAGTTCCGCACGGTAATTTTTTGCCATGGGTTCCACTCCTCTCAGGATTCTCCGCCCGCCGCGGGGAGGGGCGGAGCAGTTCGGTTGCCTCTCACCGCCATTATAGAGAGGGGTGGGCTGAAAAGCAAGCATTCAGATGGGCTTTTGTGATTTACAAAAGTGAAAGTCGGATGTGTTTTCCACAAAAGAATTCCCTTGACGGCTTGGCTTTCAGTGCAGTTTGGAAGGTCTGGTTTTCTTGAAATACAGGGCTTTCTATGCTACGATAGCAGTGCAGAAACAGCCAGAAAACAAGTGCCCTGCGGCGGCTGAGAGGAGTTTGTTTCCCATGAGAAAAACCAAAATTGTATGCACCATTGGCCCGGCCTGTTCGGACGAGGAGACCCTGACCGGCATGTGTCAGGCCGGCATGAATGTGGCCCGGCTGAACTTTTCCCACGGCACCCATGAGGAGCAGGCTGCAAAGATCAAACTGATCAAACGGGTGCGGGAGAAGCTGGATCTTCCCATTGCCATTATGCTGGACACCAAAGGGCCGGAGTATCGCATCCGCACCTTTAAAAACGGCAAAGCCACGCTGAAGGACGGAGACACCTTTACCTTTACCACCCGGGAAGTGGATGGAGACGCCACTCAGGTCTCCGTCAGCTACGCCGGCCTGGCCCAGGACCTTCAGGTGAGGGACCGGGTGCTGGTCAACAACGGCCTGCTCATCTTCCAGGTCACCTCCCTCACCGACACCGACGTGATCTGCACCGTCATCGCGGGAGGCGAGATCTCCGACCGGAAGAGCATGAGCTTTCCCAATAAAGTGCTCAAGCAGGTCTATCTGAGCGAGCAGGACAAGAGCGACCTGCTCTTCGGCATTGAACACGGAGTGGACTTTGTGGCCTGCTCCTTTGTCTCCTGCCGCCAGGACCTGCTGGACGTGAAAGAGTTCCTGTCCCAGAACGGCGGGGACGACATCGAGCTGATTGCCAAGATTGAAAATCAGTCCGGCATCGACAATATCGAGGAAATCTGTCAGGAGTGCAGCGGCATTATGATCGGCCGGGGCGATATGGGGGTGGAGATCCCCTTCGAGGAGCTGCCCGCGGTCCAGAAGCGGCTGATCACCAAGTGCCGCCTGCTGGGCAAGCGGATTATCACCGCCACGGAGATGCTGGAGTCCATGATCCACAATCCCCGGCCCACCCGGGCAGAGATCTCTGACGTGGCCAACGCGGTTTATGACGGCACCAGCGCCGTCATGCTCTCAGGAGAGACCGCCGCCGGCAAGTACCCGGTGCTGACGGTACAGACCATGTCCCGCATTGCCGAGGCCACCGAGGAGAGTATTCGCTTCGACAAGCGATTCCACTCCTCCGAGTTTAAGATCAAGAACACGGTGGACGCCATCTCCCACGCCACCTGCGGCATGGCCATTGATATCGGGGCGGCCGCCATTGTGGCCTGCTCCCTGTCGGGAATGACCGCCCGGATGGTGTCCCGGTTCCGTCCGCCGGTGGACATCATCGGCCTGACCACCTCGGAGAAGACCTGGCGCAAGCTCGCCCTGTCCTGGGGCGTGATTCCCGCCATGTGCGAGATGTATGAGTCCGCTGACGTGCTGTTTTACACCGCCAAGCATCGGGCCAGAGAGATCATGGGCCTGAAGAGCGGAGACAAGATTGTCATCACCGGCGGCCTGGTGAACGGCCGCACCGGCAACACCAATATGCTGAAAATTGAGACCATCTGAGGAGGAACCCCCATGACGGAACGGGAAAAGGCCGACGCAGGACTGCTCTACAACGCGGGAGATCCGGCCCTGGCGGCAGACCGGGACCGGGTCAAGGACCTGTGTCTTCGGTTCAATGCGCTGGACTCCCGGCAGCAGGAGGAGCGGGAGCGGCTGATCGGCCGGATCTTGGGCCAGGCCGGGGAGGGCTGCTTCCTCACCGCCCCGTTCTGGTGCGATTATGGCTATAACATCCGGGTGGGGAAGTATTTCTATACCAACCACAACTGTGTCATCCTGGACTGTGCACCGGTGACCTTTGGGGATGAGGTGCTCATCGGGCCGAACTGCTGCTTTTCCGCGGCGGGCCACCCGCTGGACGCCGCCCAGCGCAGCACGGGGCTGGAGTTTGCCCATCCCATCACCGTGGGGAACCGGGTCTGGTTTGGAGCCAATGTGACGGTATTGCCCGGGGTGACCATTGGGGATGACTGCGTGATTGGCGCCGGCAGCGTGGTGACCCGGGATATTCCCTCCGGCGTGGTGGCGGTAGGGAATCCCTGCCGGGTGCTCCGGCCGATCACTGAGGCGGACCGGATGCAGCTGTGAAAACAGATACAGACAAAGGCCTGCGGCGCATTTGCGCCGCAGGCCTTGCTGCGTTAAATGAAACTGCGGTTCAGACGGAGACCGCCTCTTTCTTGGCGGCCTTCTCCGCCTCTTCTTTTTCCAGCACTGTGTAGGCCACTTTGCCCACCAGGGTGTGGGGCAGCTCGGTGCGGAATTCGATCTCCTGGGGAATAGCGTACTTGGCCACCCGCTGGGCGCAGTGCTCCAAAATGGACGCACGCAGCGCGTCGTCGGGCTCCACTCCGGGCTTGGGCACGATAAAGGCCTTGACCCGCTGCATCTTGTAATCGTCCTTGACGCCGATGACGGTGCTCATCAGTACATCCGGATGGGCGTCGATGACGTTTTCCACCTGGGAGGGATAGACGTTGTAACCGCTGGTGATGATCATCCGCTTCAGCCGCTGCTTGAAATAGATGAAGCCCTCCTCGTCCATGACGCCCAGGTCGCCGGTGTGGAGCCAAACCAGCCCGTCCTCGTGCTGCTGAAGGGTCTGGGCCGTCTCTTTCGGGTTGTCCATGTAACCCAGCATGACCGTAGGGCCGGACAGGCAGATCTCGCCGACGGTGCCGTAAGGCACCTCGTCATGGGTCGAGGGGATGACAATTTTATAGTATGTGTCAGGGAAGGGGATGCCGATGCTGCCCTCCTTGAAGAAGAAGCGGGGGGTGAGGCAGCTGGCGGTGACGCACTCGGTAGTGCCGTATCCCTCCCGGATCTGCTCCTTGGCCCCGTGTTCCCGGAGGAACACGTCCACCTTGGCCTTCAGCTCTACGCTCAGGCTGTCGCCGCCGGAGAAGATGCCCTCCAGCTGGCTCATATCCAGCTTCTGGGCGTCCTCCATCCGGAGCAGCGCCTCAAACAGGGTGGGCACGCCCGCGATGTAATTGGGCTTGTACTGGCCCAGCAGCTTGCAGTAGCTCTTGGCGTTGAACTGGGGGATCAGAATGGAGGTGCCGCCCCAGTAGAGCACCGTGTGGATGCACACGCCCAGGCCGAAACCGTGGAAGATGGGCATGATGGAGAGCATGGTGTGGCCCGGGTGCAGGCAGTCTCCGGCGGTGCCGGTCTGGAGGGCCAGGGCGTTGAAGTTCAGGTTGGAGAGCAGGATGCCTTTGCTGGTGCCGGTGGTGCCGCCGGAGTAGAGAATGGCGGCCACATCGTCGCTCTTGGCATAATAGAGGTACTCCCCGGTATATTGCTCGGCGGACTTGATAAAATCCTTCCAGAGCAGCACATCGGCGTCCTTGGGCAGCTTTACCTTGTTTTTGACCGTCAGGGGATAGAGCAGCTTCTTGACTCCGGCCAGGCCGTCGGTGATGTCGCAGATCAGCAGCGTTTTGAGGTTGAGCCGGGAGCGGATCTGGGCAAACTTGGGGTAAAACTGGAGCAGGGTGAGGCACATCACGCTCTGCGAGTTGTTGATGTAATCCACGATCTCCTCGGCGCCGGAGAGGGGGTGAATCATGTTGGCCACCGCGCCCATCCGGTTGATGGCGTAAAACAGAATGATGGCCTGGGGGGTATTGGGCATGCAGATGGTCACCCGGTCGCCGGGGCGCACCCCCTGGGCGCACAGGGCTTTGGCCGCCGCGTGGATCTGGGAGACAAAGGTCCGGTAGGTCACTTGATTGCCGTAAAAGTTATAGGCCGTGGTGTCGGGCAGACACTTGGCGGTGGCCTCTACCGCGTCCACCATGGAGCCGTCGAAATAGTTCAAGGTGGTGGGAATTTCCCCTGCGGCCTTGAACCACGGGGTTTTCACCTGCTCGGGCACCGGGAAGGTGATGGAGCGCTCCTGGTATTTCACGTTGAAGGGTACTTTCAGTGTTTCCGTGGTATGGGTGGCATTATTGGTAGTCATAGCCGCTGTCCTCCTCAAGGGGCCGATCCAGCAGTTCCGGATGGGCACAGATATATTGAATGAGTTTCAGGGAGCGGGCAAAATAAAATCCATCGCCGATGCGTTCGTCCAGCGTGGCGCCGATGTCCACAAAGTCCCGCACCTGGACAGAGCCGTCGGGCATCACGGTGGGGGTCTTGTGCATGGCGCCGATGGTGAGCAGCACAGAGTTGGTGCCGTAGTTGTTCAGATGGTGATACACGGCAGGGCACTTGATACTGCCCAGATTGGAGATCAGCACAGTGGTATAGTTGGGGTCTCCCTCGGTGAACACCTTCGGCACCTTGCCCCAGAAGTCCAGCCAGCGCACGGTGCGCACAATGAGCATCAGCAGCGGACGGGGCAGACGGCCGAATTTGTTCAGGATGTCGTCCAGGCCCTCGGCCTGTTTCTGCTCCCGCATCTCGTGGACTTCGCCCACGATCCGGCGGCTGATGTCGGCCAGGGTGTCGCTGCCCTTGGCCTTGTACACCATAAGGGCCTCCTCACTGTGGTCGGTGAAGCGGCGTTTGGCCACAAAGCTGATGGTGATCTCGTCCCGCTCATAGGTTCTGGCGCCTTGGACAAACCGGTTCAGCTTGGGCCGCTCATTGACCGCCCGGGCCACGATGGCCACAATGCAGTGAAACAGGGTGGTCTTGTACTCGGCCCCGGGGCCGTTCTTCTCCTCAATATAGCGGAGCAGGTCGGTGATGTCCACCTCCAGATGGAGATAGACCTCGCTGTCCGTCCGCTTGGGATAGAGGCAGGACATGACCACGTTGATACCGGGGGCGTCTTTGACCCAATGGCCGTCCCGCCGGTCTCCC
>CAUGSS010000044.1 GCA_959602365.1 uncultured Eubacteriales bacterium
TTCTGGGGGGGGGGGGGCGCGGGGGGTTGGCCCCCCCGCCCCGATGTTTGCGTCCTCAATAGGTCACAGACTCCAGGCACAGCCCTTCCGGAGGCATGACGCGCCCCGCGGCGGAGCGGTCTTTTGCCGCCAGGATGTCGGTGATGTGTTCCGGGGGATAGAGCCCCAGCCCTGTCTCCACCAGAGCGCCGGTGATCAGCCGCACCATCTGATTCAAAAAGCCGTTTCCCGTGTAGGTCAGGCGGATTTCCGCCCCCAGCCGCTCCACCTGAATGGCGTCAATGCGCCGCACGGTGGATTTCTTGAACCGCCGAAGGCCGCAGAAGGAGCGGAAATCGTGGGTTCCCACCAGCAGTGCCGCCCCCTGCGCCATGGCCTCCGGATCCAGCGACTCTTCAAGTTGACATAAATACTTTCGCTCAAAGACGTTGGGAATGGGGCTGTTCCATATGCGGTATACATAACACTTTGACCTGGCGTTGAGCCGGGCGTGAAAGCGCTCCGGAGCCTCCTGGGCGTCCACCACGGCGATGTCCCGGGGCAGAAATTGGGCGCAGTAGGCGATCAGCCTGGCGCATTCCGGCTCGCTGGCCAGCTTGACGCTGGCCACCTGTCCCCGGGCATGGACTCCGGCGTCGGTGCGGCCGGAGCCCTGCACCTCCACCGGTGCTCCGTCCAGCTGGCCCAGCACGCGTTGCAGCTTGCCCTGAATGGTGTTTTCCGTGTTGCCCTGCATTTGCCAGCCGCTGTACCGGCTGCCGTCGTATTGAATGGTCAGCTTGTAGTTCTTCATTTTGTTCACCTGATGTGCACGCTGTTTTCCCCGCAGAATGCTGTGGGGATTGCCACTATCATAGCGGAATGCGCGCAAAAACGCAACTACCGCAGCCGGATGACCCGCAGGGGGCGAATCCCCTGGGCGGCCATGGCCCCCAGATAGGCGGCCAGTCCCGCGCAGCCCCAGGTCAGCACCGACCAGCCCAGGCTTGCTCCGGCGTCCAGGCTGAGCCGATAGCCCAGGTTGACCAGCAGTCCCGCCAGCAGTGAGGCCAGGACCGGGGCGGAGAAACAGCGGTAACAGTCCAGATGCAGCCCCGCGCTCCGCCAGGCCACTCCCAGACAGAGTGCCACCGCCAGCACATCGGCGCAGACAAAGCCGGCCACAAAGCCCCCCAACCCCAGGGTGGGGGTTAAGGCCACGGTGAGCAGCAACTCCAGTGCGCCGCAGAACAGAGAGATGGCCGCGTTCTGATTCTGCTTGCCCAGGGCGTTGAGCATGCACCCCAGAATGGCGTGATAACATCCGGCGCCCACGCCCACCGCCAGGGGAAGCATATAGTCGCCTACCCGCGGTTCGCCAAAGAGCAGCTGGCCCAGGTCGGGCCCCAGGGTGGCGATCAGAGCGATGAGGGGAAGGACCACATAGGACACCGACAGTATGGCTTTTTCTCCGGTGCGGCGGAACGAGGGCATTTCCCCCAGCTCCCGCTCTTCCGTGAGCCGGGGGAGCAGGGCCAGGGAGAGGGCGTTTATGAAGGCGGTGGGAATCATCAGCAGCGGAAGCGTCATGCCCAGCAGGATGCCGAAGGCCTCCATGGCCTGGCTCTGTTCCAGGCCGTGGAGCATCAGCAGTTTGGGGATGAGCACCGAGGTGGCCGCGCCCATCAGGTTTCCCACCAGGGCGGTCAGGCTGACCGGTATTGCGATCCCGGCCATCCGCCGCCGCAGCCGCCCCGGTTCCACCCGCTTCCCTGAGAGCTCTGTCCCCCGCGCCCGCCTTCTCCTCCGCCGCCCCCAGGTCAGGGCGGTGGAGGAGAAGATCTCGCTGACCAGCAGGCCCATCACAATGAGCCCCACCGAGTGCGCCTCCTCCTCCGGGGCCAGCAGGGCCAGCAGAAGGATGATGGCGATGGAGCGGATGACCTGTTCCCCCAGCTCCACCCCGGCGGGAAGGCGCATGGCGCCGATGCCGTAGAACTGGTGTTTCTGGAGGTTTTCCACGCCGGTGAGCAGCAGCACCGGCAGAAGCAAGACCAGGCCCAGCTGGGTGCGTCCGTCCCCCAACAGCCGCCGGGCGATGAAATCCGACTGGAAGAGCACCGTCAATGCCACAGGCAGCCAGAGGGCCACCAGCCCCCGCAGGCCGGTGGACATGAGCTGGCGAAGCGCCAGCTCATTTTTCCGGGCGTGGTATTCTGAGGAGAGCAGCGAGACCGCCACGGCCAGCCCGGAGATGCAGATGGACTGCACGACGGAATAGGCGGGCATAATCAGCTGGTAGAGCCCCAGCACCTGGGCCCCCACCAGCCTGGCCATGACGATGCGGTAGAGGAAGCCGAACACCTGGCTCACCAGCCCCACGCCGGTGAGCATCAAAGTGGAGCGGAACAGGGAAGGACGGTTGGACAAGAGACACCACCTGCGCTTGATCTGGATACTTTCAGTCTATTTTCCAGGCTGACAGGCTATGCCGCCGACTTTTTCCCGCGGGGAAAAAGACCTTGCGCTGGGTGGAGCGTTGAGATGAAAAAAGTGTGAAAAAGCATGTAAGGGGGATCTCTATGAGGAGAAAAGAGCGGGCGGTCACAGAGCCCGCAAAGATTCGGGAAATCATTCGGAAGAGCCAGGTGCTCCGGGTGGGCTATTGTGACCGGGGCGAGGTCTATATTGTCCCGGTCAATTTCGGCTGTGCCGAGGAGAACGGGGCGTATACATTCTATTTTCACGGGGCAAGTGGGGGCAGAAAGTATGCCTTGTCCAAACAGGGGTGCCCGGTGGGGTTTGAATTGGAGGCCGTTGCAGAGGTCGTGGTGGACGATACCCGGCCCTGCAGCTCCACATGCCGGTTCCAAAGCGTGATTGGAACCGGGCGGATCTCGCTGATTACAGACTTAGAGGAAAAGAGGCGGCTGCTGCGCCTGATTTTAAGTCACTACACCGACGCACATCTGTGCCAATTTGACGAGGCGTCCATCCGTCAGACCGCGGTGTTTCAGCTGCGGGCGGAACAGATGACCTGCAAGGAGAGGGCCCTGTAAAGCACCCAAACCGCGTTTCCCGGTGGCCCGGCAGGGCCAAAACAGAGGAGCGGGGAATATAACGGAATCCGGTTTGCCGGACTTCCGCAGCCCGGATGGATTGTATAACGAAAATTTGGGGACTAACCACCCTCTCTCAACTGGCTGTGCTGCGGCCCAGAGAGCACTGGCACTTTTTCTGTTTAAAGCGCTTGACAATGGAAAAATGAGACAGTATCATATATTTATCGATGCGATTTCATTTATGATCTCCGGCGGGATGCCGGGGATCATTCCTTCTGCCCTGCTGTGTCCGCTCTGCAGAGTTACCGTTTTGTGGGGGGAAAGAAAAGCGAAGTCGGGCCGGCGGGAAAGGGGAGAGAGGAAGATACCATGGATCAATTTTTCACCGTGCTGACCCAGATCGGCATCTTTTTAATCCTGATTGCCCTGGGCGTTCTGGCGGTCAAGGTTCATATTCTGGATGAACACTCCCTGGGCAGCATCTCCAAGGTCATTATGCGCATGGCTCTGCCCGCCTATATTTTTATCAACGCCGCGGAGGGGGCCACCCGGGCGGGGCTGGCTTCCAGCCTGATGGTGATTCCCCTGGCCATTGCCCTGTACTTGCTGCTGTTTCTGCTGTCCCTGGCGCTGGAGCGGATCTTTCACCTGTCCGGCAACCGGCAGCGCGTATTCCGGGCCATCGTGATGTTTGGCAATGTGGGTTTTATGGGCATCCCGCTGGTGGTGGAGCTCTATCCGGACACTGCCCTGCTGTATATCTCGCTGTTTACCATTTTGGATCAGATCCTGTTCTGGACCTATGGCGTCTCGCTGACCCGGCCGGTGGGGGAGGGGCGGGAGAGACGGCGTTTTTCGCCCGCCGCCCTGAAAAATCTGCTCAGCCCCGCCTTGATTGCCATTGTAGCGGCCACGGTGCTGGTGCTGCTGGAGGTCCGTCTGCCCTATGTGCTCTCCGCCACGCTGAACCGGCTGGGGGCGGCCAGCATGCCCCTCTCCCTGCTCTATATCGGCGGCATGCTGTCCATGACCGATGTGCGCCGGGTGCTTCGGTGCTGGGAGCTCTACGGTGAGATTGTGCTGAAGATGATCGCCCTGCCGCTGGTGTTTTTCGCCGCCATGCGGCTGTTGGGGGTGGCCCAGGATATGGCGGGCACCTTGGCGTTCCTGGCCGGGCTTCCCGCGATCAACTTGGTGGCGATGCTGGCCAGGCAGAACGGCTCCGAGGGGGACTATGCGGTCTGCGCCGTGATGATGACCACCCTGGCCTGCCTGATTACCCTGCCGCTGGTTTCCCTGGGCATTGCGCTGATCGGCTGATCCTGCCCCGGACAAGAGAGAAAAAGGAGTCCCCTGCCCATGATCGCAACTTATATCAACTGTATCCTTGTCCTGGTGGGCAGCGCCCTGGGCCTGCTGCTGAAAAACCGGATCGGGGCGCGCTTTATGGCCGCCATGCACAGCGCTATGGCCCTGTGCGTCATGGGGATCGGCATCTCCTCCGCTGTCAAGACGGAGCACACCCTCTGTGTCATCCTCTGCATGGTGGTGGGCACCTGCCTGGGGGTGGCCCTGCGCATCGAGCAGCGGCTGGATGCCCTGGGGGATTGGATTCAGAAAAAAGTGGTCAAAAAAGGTGATACCTCACAATTTACGGAAGGTTTTGTGGCGGCCGCGCTGCTCTACTGTGTGGGTTCTATGGCGGTCATGGGTTCCCTGGAGGCGGGGATCAACCATGATTACTCCATCTTGGTCTCCAAGGGAGTGATTGATGGAGTGACCGGCATCTCCCTGGCAGCCACCACCGGGGTGGGTGTGGCGTTTTCGGTGATCCCTCTGCTGCTCTACCAGGGCGGGCTCACCCTGCTGGCAGGGCTGGTGGGCCCGCTGCTCACCGACGCCATGGTGCTGGAGATGTCCGCTGTGGGCGGCACCATCATCCTGGGCATCGGATTTAACATGTTGTTTCCCGAAAAGCATATCCCGGTGGGCAATATGCTTCCCGCTATTTTCCTGCCCATCGCCTACCTGCCTCTGGCCGGCCTGCTGGGAGGGCTGGTCTGAACAGGCAGTTCCGCGCCTTACTTTGTCTTTCCTCTGCCGCGGCGGCCCGCCAGGGCCCCGCGGCAAATTTTTTGCCAAAATCTGCGACAACCCCTGAAAACGCTGGGAGACCGCCACCCGGCCTGCCAAGGAAAACTGAACCATCTGAAAAAACAGGCCGGAGCGCCAAAACGCTCCGGCCTGTTGCCGTTTGATGGACGTTGTTCAGGCGGCCACGCCCGCCTGGTAGGCCTTCCACTGCTTCTCCAACTGGAAGGTGCAGATGATGGCGAAGACAGCGGCCACGGCGATGAGCCAGCCATTCAGGGAGCCGCTGACGATCAGGCCCAGGATCATGTTTATCCCGGCGTCCACCGCCAGCAGGATGGCGCACACCCGGCTCTGGGCCAGGTGGATGCCCAGTCCAAACCCCACCAGAAGAGCTACGTCGAACAGGGAAGTTATCATCATGAACATCAAGCCCATCACCAGGGTGAGGCCGGCGCAGACGTAGCAGATGATGGCGGCGGCCCGCAGCTGACTGCGGAGCTTGTGGTTCTGAGGCAGGGCCAGGAACTCCTTCTTGGTGGCGCACCGGTGGGAGGTGTCATAGCCATAGACCGTGCCGTTGGCGGCGGCTCCGTCCTGGCCGTCCGCGCCGCAGCCCGTCCCCTGGGGGGAGGCGGCCCAGGGATCGCCGCCCGGCTGGAAGTTCTGGGACGGCTGCGGGCTGCTGCCGGGGGCAGCGCCGCCCTGGGAGGCGGCGGTGTAACCGGAAGAAAGGTCCGGCTGGGGAGCGGTTCCGCCGGAAGCAGCCCAGGGGTCCGTGCCCGCGCCCTGGGGGTACTCAGGGGCCGTGTTGGAGGCTGGACTGGGGACCGGGGTGCCGCAATTTGGGCAGAAGCGCTGGTCGTCCTTCAGGGCAGTGCCGCAGTTGGAGCAGAATTGGGCCATATTAGCTCTCTCCTCTCTGATTTGTTCGGGGTGGAATGATTTAATACCAATATAGCACAGCTGACTGGCGCTGTCAAAAGAAACACAGAGGCGAGGAGGGCGGATGAGAACAGAAACAGAGCGGGCCGCATCCCTGGACGGGATGCGGCCCGGAAACACCGTCAGGCGGGCAATTACTTGCCGGCCTGGGCGGCCTTATACTTTTTGATGGCCTCGGTGAGCTTGGGGAGAATGGCGTTCACATCGCCGATGATGCCCAGATCGGCAATATCGAAGATGGGAGCGGTCTCCTCCTTGTTGATGGCCACGATGTACTCGCTGCCCTCCATGCCGGCGGCGTGCTGGATGGCGCCGGAGATGCCGCAGGCCACATAGAGCTCGGGGCGGACGGTCTTGCCGGTCTGGCCCACCTGGCGGTCCTTCTCCATCCAGCCCGCATCCACCACGGCGCGGGAGCCGGAGATGTCGCCGCCCAGGACGTCGGCCAGATCCTGCACCATGCTGACCTTCTCGGCGCTGCCGATGCCGCGGCCGGCGGAGACCAGGATCTTGGCCTCGGTGATATCCTTGGAGGTCTTGGTGGACTTGACGGTCTCCAGCACCTCCAGGTTGTTGGTGGGGTTGACCTCCATGCGGATGATCTCGCCGGTGCGGCTGTCATCGGCGGCCAGGGCCTGCATCACGCCGGGGCGGACGGTGGCCATCTGAGGCCGGTGCTGCAGGCAGGCGATGGTGGCGATGATGTTGCCGCCGAAGGCGGGACGGGTCATGCGCAGCTGCTTGTGATAGGTGTACTTCACATTGACCACGCTGATCTCCTTGCCGTCCTTGGTGGTCATGGTCTTGCTGTTGTCCTCCACGGTGACGTCCTGGCCCAGCTCGGCAATCTTGGCCTCCACCTTGGCGCGGTCGGCGGCATTGGTGACGCTCTTCTCCACGTCGCCGATGGCCAGGCCGGTGCAGTCGGCGGTCAGGCCGGTGTGGACGGTGGCGGAGACGGAGGGGGCCAGGTCACGGCCGATGGAGGAGGCGCCGAAGAGCACCACCTCGGGGGAATAGGTGCGGATGGCCTGGACCACCACATCGGTGTAGGGCTTGGTGGAATATTCCTCCAGCATGGGGTGGTCGGCCACGATGACCTGATCGGCGCCGTGGGCGATCAGGGAAGCGGCTTTGCCCTCGATGCCGGAACCGGCCAGAACGGCCACCACCTGCTGGCCCAGCGCGTCAGCCAGCTCCCGGGCCTTGCCCACCAGCTCAAAGGCGACCTTCTGGATCTCGCCGTCGCGCTGCTCGCAGAAAACGAAAACGTTCTTATTCATGATTCACAGTACCTCCATCAAATGATGTGCTTGGCGGCCAGCTTCTCCACGATGGCGGCGACGGCCTCGTCGGCGGTCAGGTCCTTCAGGACCTCGCCGGCGCCCTTGGCCTCCTTGGTGGTGGAGACGGCCACATAGGTGGGAGAGCCGGCCAGGCCCACGTTGCTCTCATCCACCACGTCGGCGATGTCGGCATAGGTCATGACCTTGATCTCCTTCTGATAAGCGTCGAAGCAGCCGCCCACGGACATGTAGCGGGGCTGGTTCAGATCGCCGATGGCGGTGATCAGGCAGGGATACTGCATGCGCACGGTCTGATAACGGTCCTCATACTGGCGCTGCACGGTGATGGAGGTCTCGTTCACATCCACCAGCTTCTCCACATAGGTGGTGACGGGGATGCCGAGGTGGATGGCGATCTGCACGCCCACCTGGGCGGTGTCGCCGTCGATGGCCTGGCGGCCGCAGATGACCAGGTCGGCGCCCAGCTTTTTGACGGCGCCGGCGATGGCGGAGGAGGTGGCCCAGGTGTCGGCGCCGCCCAGCTTCCGGTCGGTCAGCAGCACGGCGTCGTCACAGCCCATGGCCAGGGCCTCCCGCAGGGCGATCTCCGCGGCGGGGATGCCCATGGTGATGACGGTGACGGTGGTGCCGGGGATCTGCTCCTTGATCTGGAGGGCGGCCTCAATGCCGCACTTGTCGTCGGGGTTGATGATGGCGGGCACGCCGTCCCGGATCAGGGTATTGGTAACCGGGTCGATCTTGACCTCGGTGGTGTCCGGCACCTGCTTCATGCAAACAACAATCTTCATGTCTAACGTTTCCTCCTATCTCACAGGGAACCGGCGATGACCATGCGCTGGACCTCGCTGGTGCCTTCGTAGATCTCAGTGATCTTGGCGTCCCGCATCATGCGCTCCACGGGATAGTCACGGGTGTAGCCGTAACCGCCGAAGAGCTGGACGGCCTTGGTGGTGACAGCCATGGCGGTCTCGGAGGCGAAGAGCTTGGCCTTGGCGGCGGCCACGGCGTAGTTCTCACCGGCCTGCTTGGTCAGCGCGGCGTTGTAGACCAGCCACTTGGCGGCGTCGGTGCGGGCCACCAGATCGGCCAGCTGGAACTGGGTGTTCTGCTGCTTGAAGATGGAGCGGCCGAACTGCTTGCGCTCCTTGGTGTACTTGACGGTCTCCTCGATGGCGCCCTCGGCGATGCCCAGAGCCTGGGCGGCGATGCCGATCCGGCCGCCGTTCAGGGTGGCCATGGCCAGGTTGAAGCCCTTGTTCTCCTTGCCCAGCATGTTCTCCTTGGGCACGATGCAGTTCTCCATGATGAGCTCGCAGGTGGAGGAGCCCCGGATGCCCATCTTCTTCTCATGGGCGCCCACGGAGAAGCCGGGGAAGGTGCGCTCCACGATGAAGGCGCTCAGGCCCCGCTGGCCCCGGGTCTTGTCGGTCATGGCGATGATGATGAACACATCGGCATAGCCGGCGTTGGTGATGAAGATCTTGGAGCCGTTCAGGATGTAGTTCTCGCCCTTCTCGTCCAGCACAGCCATGGTCTTGACGCCGCCGGCGTCGGTGCCGGCGCCGGGCTCGGTCAGGCCGAAGGCGCCCAGCCACTCGCCGGAGCACAGCTTGGGCAGGTACTTCTGCTTCTGGGCCTCAGTGCCGAAGTCATAGATGGGGTTGGCGCACAGGCTGGTGTGGGCGGAGAGGATGACGCCGGTGGTGCCGCACACCTTGCTCAGCTCCTCCACAGCCATGATGTAGCTGAGGTAAGAGGCGCCCTGGCCGCCGTACTCCTTGGGGAAATAGATGCCCATCATGCCCAGCTTGGCCATCTTTTTGACGGTTTCCTCGGGGAAGCGCTCTTCCTCGTCCACCTCCTGGGCCAGGGGCTTGACCTCGTTCTCAGCGAAGCTGCGGAGCATCTGCTGGACGAGGAGTTCTTCTTTAGACAGATTAAAATCCATGGATCGGTTCCTCCTAGTGATTTATTTATATATGAGCCGGCCTTTGAAAAGCCGGCTCATACAGAAATACGGGTGTGAACTTAGTGCTTGAAGAAGCCCTCGCCGGACTTGTTGCCCAGCTTGCCCGCCCGCACCATCTTGCGCAGCAGCAGGGAGGCGCGATACTTGCTGTCGTGGGTCTCCTCATAGATGGTATCCATGATGGCCAGGCAGGTGTCCAGGCCGATGAAGTCGGCCAGGGTCAGCGGGCCCATGGGGTGGTTGCAGCCCAGGCGCATGGCGGTGTCGATGTCCTCGGGGGAGGCGACGCCGTTCTGGACCAGCTCCACGGCCTCGTTGATCATGGGGATCAGCAGGCGGTTGCAGACGAAGCCGGGGGCCTCAGCCACGGTGACCGGGGTCTTGCCGATCTCCTGGGCGAGGGCGAAGATGGTGTTGTAGGTATCGTCGGAGGTGTTGCCGCCCCGGATGACCTCGATCAGCTTCATGGCCACGGGGGGATTGAAGAAGTGCATGCCGATGACCTTGTCCTTGCTGGTCACAGCGGAGGCGATCTCGGTGATGGAGATGGAGGAGGTGTTGGTGGCCAGGATGCACTCAGGCTTGGTGGCAGCATCCAGCTTCTGGAAGATGCTCTTCTTCAGGTCCAGGCGCTCCACAGCGGCCTCAACCACCAGATCCACATCGTTCAGAATGCCCTCGTACTCGGTGGCGGCCACAAAGCTCATGCGGCCCTTCAGCTCGTCCACATACTCCTGGGTCATCTTGCCCTTGGAGATCATCTTGGCAAAGCCCTTGTCCAGGGCGGCCTCAGAGGCGGCGATGATGGCGTCGTTGATGTCCACAACGATGACGCTCTTTCCCGCGGTGGCAAAGACCTGGGCGATGCCGCGGCCCATCTGGCCGGCGCCGACGACAGCAACTTTCTCGATAGACATAGCGTTTTCCTCCTGTAATTCCAATTTTTATAATTATAATGAAAGACTGATGGGATGGGGATAAGACCGCGGCCGCTTACCGGCCGGTGTAGGGGACCACCTTGAGCTTCTTGCTCTTGTCCTTCTCCAGGAAGTTGGCCATACCGGCCCGCTGGTCCTCGGTCTCGAAGCAGGCGCCGAAGAGCTTCTCCTCGGTGACGATGGCCTCGTCCATGCCCTGCTCCAGGCCCACGTTGACGGCCTGCTTGCAGTTCCGCACGGCGATGGGGGCGTTGGCGGCGATGGCGGCGGCCAGCTTCTTGGCGGCGGGCATCAGCTCCTCCTGGGGGTAGACGGCGTTGACCAGGCCGATGCGCAGGGCCTCGTCGGCCTTGATGTTCTTGGCGGTGTAGAGCAGCTGCTTGGCCATGCCGGGGGAGACCAGACGGGCCAGACGCTGGGTGCCGCCGAAGCCGGGGGTGATGCCGAGACCGGTCTCAGGCTGGCCAAAGACGGCGTTGTCAGAGCAGATGCGGATGTCACAGCTCATGGCCAGCTCGTTTCCGCCACCCAGGGCGAAGCCGTTGACCGCGGCGATGACCGGGATGGGCAGGGTCTCGATCTTGCGGAAGATGTCGTTGCCCTTCTTGCCAAAGGCCTCGCCCTCCGCCTTGGACAGGGTGCTCATCTCACCGATGTCGGCGCCGGCGACAAAGCTCTTCTCCCCGGAGCCGGTGATGATCAGGGCCCGGATGTCGCTGAGATCCAGCGCATCAATGGCGCACTCCAGCTCAGCGAGCACCTCGCTGTTCAGGGCATTGAGGGCTTTGGGGCGGTCGATGGTCAGCACCGCCACATGGGCTTCCGATGTAACCTGGATGTAAGACATGGTTTTCTACCTCCAATGACTGAGCTTGTTAATTTTTTAACACTAAATTCAGTATAATCAATCTGCTTGGAAATGGCAAGAGAAACTTTTGAAAAACTGTATGAAAAAAGAAAAAAAGGAGGGGGCAAATTGTACAAAATTGTGAGAGCAGCCGTGGACAGACTATCAAGAATTGCCAAGAACAAAGGGGGGATACCCGGTTGACAACTGTAGCCCCGGCCCGTATAATCAATGAAAAGGTCAGGGAAATAGGTTTCAAACAGATCTATTGAAAGGAGCGGCATTTGTATGAGTCAGCAGATCAGCAGTACCATGAAAACGACAGATACCGTGGGGGTGGTACAGCCGGAGCAGCTCAGGGAGATTTACGACCATTTCACCGAGTCGGTTCGGGATCTGGGCAATAAAGCCAAAGGGCACGCCGGCAGCAAGAAATTGGGCAACAGTTTTATGCACTGGATCGGCGGCGGCCATATCCGCACAGACCGGGACCGGCTCTGTGAGGAGTTCCTGGAGCAGGTGCAGGGCTTTTTGGGAGAGTTTGACACCGGGCTGCAGGGGCTGGCGCCGGAGGAGGCGGCCGCGCTCTGCGGACAGGTGGCCGACATCATGCTGGATCCCATTCCGCCCAAGTCCAACGCCACCACCGATTTGATGAAGCGGGCGATGCGCTCCCAGTTCAAGCCCTTTTTGAAGTATCTGACCCCGGAGCAGCTCCAGACCGCCAGTGAACAGATTCAGGAGGGCTATCGCCTCCGGGACCTGCTCCCCGTGGAGCGGGAGATGGTCAAGGAGATCGAAGGCATGCTCTCCGGCCAGTGACCGGAAGCGCGGGGGGATATCCGCAGGGCGAAGCAAATACATTCATAAAAGTGCTTTATAAAATATAACATCAATCCATCGACAAAGTCAATATGCATTTGCGGCAAAGCGGAAAATAACCCGGTTCCGGCGTCAGATCGATCCATGGGGGAGAAGAAGCGGTGCTGCACTTGAACACAGAGATGGAGAAAAAACGAGTCCGGCGCGTAATTCGCGCCGGACTCGTGGCAATTAGAGAGAAAGAGAAAATGCTGTTTTGAGTTTTGTTCTTGCGCCGTTCAGGAGGGGAGGGCCTGCGTTTCCTCGGTCATACCCGCCAGAGCTTCGCCCACCTGGTAGATATCGCCGGCCCCCACGGTGAGGATCAGATCTCCGGGCCGGGCCAGCTCCTTCAGCCGGGCGGTCACATCGGCCAGGGTGGGGCAGTAGATGGCGCCGGGAATGCACTCGGCGATGTCCCTGGAGGAGATGCCCACGGTGTTTTTCTCCCGGGCGGCGTAAATCTCCGCCAGCAGGGTGATGTCGGGGCGTTTGAGCTCCTGGACAAAGTCGCTGAACAGCGCTTTGGTGCGGGTATAGGTGTGGGGCTGGAACGCGCAGATGACCCGCTCGTAGCCCAGGGTCTTGGCGGTGTCCAGCAGCACATGGAGTTCTCCGGGGTGATGGGCGTAGTCGTCGTAGATCATGGCCCCGTTGTACTCGCCTTTGCACTGGAAGCGGCGCTCGGCCCCCCGATAGGCGTGCAGCCCTGCGGCGATGGCCTCGGGAGAAACGCCGATGGTCAGAGTGGCGGCGGCGGCGGCCAGCGCGTTTTCCACGTTGTGCCGGCCGGGCACGCTGAGCTCAATGCGGGCCAGCTTTTTGCCCTCCTGCATCAGGTCAAAGTGTCCGTTGCCGTTGACATACTCCAGATTTTCGCAGTAGACGTCCGCGTAATCCCCCATGCCGAAGGTGAACATGTGGCGGTTGATGCCGTCCAGGGTGTCCATGGTATTGCGGTCGTCGGCGTTGGCCACCACTACGCCGTCCTCCGCGGGGACCAGATCGGCGAAGCGGCGGAAGGAATTTTCCACATCCGCCAGGTCCTTGAAGAAGTCCAGATGATCGGCCTCGATGTCCAGAATCACGGCGGTGGTGGGGCGGAAGGACAGGAAGGAGTTGCAGTATTCGCAGCTCTCCAGAATAATGGTATCCCCTTTGCCCACCCGGTGGCCGGCGTGGAGCAGAGGCAGGGTGCCGCCGATCATCACCGTGGGGTCCATCTGGGCGGCCATCACAATATGGGTGCACATGGAGGTGGTGGTGGTTTTGCCATGGGTGCCGGAGATGCAAAGGGCGTGCTTGTAGTCGCTCATCAGCGCGCCCCAGGCCTGGGCCCGCTCATAGACCGGAATTCCAGCTTCTCTGGCCCCGGCGATCTCCGGGTTGTCATCGTGGACAGCGGCGGTGCGGATGACCAGATCGGCGCCTTTGGCCCCCTCGGCGAAGTGGCCGATGGCCACGGGAATGCCCAGGGAGCGCAAATGCTCCACCGTGCGGCTTTCTTTCATATCCGAGCCAGTGACCACCACGCCCAGGCCGTGGAGCACCTCTGCCAGCGGCGCCATGGAGACGCCGCCGATGCCCACCAGATGGGCCCGGCAGCCGGGTTTGAGACAGCATTTAAGTTCGGAAACGGTCATGAAACAGGCCTCCTAATGCAGCCGTAAAAAAGATCCTTTTATTCATAAGCTTCAATATTATATTCCCTCCCATAGGGAAATTCAAGCTATTTTTGCGGATTTGGATCACATTTTCTCAATCCCACGATTTCGGTTGAAGCGGGCCGGGGTTTATGGTACAATTTGCAGAAAATCATGGGACGGCTGAGCAAATGACCGGAAAGGAAGCGGAAGAGATGAAGCAGCAGCGGGATTATCCAAAGGTATTTATTACCTCCAAGGCGGAGCGCAGCATCAAGGCGGGCCACCCCTGGGTCTACGGCGAGGAGATTCGCCGCAGCGAGGGCGAACCGGAGAACGGCGGACTGGTGGACGTGATGGCGGGCAGCGCTTATCTGGGGACGGGTTTTTACAATCCGGCCTCCAAAATTACCGTGCGGCTGATCTCCCGCAACGCCAATGACCGCTTTGACGCGGCGTTCTGGCACCGGCGGGTGGAGTACGCCCTCCGGTACCGCTGCACCGTCATGCCAGGGCCCGACTTCCAGTGCTGCCGGCTGATCCACGGGGAGGCGGACCAGATGCCCGGCCTGACCGTAGACCGCTACGGGGATGTGCTGTCGGTACAGGTGCTCTCCCTGGGGATGGAGCGGGTCAAGGACGTGGTATTCTCCGCGCTGCTGGAGGTGCTCCAGGCGATGGGGGAGGAGATCCGCGGCATCTTTGAGCGCAATGATGTGTCCATCCGGGTCCGGGAGGGAATGGAGCAGAACAAGGGCTGGTATCCCATCCCGGGGCCGGAGCCCCCGGCCTCCCCGGTGGTGCAGATTGTGGAGAACGGCATCCGCTATCTGGTGGATGTGGAAAACGGGCAGAAAACCGGCTTTTTCCTGGATCAAAAGTACAACCGGGCTGCGGTGGGCCGGATCGCCGCCGGCAAGCGGGTGCTGGACTGCTTCACCCACACCGGCTCCTTTGGCCTGAACGCGGCAAAGGGCGGGGCGGCACATGTGACAAGCGTGGACATTTCTCAGGCGGCCATCGATATGGCCGCAGAAAACGCCCGGCGCAACGGCCTGGAGGGGAAGATGGACTTCCTGTGCCGCAATGTGTTTGAGCTGCTGACCGAGCTGAGCGAGCAGAAGTGCCGGGACTATGATTTCATTATTCTGGACCCGCCCGCCTTTACCAAATCCCGCCAGACCGTCCAGTCCGCCATCCGGGGCTACCGGGAGATCAACCGCCGGGCCATGAAGCTGCTGCCCCGGGGCGGGTATCTGGCCACCTGCTCCTGCTCCCACTTTATGACCGATGAGCTCTTCCGCAAGATGCTCGCCTCTGCCGCCTCCGACGCGGCGGTCTCCCTGCGCCAGGTGGAGGAGCGGCAGCAGAGCCCGGATCACCCCATCCTCTGGAACGTGCCTGAGACCGACTATCTGAAGTTCTATATTTTCCAGGTGGTGTGAGCGGGCCGGAGGCATCCCCTCCGGTGACGGCGGTGAGGCCGCGGGGTTGCTGCGGCTGAAATGCGGCCGCTCCGCTGCCGGCACTTGGTTCATCCCATTTGAACCGCGCAGGTTCTTTTCCCGGTGTTCTCTGCATACAATGCAGCGAGAAACCGAGGAAAAGGAGCGGCAATATGCGGACCTATTGGAACGAAAATGTGGGGAGTTTTGCGGGCACTGTCCTGGACGAGCCGGAATTCTCCCATGAGAATCACGGAGAGGACTATTTCCGCCTGCCTCTGCAGGTGCTGCGGCTGTCCGGGGCGGAGGATATCCTGCCCGTTCTGGTGAGCCGAACCCAGCTGGAGCAGCTGCCGGTGCACCCCGGAGACCGGCTGGGGGTGGCGGGGGAAATCCGCTCCTTTAACAACCGCTCCGGCTGCGGCAGCCGGTTGGTGCTCACGGTTTTTGCCAGGCAGATTGCCCCCGCAGAGGGGGAGGACTGGAACCAGGTGGCGCTGGCCGGGGTGCTGTGCAAAAAGCCGGTGTACCGCCGCACGCCGCTGGGGCGGGAAATCTGTGACCTCACCCTGGCGGTGAACCGGCGCTATGGCCGCTCGGACTATCTGCCCTGTATCGCCTGGGGAACGGTGGCCCGGACCTGCGCCTGCCTGGACGTGGGGGACGCCATCCGGCTGGAGGGACGCTTCCAGAGCCGGGGCTACACCAAAAACGTGGACGACCAGGTGATTCACCGCACCGCCTATGAGGTCTCCATCATGTCCATGCAGCGCCTGGTGACGCCTCTTTTTGCAGGGGAGTAAAAAATTTCTTGCAGAATTGAAAAATCCCTTGACAATGGGGCATACTTGGTTTTACAATAGCGTCACTTAGCACAGGCGTTGAAGGAGACCGCTCCCGGGCGGCGCAACAGAGAGGCAATGGGCCACCGACTGAAAGCCCCGCCGGCGCGAAACGGGAAATGCGCAACACTCCGGAGCCTGCCGTTCGAGCGCCCCTGGGGGCAGGTAGGGCGGCACGTCTCTCCCGCGTTAAGGGGGCCAGAGGGGCGCTTCCAAGGAGGGAGGCGCTATGCGGGTGGTACCGCGGAATGACCATGTCGATTCCGTCCCGGACTGTTTGAACAGAACAGCCCGGGACTTTTTTTATTCTCTATGCAGTTTTAAAACCAAATTTTGCGAAAAAGGATGTGACAGAGATGGAATTCATGACCGGAATGCGGAAGCAAGCCCATTTGAGCGCCGCCGATCTCAGGGGAGGTGCCCACCTGAATCAGACTGTGACCGTACACGGTGCAGTCCACGCCCTTCGGAGCATGGGTGCCATCACTTTCCTGACCCTGCGGCTCCGGGATGGGGCGCTGCAGTGCGTGGTGGAGGACCAGACCCAGCTGAAGGGGGTGGTCCAGGAGTGTACGGCGGTGATCACCGGAACCCTCTCCGCCGATGAGCGGGCCCCCATGGGGGTGGAGCTCCGGGTGGAGCACATTGAGGTGCTCACCGTTCCGGCCCAGCCGGTAAGCGTGCCCATTGACAAGTACAAACTCAACCTGAATTTGGATACTGAGCTCTCCCTGCGGCCGGTGGTGCTGCGCAATCTGCGCAAGCGCGCCGTGTTCAAAATGCAAGAGGCCGTGGGCCGGGCCTTCCGGGAGGAGATGGTGGCCGGGGGCTTCACCGAGATCCACACCCCGAAGATCGTCCACGCCGGGGCCGAGGGAGGCAGCAACATCTTCCGGATGGAGTACTTCGGCAAGAAGGCCTTCCTGACCCAGTCCCCCCAGTTCTACAAGCAGACCATGGTGGGGGTGTTTGAGCGGGTGTTTGAGATCGCCCCGGTGTTCCGGGCGGAGAAGCACGCCACCCCCCGCCACCTGAACGAGTACACCTCCCTGGACCTGGAGATGGGCTATATCGACTCCTTTGCCGACCTGATGGAGGTGGAGACCGCCTTTCTCCAGCGCCTGGTCAGGCTGCTGGAGACAGAATATGCCGACGACATGGCCCGGGCCGGGGTGACCCTCCCCCAGGTGGAGCGCATCCCCACCGTCCGCTTTGACGAGGCCAAGCGGCTGGCCGGCGAGAAGTACGGCCGGCCCATCCGGGACCCCTACGACCTGGAGCCGGAGGAGGAGCAGAACATCGGCCGTTACTTCCGGGAGGAGTGTGGTTCCGACTTCGTCTTTGTCACCCACTACCCCTCCAAGAAACGTCCCTTCTACGCCATGGACGACCCGGAGGACCCGAGATACACCCTGTCCTTCGACCTGCTCTTCCGGGGGCTGGAGGTCACCACCGGCGGCCAGCGCATCCACGACTATCATCAGCAGGTGCAGAAGATGCTGGACCGGGGGATGCACCCGGAGGAGTTTGAGAGCTATCTCATGATCCACAAGCACGGCATGCCCCCCCACGGCGGCCTGGGCATCGGCCTGGAGCGGTTGACCGCCCAGCTGTGCGGGCTGGACAACGTCCGCTATGCCAGCCTCTTTCCCCGGGACCTGCACCGGATGGAGCCATAAAGGGGAAGACAATGATGGAGGAGATTCGCTTAGAATTTGGAGCGGTGGATGCGGCCATCTCTGTCATGCGAGAGGTGGCGGCCTGGGGGCGAGGCCGGGGTTATCGCCTTTGGCCGGAGGAATGGCTGACGAGGGAAGCTTTGATGGGAGAGGAAGTCAAACCGGAAAACTTCTGTATTGGGAAACTGGGGGAGGACGTAGTATGTGGGTTGATCCTCCAGTGGAGTGACCGAGCGTATTGGCCGTCCGCCCCTCCATATGATGCGGCATACCTGCACAAATTCTGCGTGGTGAGGCAATATGCGCATTAGGGGATGACAAAAAGGGTTGTGGCAGCATTGAAGAAGGAATGCCGCAGGAGGAAAATCCCGCGGATTCGGCTGGATACGGCCTTGGATGAGACGGCAGTCAGAGAGATTTATCTGGATTCGGGTTTTCAGATCGTCAGCACCATCGCCCATGCCAATGGGAGGGCTACAGCGCTGTATGAACTGCAGGTCTGAGAGGACACGGAAGGAAAAGGAGAAAGTGAATGGAAATCACAAACGAAATGGTGGATTACGTCTCCGAACTCTCCCGGCTGCGGCTGGATGAGCAGAGCAAGGAAAAAATGCGGGGCGAGCTGCAACAGATCATCGCCTATATGGATGTGCTGAACACCTTGGATACCACCGGGGTGGAGCCTATGAGCCACGTGTTCCCGGTGAAGAACGTGCTGCGGGAGGACGAGGTGAAGCCCTCCAGCCCTCGGGAGGCCCTGCTGGCCAACGCGCCGGCGCCCGATGAGGCGGCCTTCCTGGTGCCCAAAGCCGTGGAGTGAGGAGGAAAAGACGATGCGTTTATTGGATTTGACCGCCCTCCAGCTGGGCCGGGCCATCCGGGCGGGGGAGGCCTCTGCCGAGGAGGCGGCCCAGACCGCCCTGGATGCCATTGCCGCCCGGCAGCCGGAGCACAACGCCTATATCACCGTTCTGGCCGACCAGGCCCTGGAGCGGGCACGGGCTCTGGCGGGCCGCCTGCCGGAGAGTCCCTTGGCGGGCGTCCCCGCCGGGGTGAAGGACAACATCTGCACCCTGGGGGTCAAGACCTCCTGCGCCTCCAAGATTTTGGGGGACTTCGCGCCCCCCTATGACGCCACGGTCATGGAGAAATTCCACGCCGCCGGGGGGATCATGCTGGGCAAGCTGAACATGGACGAGTTCGCCATGGGCTCCACCACCGAGACCAGCTTTTACGGCCCGGCCCGGAACCCCTGGGATCCGGAGCGGGTGCCCGGCGGCTCCTCCGGCGGCGCCGCCGCTGCGGTGGCGGCGGGGGAGTGCTGGTACGCCCTGGGCAGCGACACCGGCGGCTCCATCCGCCAGCCCGCCTCCTACTGCGGCGTCACCGGCATGAAGCCCACCTACGGCACCGTCTCCCGCTATGGCCTGATCGCCTACGCCTCCTCCCTGGATCAGATCGGCCCTCTGGCCCGGTCTGCCGAGGACTGTGCCGCAGTGCTGGACATGATCCAGGGCCGGGATGAGCGGGACGGCACCAGCCTGGATGTGCCCTGCGGAACGCTGCTGCAAAACCTGAGCGCCGACCTGACCGGCATGAAGATCGGCATTCCTGTGGACTGCTTCGGGGAGGGCCTGGACCCGGAGGTCCGGGAGAAGGTGCTCGCCGTCGCCCAGGTGCTGAAGGGCCGGGGGGCCCAGGTGGAGGAGTGCCAGCTCCCGGTCATGGAGTATGTGGTGCCTACCTATTATATTATCGCCTGCGCCGAGGCCAGCTCCAACCTGTCCCGGTTCGACGGGGTCAAGTACGGCTGGCGGGCCGAGGGGTATGAGGATCTGACCGACCTGTACTGCAAAACCCGCACCGAGGGCTTTGGCCGGGAGGTGCAGCGGCGCATCCTGCTGGGTACCTTCGTGCTGTCCACCGGATACTACGACGCCTATTATAAGAAGGCCCTCCAGGTCAAGGCGGTCATCAAGGGGGCCTTTGACGCTGCCTTTGCCAAATACGACCTGCTGCTGACCCCGGTGGCCCCCACCACCGCCCCCAGGCTGGGGGAGAGCCTGAGCGACCCGCTGCAGATGTACCTGAGCGACATCTACACCGTCTCCGTCAACCTGGCGGGGCTGCCCGCCCTGTCCATGCCCTGCGGCTTTGACTCCAAGGGCCTGCCCGTGGGCGCCCAGCTCATCGGCGCGCCGCTGATGGAGCAGAAGGTGCTCAACGCCGCCCACGCCTTCCAGCAGGACACCGACTATCACACCCGCCGCCCCGGCGGAGAGGAGGAGAAGTGAGCTATGACCTGGGAAACTGTCATCGGTCTGGAGACCCATGTGGAGCTGGCCACCCGGACCAAGATCTTCTGCTCCTGCACCACCGCCTTTGGGGGCGACCCCAACACCCACTGCTGTCCGGTGTGCACCGGCATGCCCGGCACCCTGCCGGTGATGAACAAGGCGGTCATGCGGTTTGCCACCAAGGCGGGGCTGGCCCTGAACTGCGAGATCACCCGTTATCACAAATTTGACCGCAAGAACTACTTCTACCCGGATCTGCCCAAGGCATACCAGATCTCCCAGCTCTACCTTCCCATCGCCACCAACGGCAGAGTGCCCATCACCTTGGCCTCCGGGGAGGAGAGGGTCATCCGCATCCACGAGATGCACATGGAGGAGGACGCGGGCAAGCTGGTCCACGACCCTTGGATCGACCAGACCCGGGCGGACTACAACCGCTGCGGTGTCCCCCTGATTGAGATCGTCACCGAGCCGGACTTCCGCTCCGCAGAGGAGGTCATCGCCTACCTGGAAAAGCTGAAGTCCACCCTGGAGTACCTGGGCGTCTCCGACTGCAAAATGCAGGAGGGCTCCCTGCG
>CAUGSS010000045.1 GCA_959602365.1 uncultured Eubacteriales bacterium
CCGAAGGACACCTTGCCGATGGGGCAGTGGATGATGTTGGTCTTGTCCAGGCGGTACTCGATCTTACCGGCCTTGGCCTCCTGAACCGCCTTGGCGGCGTCAGGGGTGACGGTGCCGGACTTGGGGGAGGGCATCAGGCCCTTGGGGCCCAGCACCTTACCCAGGCGGCCCACCACACCCATCATGTCGGGAGTGGCGATGACCACGTCGAACTCAAACCAGTTTTCCTTCTGGATCTTCTCCACCAGGTCCATATCGCCCACATAGTCGGCGCCGGCCTCACGGGCGGCGTCGGCCTTGTCGCCCTTGGCGAACACCAGCACCCGGACGCTCTTGCCGGTGCCGTTGGGCAGGACGATGGCGCCGCGGACCTGCTGGTCCGCGTGACGGGAGTCAACGCCCAGCCGGACGTGCAGCTCCACGGTCTCGTCAAACTTGGCGGAAGCGGTCTTCACGACCAGATCCATGGCGTCGGCAGGCTCGTAGGTGACGCCCTTCTCCAGCAGCTTTACGCTGTTCTGATATTTCTTACCTCTAAACACAGTCGATTACCTCCTTAGTCTGCCACCACGACGCCCATGGAGCGGGCGGTGCCGGCGATCATAGACATGGCGGCTTCGATGCTGGCGGCGTTCAGATCGTTCATCTTGGCCTCGGCGATCTTGCGCACGTCCTCCTGGCTGATGGTGGCCACCTTGGTCTTGTTGGGCACACCGGAGCCGGACTCGATGCCGGCGGCCTTCTTAATCAGCACGGCGGCAGGGGCGGACTTGGTGATGAAGGTGAAGGAGCGGTCGGCGTAGACGGTAATCACCACGGGGATGATCAGGCCGGCGTCGTTCTTGGTGCGCTCGTTGAATTCCTTGGTAAAGGCGGCGATGTTGACGCCGTGCTGGCCCAGAGCGGGGCCGACAGGGGGGGCGGGAGTTGCCTTGCCCGCGGGGATCTGCAGCTTTACATAGCCGGTAATTTTCGCATTTTTCTGTGCCACGAAGAGCACCTCCTCAATCGTTAGGTATAAGTTCTGTCCTCTCAGCGGCGCCGCGCTTACAGCTCCACGGGCTCGACCTGATCCAGGTCCAGCTCCACGGGAGTCTCGCGGCCGAACATCGAGACGACGACTCTGACTTTGTTCTTATCAATATCAATCTCTTCCACGACGCCCAGGAAGGATTCCAGCGCGCCTTCGGTGATCTTGACGCTGTCACCCACCTGATAGCCGACGACCACCTCGCGCTTCTCCACGCCCAGGGCGGCGACCTCCTCGTCGGTGAGGGGGATGCCCTTGTTGCCGGAGCCCACGAAGCCGGTGACGCCCCGCACATTGCGGACCACATGCCAGCTCTCGTCGGTCATCACCATTTTGATCAGCACATAGCCGGGGAAGACTTTGCGCTCCACGGTTTTCTGGCCGTTTTCAGTGACCTCGGTGACGGTCTCGGTGGGGATGGAGACCTCGTGGATCAGATCATGAAGGTTGCGGTTGTCCACATGCTTCATAATCGTGGTGGCTACGGTGTTCTCGTAGCCGGAGTACGTGTGGACGACGTACCACTTCGCTTCTTCCGCCATGATAACCCTCTTAATTCACCAGGTTGACCAAAGCCCGGATGATTGCGGCGGCCAGCCAGTCAAACAGCCAGATCAGCACGCCAACCACCAGCACGACCAGAATGACCACGACGGTGTTGCGGACGACCTGCTGACGGGTGGGCCAGACAACCTTCTTCAGCTCGCTCTTCATCTCCCGGAAATAGCGGGCGATGCGCTTAAAGAAGCGGACAAAGGCGTTGGGCTTTTTGGCTTTTTCCTTGGCGGGCTTGTCCTTGGCGGTGGACTGCTGGGCCACCTTCTGTTCCTTGTCTGCCATAAAAAAGACACCCTTCTTTCTGTCAGTAAGTTGCGGTAAGCTTACTTGGTTTCATCGTGGACGGTGTGCTTTCTGCAGAAGGGACAATACTTGTTCAGCTTCAGACGATCAGGGGTGTTCTTCTTGTTCTTCATGGTATTGTAGTTTCTCTGCTTGCACTCAGAGCATCTCAGGGTGATCTTCACCCGTGCGCCGGCTTTCGCCATATCCTGGCACCTCCTTGAAAATAATTCGATCGGGCACAAAAAAAGGACCTCGCTTGGCTGCACCCGAAATAGGGGAACGCCTCCCGAAATCCAATCGCGTCAGGGCATGAGGGCGCACTTCCGCCCCCGGTTTTGCGCTGACTGAAAAAAGGTTTCGGCAGGCCTTACTGCCTCCCTGTTCTGGCGAACTGAAGCGCCGCGAAGGGGGACCGCCCGCACCTAAAAAAGTGCGCGCCAAATACACCTCTTCTCACAGGTAAGTTAAATATTAACACTCCATCCCGGCCAAGTCAAGCATTTTTCTTGCCATTTTTATAAATTCTGCTAGAATGGAGAAAAACGGAGAGGGGGGATCGCCATGCGGATCATGGCCATCGACTACGGCGACGCCCACACCGGCGTGGCCATCTCGGACCTGCTGGGGTTTGGAGCCGGCACGGCGGAGACCATCGACTCCCGGAGCCAGGATGTGGTGGTGGAGCGCCTGAAGGGCTACATCCGGGACTATCAGGTGGAGGAGCTGGTGCTGGGCTACCCCAAGAATATGGACGGCACCCTGGGGGAGCGGGCGGAGAAGAGCGAGGCCCTGGCCCGGCGGCTCCGGGAGGAGACCGGCCTGCCCGTCACCCTGTGGGACGAGCGCCGCACCACCGTAGACGCCCACCGCATCCTGAGCGAGGCGGGTAAGCGGGGGAAGAAGCGCAAAAAAGTGGTGGACGCGGTGGCGGCCACCCTGATCCTGGAGGGGTACCTCATTTATAAAAAGAACCAGTGACATAGGCCGCCGAGCTGTCAATGGCGGACTGAGACAGCTCCTCCTGGGCGGCGACCAGGTTTTCTGCCGAGGTTTTGGCCGCTTCACCGGCTTCGTTGGTGTGGTTGATCCACTTGACAAACGTGCTGATGGCCGCGACTACGGCGGTGACAGCCACAATGACCGCTGTGATTTGGATGGCAGAAGCATTCATAATAGAAGAGAATACTTTACTTGATTGCCGTGCGGAATCAGTGGAAGCGGCAACTTGCCCCATATTTTGAGAAAGAGTCAAGGCTGCATTTGCCCCGGTTTGAGCTACGGAAGACAATTCTTTTCCTGCTGTTACGGTTTCTCTGATTCCATCTTTACCAGACTTAAAGATTTCAAAAACAGCGCCTATATTTCCTTTTAAACTAGAAAACTCTTTGAGTTGACTATTTATACCTGCAATGAGATCAATCTGTTCCTGTAATACGCTGAGATCTGTTGCATTGCTAAGTTGAATAGTTCCGTTATACAACTAAAATCCCCCTTTTAATTAAATTGATAAAGTAGTGTTGAGAAGAGCTGTATAGGGAGGCCTTTTTATGAATGTCGCATATCAATTTAGAGGAGGTACGAAACTCGCCATAACCAATGATGACGTTGTATTTATTTGTTTCGCATTAAAAGAAGCGTGCAAGATATATGATATTATTGCAGTTAGGTATAAGGCACCGTCTATTTGGTGGAATGGCTGCATTGAAGTTATTACGAAACGAACTATGGAAACAAAAAGGCGCTGCAATGATAAGAAGCCGATACCGTACTCTTTTTCGTTTCTTTCTAATCAAGCGGAAGCAGCGGCACGCTTTTTTCAGCAGTTTTTAGATGAGATTCGCTATTACAAGGGCGTCGAAGGGACGCTCGTTGACGGCTGGTGGACCTGGCCGGAGGAGGACGCCCATGCCCCCGAACCGGCGGCACAGCCCGCCGCCCAGCCGGAGGCGGAAGCGCCCGCCCCGGCGGCCCCTCCTGTGGACGCCCAGCCCGCACAGCCTGCGGCCGCCGGGCCAGACCTGGAACAGGCGATCCGGGACAAAGTGGCCGGGGAAAAGAAACAGGCTGGCCCCGCCTGCCCCGACTGCGGCTGCACGTCTATCTTTGCCGACAAGGACGAGACCGGCGCCGTGGTGATCACCTGTCTCAACTGCGGCCGGAAGTGGCATCCGGGGGAGCACCGTTCCTGGTGAGCTGCCGCTCCTCCTTCCAGCGCCTGGCCTGCTCATAGCGCCGGGCCAGATCCTCCTTTGCCTTTTCCTCCATCTCCTCTGCCGTCAGCACCTCCTGAGGGGCCTCTTTGAGGGCGAACAGCTTGCGCATTTTGCATTCTGCATTCTGCCCGCATGCCTGCGCATCTCCCGACGTGCATCAGACATACATGCGAGCCTTTCTTTCCCGCATTTTGCCCGTGTGCCTGCGCGCCTCCTTGGGCAGCTCGCTGAGGTTGGCGGTGCGCCAGTACATCACCCGCTTGATCAGCGTGTCCTCCGGGGCTGCTGCCACAGTCGCAGCAGCTCCGCTTTTTTGTCCACCTGAGCGCCCAACGCCCGTCCGTCTGAACGCCACTTCTGAGCGCCCAACGTCTGTTCTCTTGAACGCCAGACTCTGTCCTTCTGAGCACCAAACATCTGTTCGCCTGAACGCCAGACTCTGTCTACATGAGCGCAAACGCCCGTCCGTCTGAACGCCAGACTCTGTCCTTCTGAGCACCAAACATCTGTCCACCTGAGTGCCAGTCATCTGTCATCCTGAGCGCCAGCGAAGGATCTTTTCCCGGCATTTGTCCCGGTAAAAAAAGATGCTCCGCCCCCTTGGAACCCAGAAAGACAGTTTCACTTTGTTTTGCAGCACTCCCATCCCTGAAACGGGCACAGGGCGGCATACCCGTTGGATATGCCGCCCCGTGCCGTTTTATTTGTTATTGTTTCAGCAGCGCCGCCCGCTGCCGCCAGTCCGGCAGTACCGAGGCCACAAAGCGGTAAAATTCCCGCCCGTGGTTCTTATACCGGATGTGGGCCAGCTCGTGGACCACCACATAGTCCCGGGCCGCCGGGGGATAGTCCATCAGCCGCAGGGAAAAGGTGATGCTGTTTTTTGCGCTGCAGCTGCCAAATCTGGTTCTCGCCCTGGAGAAGTGTACGGCGGTAGGGGTCACCCCCATCAGCCGAGCATAGTGGGCCACCCGCTCCGGCAGCTCGGAGCGGGCCTGTATCCGCCAGTTGCGCCAGGTGTCCTCGTCCGGCTCCGGGTGGGCCGCGTTGCGCTGCCGCTGGCGCTCCAGGTGGAGGTCAATCCAGCGCCGCTTCTCCCCGAGAAAGCGCTCAATTTCCCGCAGGGGAAGCCGCAGCGGCGCCCGGACGATGACCTGAGCCTCCCGGCTGATTTCAATGGACATCGTTTTGCGCCGGGAGCGGATCAGCTGGTATTCCATTCAGCCCAGCCCCTTCAGCCAATGGAGCAGCCAGTCGGTGACCCGGGCCGTCATCCCCCAGAGCAGCCGCCCCTCGTAGGACCAGAAAAGGGTGGGCATGCTCTCCAGCCTGGGGTGGTCCTCCAGGAGAATGCGGTCCCGCTCGGGCAGCGCGTCCACCGCACGGTAGGCCTTTTCCACCCGGGCTTTCTGGGGCGGATTATAGCGCAGGAAGGAGAGAGGGATGGTAAAGACCTCCTCCACCTCCTCCGGATTGGGGGAGATGATCTCTTCCCAGTTTTCGGGGAAAGCGGCCAGGAAGGGATAGACCGGGAAACCGGAGGCGTGGATGGCGTAGTCCAGTTCGCCCAGCACATCGATCTGCTCCCGCGAAATGCCCAGCTCCTCTTCTGTCTCCCGCAGGGCACACGCCAGGGCGGGCTCGCCGGGTTCCATCCGCCCGCCGGGGAAGCAGACCTCGCCGGGCTGCCATTTCAGCGCCGGAGAACGCACCTCAAAGAGCAGGCAGTTTTCGCCGTTATGCCGGATCAGGGGGACCAAAACGGCGCAGGGGGGACGGCCGTCAATAGGACCGGGGGAGCGGTGGGAGAGGGCCTCTCTCAGGCGTTCATAATCCATAGATTGATTCCTCCAGACGTTGATTTTTTCCTGTATATTGTAGTAAGATGGGCACAATGGAAGGGGAACGGAATTATGAATGCTAAACGGAATTATCAAAAAGAGCTGGACCGGCTGATTGCCGGACTGAATGGCCGGCGTCCCAGCCTGCTACTTCACGCCTGCTGTGCGCCCTGCAGCAGTTATGTTCTGGAATACCTGTCGCGCTATTTTCAGATCACGCTATTCTACTATAACCCCAACATTGCCCCGGAGTCGGAGTATCGGTATCGGGTCTCCGAGCTGCGCCGGCTGGTGACGGAGATGCTGCCCGACGCCGGGATTACAGTGCTGGAAGGCCCCTATGATCCGGAGCGCTTTGCCCAGGCGGTGCGGGGATTGGAGGGAGCGCCGGAGGGAGGCGCGCGCTGCCGGGTGTGCTTCCGGCTCCGGCTGGAGGAGGCGGCCAAAATGGCCCGGGAACTGGGGTGTGATTACTTTACCACAACCCTCTCCATCAGTCCCATGAAGGACGCCGCAGCGCTGAATGGGATCGGGGAGGAGCTTGCCCCCATCTATCAGACGCCCTGGCTGCCCTCCGATTTCAAAAAGCGGGAGGGCTATAAGCGCTCTATACAGCTGTCCGCGGAGTACCAGCTCTACCGCCAGGACTACTGCGGCTGTATTTACTCCAAACTGGAGCGGGAGGCCCAGAAACAGCGCAAGGGTGTAAATTAAGCGGAAATATTGACTATCATATTTGTGGAAAGGAGATAGACTTGTCACATGCTCTTTCCTGTAAAGTTTTATCACATTACAGGAAAGCGTGGCGAAAAGCAGATGAAAAGTTAAGGGGCTTTACGCCTCTTTGCCGGCCGTTTGGTAGTGGGTGCACCACTGGGTCAGGGGGCAGATTTCACATTTGGCCGTTCTGGCGGTGCACACCGCCCGGCCGTGGAGCACCATCCGGTGGCAGAAGTTGTTGGACTCCTCCGGCGGCAGGACGGCCCGGAGCTGCTGTTCCACCTTGGCCGGGTCCTTGGTGCCGTCGGTGAGCCCCAGCCGTCCTGTGATTCGGATGCAGTGGGTGTCCGCCACGACGACGCCCGGGGTGTTGAAAATATCCCCCTGGATCAGGTTTGCGGTTTTGCGGCCCACGCCGGGCAGCCGCAGCAGGTCCTCCATTTTGGAGGGCACTTTTCCGCCGTAGTCTCTGAGCAGCATCCGGGCGCAGTTGACCAGGTCCTTGCTCTTGCCGTTGAAGAAACCGCAGGAATGAATGTACTGGGCCACCTCCGCCGGGTCGGCCTCGGCGAAAGACTCCAGGGTGGGAAAGCGCTGGAACAGGGCGGGGGTCACCTTGTTGACCCGCTCATCCGTACACTGGGCGGACAGCCGGACGGCGAAGAGAAGCTCGTAGTCCTTGTCATACTGCAGGGAGCACAGCGCGTCGGGATAGAGCTCCTTCAGCGCCTCGACGATGGAAATGACATCCTGTTTTTGTTTCATTTTGTCAACCTCGCTGTTTGATTTGTCCCAATCATACCACAGAATCGACAAGGTTGCATCTTATTTTGCAGAAAACTGTTGTGCAGTAGAGTATGGATTGATATAATAACTTCAAGTAAGAATCTGTAATCACTAATATTTTACGATGTCAGTGCCGGAGGTGTTTTGATTGGACGTAATTTATTCTGCGAATGATCATTACGCCAGGCACCTGGCTGTTTCCATGTATTTCCTGCTGGATCACAATCGGCAGGTTGAAAAACTTCGGGTTTTTATCCTTTCCAGCGGAATAGAGGGGGACAGTCAGCAGAAACTGCGTTCTGTCGCCGGGCAGTTTCAGAGAGAGCTGATCCTCATTGATATGGGTGACCTGCGCCGGCGCTTTCCCTACCAGGTGGATACGGGCGGGTTTGATATCAGCGCGATGGGGCGGCTCTTTTTGGGGACGTTTCTGCCGGAAGAGGTGGAGCGGGTGCTCTATCTGGACTGCGATACCGTGGTTGTAGACTCGTTGGAGCCGTTGTGGCAGACGCCGCTGGAGGGAAATCTGCTGGGAGCTGTGATGGAACCTACGATCTATCCCGCTGTAAAGCAGAGCTTGGGGTTGACCGAGCGGGAACCGTACTACAATTCCGGCGTACTGCTGATCGATGTCAAGGCGTGGCGGCTGGAAGCAGTGGAGCAGAAATTACTGGATTTTTATGGATCGCTGGGCGGAAAAACCTTTGCGTGTGACCAGGATACGCTGAACGGTGCGCTCCGCGGACGCATCCGGACACTGGATCCCCGGTATAATTTTTTTACAAATTTCCGCTATTTTCGCTATGGGGGCCTGGTTGGTCAGTCACCGTCCTATGGGGAAATCACAAGAGAAATGTTTCAGCGCGCCAAGCGCCGTCCCGCTGTCCTGCATTTTGCCGGCGATGAACGGCCCTGGAAGAGCGGAAATCTAAATCATTACCGAAAAATCTATGACAATTATCTGGAATTGACCCCCTGGCGCCACACGCCCAAGGAGGACGGAAGCCGCTTGTATCTGTTCCTTTACCACATGATGGACTACATGACCTGGCTCTGTCCCCCTGTGAGACGGGCCATCAGCCGAAGATTTGGGATGCGGGTGGTCGAAGGACGGGAGAACACCAAAAAATAAGAAGGTAATCCGGTTTTGGGATTTTCCGGGTGAAGTTACGCAAAAACTTTTATATTTAGATAGCCCCAGACAGAGAGCCGCTACGGCGAGAAAATTAAGAAATGGAGCGTGGATAACATGGTTCAGGAAATGATGGCCTTTTTGGCGGAGGCCGACCCCGAGGTGGGCGCCGCCGTCCGGCAGGAGTACCAGCGGCAGTGCCGCAACATCGAGCTCATCGCCTCGGAGAACGTGGTCAGCCCCGCCGTACTGGTGGCGGCGGGCAGTGTGCTCACCAACAAATACGCCGAGGGCTACCCCGGCAAGCGCTATTACGGCGGCTGTGAGTATGTGGACATCGCTGAGGATATCGCCCGGGAGCGGGCAAAGCAGCTCTTCGGAGCCGCCTACGCCAATGTGCAGCCTCACTCCGGCGCCCAGGCCAATTATGCGGTCTATCAGGCCCTGTGCAGCCTGGGGGACACGGTGATGGGCATGAACCTGGATCAGGGCGGCCATCTGACCCACGGCTCTCCCGTCAATTTCTCCGGCAAGAACTATCACATGGTCTCCTACGGGGTGGACCCGGTGACCCACCGCATTGACTATGACCAGGTGCGCCGGCTGGCCCACGAGCACAAGCCGAAGATGATCATTGCCGGCGCCTCCGCCTATCCCCGCATCATTGATTTCAAGGCCTTCGCCGACATCGCCCACGAGGTGGGCGCTTATCTGATGGTGGACATGGCCCACATTGCCGGCCTGGTGGCTGCCGGCCTGCATCCCTCTCCCATCCCCTATGCCGATGTGGTGACCACAACCACCCACAAGACCCTCCGGGGCCCCCGGGGCGGCATGATTCTCTGCAACGATGAGGCCATCGCCAAGAAGATCAATTCCGCCGTGTTCCCCGGCTCCCAGGGCGGCCCGCTGATGCATATCATCGCCGCCAAGGCGGTGGCCCTGGGCGAGGCGCTGAAGCCGGAGTTCAAGGAGTACCAGCAGCGCGTGGTGGACAACGCCAAGGCGCTGGCCGCCTCCATTCAGGAGGGCGGCCTGGATCTGGTCAGCGGCGGCACCGACAACCACCTGATGCTGGTGGACCTGCGCCCGGCGGGCCTGACCGGCAAGGAGATGGAAAAGCGTCTGGATGACGTGTTTATCACCGCCAATAAAAACGCCATTCCCAACGATCCGGAGAAACCCTTTGTCACCAGCGGCCTGCGGCTGGGCACCCCTGCCGCCACCAGCCGGGGCCTCAACGAGGAGGATTTCCGCCTGGTTGGCCGGCTGATCTGCGAGACCGCTGTCCACTATGAGACCAAGGCCGACGATATCCGCGCCCAGGTGGTGGCCCTGACCGAGAAATATCCCCTTTATCGCTGAGCAAAAATGTGATACAATGGGCTGGCCGCTTCTGTAGGAAGCGGCCAGCCCATTTGTATCAGTGCGAGGCTGTCAATTCTGGTGAAAATTCTGGTGAAAGGTGGTGGGCCCGTGGAATACAGACCCCTGGCGGACGATATCCGCCCGCTCTCCCTGGATGACGTGGTGGGGCAAAGGCATATCCTGGGAGAGAACGGCATGCTCCGCCGGATCATTGAGAGCGGCAATATCCCCAATATGGTGTTCTATGGCCCCTCAGGTACCGGCAAGACCACCGTGGCCAATATCATCGCCCGGCAGACCCACCGTACCCTGCATCGGCTCAACGCCACCACCGCGGGAATCGCTGATATCCGGGCAGTCATGGCCGATGTGGACACCCTGATGGCCCCCAACGGGGTGCTGCTCTACCTGGACGAAATTCAGTATTTCAATAAGAAGCAGCAGCAGTCCCTGCTGGAGTTTATGGAAAACGGCAAGCTGACCCTGATCGCCTCCACCACGGAAAATCCCTATTTTTATGTATTCAATGCGGTGCTCTCCCGGTCCACGGTCTTTGAATTCAAGCCGGTGTCCCCGGAGGAGGTCTCGAGGGCCATCCGTCGGGCGCTCTCCATCCTGGAACAGCGCCGCGGGGTGACGGCAGAGGTGGAAGAGGGAGTCGTCTCCCACCTGGCCGCCGCCTGCGGCGGAGATGTGCGCAAGGCGGTCAATGCGGTGGAGCTGCTGTTTTCCGCCGCAAAGCCCGAGGCGGGCAGGGTGAGCTTGACTCTGGCAGACGCCCAGCTGGTGGCCCAGCGCAGTGCCATGCGCTATGACCGGGACGGGGATGGCCACTATGATATTCTGTCCGCGCTGCAAAAGTCGGTCCGCGGCTCCGATCCGGACGCGGCGCTGCACTATCTGGCCCGGCTGCTGGAGGCCGGCGACCTGATCTCCGCATGCCGCCGCATTCTGGTCATCGCCGCGGAGGATGTGGGGCTGGCCTATCCCCAGGCCATGCCCATTGTCAAGGCCTGCGTGGACTCCGCCAACATGCTGGGACTGCCCGAGGCCCGCATCCCCTTGGCGGAGGCGGTGCTGCTGCTGGCCACCGCCCCGAAATCCGATTCCGCCATCAGCGGGATTGACGCCGCCGCGGAGGATGTGCGCGCCGGCCGATCCGGCGATATTCCCGCCCACCTGATGGACAGCCACTATTCCGGCGCCCAGAAGCTGGGGCGGGGGCTGACCTATCAATACCCCCACGCCTATCCCAATCACTATGTAAAGCAGCAGTATCTGCCCGACCCCCTGGTGGGGCGGCAGTACTACCGGTACGGCGACAACAAGACAGAACAGGCGGCCCGGGCCTACTGGGAGCGGGTCAAGTCCGCGTCCGAGTCATAGCGCCATCCGGCCGCGTCCTCCGGTGCGGGCGGGTACTCAAAGGGGGTGTACTCCACCCCCGGTTCCAGTGCGTCGATGATGAGCAGCTTGATTTTGCGCCGTTCTGGCTGGATGGATTTGATAAAGACAGACACCCGCTGGTTTTCCTCGACGCCGGGACAGCACTCGGCCAACCCCGTCAAATTGGGCGCCAGCTCCACAAAAATTCCGTAATCCTGAATGCCGCGCACCACTCCGGTGACCGTCTCCCCTGGAGCAAAGCGGGCGGCGTTCTCCGCCCAGGTCCCCAGCAGTTCCCGGTGGGAGAGCAGCACATGCCCCCGCTCCGGGTCGATGCCCAGCAGGACGGCCCGGATCTGCTGCCCTGGCCGGAAGCGGCAGCGGGGATGGGGGATCCGGGAGATGGAGATCCGGTCGATGGGAATCATGGAGGTGAGCCCGCAGCCGATGTCCACAAAGGCGCCAAAGCTCTCCAGATGGGTCACGGTGGCCTCCAATACCGTCCCGGCGGGAAGGGAATGAATGGCGTCCAGGGCCGACTTCTGGGCCGAGCGGCGGGAGAGCAGCGGGGTGAGCTTGCCGTCGTTTGCCTCCAGCCCGATGACTTGAAAGGCCACAGGCTTTCCTACCCGGGCCAGTACGGCGATCTCCCGGACGGTGCCCTCCCGCAGCCCCAGGGCGGTCTCATCCCGGGGGATGACTCCGGACCAGCGGCCCAGCCGGACGTGAAGATTTTTTTGACTGTCACATCGCTCTGCCATGGCCTCCAGCACGGTGCGGCGGCGCATGGCCTCAGCCAGGGTGTCGATGCTCTCCAGTGCCTGGCGGTTTTCCTCCCTGTGCAGCAGTCTGCCCTCCGGTAAGTAGTCAATCATGGGGATGCCTCCTGTCTTTTTGCATTAATCCAGTTTATGCAGCCGCGGCGGATTGTTTCGGCTTGACATCGGCAGTTTTATATGGTAGCGTATTAGCACATTAAAGTAGAGGAGGGGCACATATGGATGTCCGCGTCGGTGATCTGTTGGAAATGAAGAAGCCCCACCCCTGCGGCAGCAAGCGGTGGAAGGTGCTGCGGATCGGAATGGATTTCCGGCTGGTCTGCCTGGGCTGCGGCCACGAGCTGATGCAGCCCAGAGGCAAGATTGAGAAAAATATCCGCAAGATTATCCGAGAAGAGGAAGCGCAATGAAAGAATTCTGGAGCGGCCGCATCCGGCCGCTGACCCCCTATACCCCCGGTGAGCAGCCCAAGGAGCGCCGGTTTATCAAGCTGAACACCAATGAAAATCCCTATCCCCCTGCTCCCGGCGTGCTGGAGGCCATCCGGGCTGAGGCGGGCGAAGCCCTGCGGCTGTACCCGGATCCGGAGGCCGGAGCGCTGCGCCGGGCCCTCTCCCGGGCCTACGGGGTGGGGGAGGAGCAGATCTTTGTGGGCAACGGCTCCGACGAGATGTTGGCCTTTGCTTTTCAGGCTTTTTTTGAGGAAGGCGCGGAGATCGTCTTTCCCGATATCACCTATTCCTTTTATCCGGTCTATGCCGGCCTGTTCGGCATCCGGTGCCGCACAGTACCGCTGAGGCAGGATTTCACCGTCCCGGTGGAAGCGCTCTGCGGCGGCAATGACGGAGTGGTGCTGGCCAACCCAAATGCCCCCACCGGCATCGAGCTGCCCCAGTCTGAGCTGCGGCGGATTTTGGAGGCAAACCGGGAGGTGGTGGTCGTAGTGGACGAGGCCTATGTGGATTTTGGCGCCCAGAGCGCGCTGCCGCTGATCCGGGAGTATCCCAACCTGCTGGTGGTCCAGACCTGCTCCAAGTCCCGGGCGCTGGCCGGCCTGAGGGTGGGATTTGCCTTTGGGGACGCCAATCTGATCCAGGCGCTCAACTGCGTCAAAAATTCCTTCAATTCTTATACGCTGGACCGGCTTGCCCTGGTTGGGGCCGCCGCCGCTGTGGAGGACCGGGCCTATTTTGACGCCCAGCGGGCCAAAGTGATGGATACCCGGGAGCGCACCGCTGCGGCGCTGAGAGCGCTGGGCTTTTCGGTGCTGCCGTCCAGGACCAACTTCCTGTTCATCACGCACCCGGCGGTGCCGGCCGTGGCCCTGTTTGCCGGCCTGCGGGAGCGGGGGATTCTGGTGCGCCACTTTGACCAGCCACGGATTGACAACTACCTCCGGGTCACCGTGGGCACCGACGGGGAGATGGAGGCGTTTCTGACCGCAGCCGCGGCGCTGACGGCGGGAGCAGAAAAGAAGGGAGGCTGAGACGGATGCGCTATGAAGGGGATATTTACCGTCCGCCAGGGGAGTGGAAGAGTTACCTGCTCCAGTGCACGGTGGGGTGTTCCAACAACACCTGCACTTACTGCGGCATGTACAAGGATAAACAGTTCCATATCCGCCCGCTGGAGGAGATCCATAAGGATATTGAGATGGCCCGGGTGTACTATGGCGGGGCCAAAACCCGGGTGTTCCTCTGCGATGGGGATGCCATTGTCATGAGGCAGGAGGATCTGATCTCCATTCTGGACCATCTCTATGAGGCCTTTCCCAAGCTGGAGAAGGTCACCACCTACGCCGGACCCCGCTCCACCCTGTCGAAAACCCCGGAGCAGCTTGCCGAGCTGTGCCGCCATGGCCTGAAGCGGGCCTATCTTGGGGTGGAGACCGGGAGCGACGGGCTGCTCCACAGCGTGCACAAGGGCGTGAATGCCCAGCAGATGCTGGAGGCGGGCATCCGCCTCCGGGAGGCCGGCTTTGACCTTTGGATTATGGTCCTCATGGGGTTGGCCGGCCAGGGGAGCGCCGCCCGGGACCATATTCTGGCCACGGCAGAGATGATCAATGAGATGCAGCCCAGGCACGTGTCCTCTATGACGCTGCAGCTGGTGCCCGGAACCCCGCTCTATGAGGATATGCGCGCGGGCCGGTTTCATCCCCAGACGGCCCAGGGAATCCTGGAGGAGACCCGGCTCCTGCTGCAGAACATCAAATATGGCCCCATTCACTTCACCTCGGACCACGCCTCCAACTATCTTGCCCTGAAGGGCACCATCCCGGAGGAGGCGCCCCAGATGATCGCCGCCATCGACAGCGCTCTGGCGGGCGATACCGCCATCCGGCCTGAGTGGCTGCGGGGGCTGTGAGCCTGCAAACCAGATACAGAACTTTCATAGATCTGCCGCAAGACGGACAGCCCCGCGGGGCTGTCCGTCTAATTTTGTCCACCCCCATGCTGCGACCGGATTTTCCCCGGCCTTGGGCTATACTGGGACATACGTTCCGGGAGGTGGAGAACATGGTGATCTACGGAGATATCCTCTTTCTCCTCAACCTGGTTCTGGACTACGGGCTGCTGTTGGTCACGGCCCGCATTGCCGCCTGCCCGGTGCTGCGGCTGCGGCTGGCGGCCGGAGCGCTGTTTGGCGCGGCCTATGCCCTGCTGATCTTCGTGCCCGGGCTGCAGTTTCTATCCGCGCTGCCGGTCCGGCTGTGTGCGGGGGTGGGGATGGCGCTGATCGCCTTTGGCGGCCAGCGGCGCTTTTTTCATCTGCTGGGCGTGCTGGCCGGAGTGACTGCGGCCCTGGGGGGCGGTGTACTGGCCCTGACGGCGGTGGGAAGCGCCACGCTCTATGGGGGCGTGGTGGGCACCGGATCGGATTTCCTGGCGGTGGTGCTGGCCGGAGCGGGAATCTGCGTGCTGCTCACCCTGGGCTTTCGGCGCAAGGGGGCCTACAGCCGCCGGGAGTATGCCGAGGTCTCCCTGACGCTGGGGGCGCGCTCCGCCTCCTTTCGCGCCCTGGTGGACACGGGAAACTCCCTGACGGACCGCTCCAACCGCCGGGTGATTGTGGCGGACTGGCAGGTGGTGCTGGACCTGCTCCCCCCGGACGCCGGGGTGGAGCGGGGGGATATCCAGTCCCCCGGCGCCGGCTTCGAGAAGCTGGCCCGGGCGCTGGGGCCCGGGCGGGTGCGGCTGCTGTCCTATCGGACGGTGGGCGTGGCCGACGGGCTGATGCTGGCCCTGCGGCCGGACAGCGTAGTGATCAATGGCAGGAGGCGGCCGGGGATGCTGGTGGCTGCGGCAGCCCACCCGGTCTCCGACGGAGGAGAGTATCAGGGCCTGATTGGGCCGGAAGAGCTGGGAGGGATCGTATGAAGAGACAACGGTTGAGGGATGGCGTCAAATGGCTGCTGGAGCGGCTGGGGGTGGTCTCCCCGCCCCATGTGATGTACATCGGCGGATCGGATATTCTGCCGCCCCCTCTGGAGCGGGAGATGGAGCGGGATGTGCTGGAACGCATGGCGGCAGGGGACGAGGGGGCCCGGGCACAGCTCATCGAGCACAATCTGCGCCTGGTGGTCTATATTGCCCGCCGGTTTGAGAATACAGGGATCAATATCGAGGATTTGATCTCCATCGGCACCATCGGCCTGATCAAGGCCATCAACACCTTTCGCCTGGACAAAAACATCAAGCTGGCCACCTATGCCTCCCGGTGTATTGAAAACGAAATTCTGATGTATCTGCGCAAGTGTTCCCGGGAGAAGAGCGAAGTCTCCCTGGACGAACCGCTGAATACCGACTGGGACGGCAACGAGCTGCTGCTGTCGGATGTGCTGGGCACAGAAGGGGATATCGTGATGCAGCCCATAGAACACGATGTGGAGTGCCAGATGCTCTTTGCCGCGCTGCAAAAGCTGAATGAACGGGAAAAGCTCATCATCTCCATGCGCTACGGTCTGGGCCGCCGCCGGGAGTACACGCAGAAAGAGGTGGCCGACCGGCTCGGCATCTCCCAGTCCTATATTTCCCGCCTGGAAAAGCGGATTATGGGCCGGCTGCGCAAAGAGCTGGTCAGCCAGATTTAGAGGGTTTTCAACCGCATGAACCCGCCTCCCCTGGGAGATACTACATAGGTATCTTGACGGGGAGGCTGTTTTATGCAGGGGAAAGTGGAGATCAGCGGGATCAGCACCTCATCGCTGAAGGTGCTGAAAAACAGCGAGATGACCGAGCTGCTGCGCAAGATCAAGCAGGGGGACCGCCAGGCCCGCCAGCGGATGATCGAGGGCAACCTGCGGCTGGTGCTCTCCGTGATCCAGCGCTTTGCCGGCCGGGGAGAGAATATGGACGATCTGTTTCAGATCGGCTGCATCGGCCTGATGAAAGCCATCGACAACTTTGACGTGGACCTCTACGACGTGCGCTTTTCCACCTATGGCGTGCCCATGATCGCCGGGGAAGTGCGCCGCTTTCTGCGGGATTCTTCGGCGGTGCGGGTGAGCCGGTCCATGCGGGACACGGCCTACAAGGTGCTCAAGGCCCGGGAGGAGTTTGTCCGCACCCATATGAGGGACCCCTCCGTGGAGGAGATTGCCAAGGCCCTGGATCTGCAGCGGGAGGACGTGGTGTTTGCGCTGGACGCCATCTCCTCTCCGGTCTCCCTCTACGATCCGGTCTATTCCGACGGGGGAGAGACCGTGTGCGTGATGGATCAGGTAAAGGATACCCGCAACTCCGATGAGAGCTGGCTGGAGCACATCGCCCTCCATGACGCCATCGACCGGCTGTCGGAGCGGGAACGCACCATATTGAACCTGCGCTATTTCCAGGGAAAAACCCAGATGGAGGTGTCCGGAGAGATCGGCATCAGCCAGGCCCAGGTCTCCCGCCTGGAGAAAAATGCCCTGAAGCATATCCGGGAGAACATCGACTAGCCGCTCGCCGCTTCGGCATAGGACGGGCCTGCCCCTCATATCTTTGGGCCAGGGAGGGGTGCAGTATGGAATGCTCGCTGCGGGATTTACGGTATAAAGAGGTCATCAGCGTCGCCGACGGCAGCCGCTACGGCTATGTGGGGGACGTGGAGATTGATCTGGAGAGCGGACAGGTGCGGACGCTGATTATTCCGGGCCAGCCCCGCTTCTTCGGGCTGTTCGGCCGCCGGGAGGACATTGCGGTGCGCTGGGACGAGGTTTGCCGGTTTGGAGAGGACATTATCCTGGTGGAGGGCACCGGAGTGCGCCGGACGTCAGAAAAGCCGGGGAAGGGCGGATTGAAGCGGCGCGGCCTGTTCTGAGGAACCGGCCGCGCCGTTTGCGCGGGCGGAAGTGGGAAAATTTTTCTCTGTCGGCGCAAAAAAAGGTTGCAAAACCGCGCGCACTGTGATAGAGTATCCAAGGATTACGCACACATGGGGGATTTTGCGCCCTGTGCCGGCATTTTGACACGACAGATCCGGTTGGCGCTAAGAGATGAACCCTGTGGAGGTAACAACTAAAAAGGAGGAATTTTCCCATGGCAGTCGTTTCTATGAAGCAGCTTCTGGAGGCCGGCGTTCACTTCGGCCATCAGACCCGCCGCTGGAACCCCAAGATGCAGACCTATATCTATACCGAGCGCAACGGTATCTATATCATCGATCTGCAGAAAACCGTGAAGAAGCTGGAGGAGGCCTACAACTTCGTGAAGGATGTGGCCGCCAACGGCCAGAGCGTGCTCTTCGTGGGCACCAAGAAGCAGGCTCAGGAGGCCATCCGCGAGGAGGCTTCCCGCGTCAACATGTTCTATGTCAACTCCCGTTGGCTGGGCGGCATGCTCACCAACTTCAAGACCATGCGCACCCGCGTGGACCGCATGAACCAGCTGAAGAAGATGCAGGAGGACGGCACCTTCGACATGCTGCCCAAGAAGGAAGTTGTCAAGCTGCACCACGAGATGGAGAAGCTGGAGAAGTACCTGGGCGGCGTCAAGGAGATGCGCCGGCTGCCCGGCGCCCTGTTCGTCGTTGACCCCCGCAAGGAGCACAACGCCGTCGCCGAGGCCCGCAAGCTGGGCATTCCCGTGGTCGCCATCGTGGACACCAACTGCGATCCCGATGAGATCGACTATGTCATCCCCGGCAACGATGACGCCATCCGCGCGATCCGCCTGATCTCTTCCGTCATGGCCAACGCCGTGACCGAGGGCAAGCAGGGCGAGGAGACCGCTGAGGCCGAGGCCGAGAAGACCGAGGAATAATCTTCCCAAAGCGCCCGGCACCCCGGGCGCTTTCTGCGATAACCCAATCAAACAGGAGGTATACAATTATGGCTTTTACCGCTCAGGATGTTAAGAAACTGCGTGAGATGACCAACTGCGGCATGATGGACTGCAAGAAGGCCCTGACTGAGGCCGACGGCGACTTCGACAAGGCCATTGAGTGGCTGCGGGAGAAGGGTAAGGCCGCTTCCGTCAAGAAGGCCGGCAAGGTGGCCGCCGAGGGCGTGTCCTATGCCGCTGTCGTCAACGGCGTGGGTGTGGTGATCGAGGTCAACTCCCAGACCGACTTCGTGGCCAAGAATGAGATCTTCCAGGGCTTTGTCAAGGATCTGGCCACTGTGGTGGCGGAGCAGAACCCCGCTGATGTGGAGGCCCTGAAGGCCTGCACCTATCCCGGCACCGACCGCACCGTGGCCGATGTCACCAATGACCGCATCCTCTCCATCGGCGAGAACATCCAGATCCGCCGCTTTGTCCGCTATACCGAGGGCGTCAATGTGCCCTACATCCACATGAACGGCAAGATCGGCGTGCTGGTCAACCTGGCCGTCGAGGGCATCGATGCCGATGCCGTGGTGGAGCTGGGCAAGGATCTGGCCATGCAGATCGCCGCTATGAATCCCGGCTATGTCTCCAGCGATGAGGTCCCCGCTGAGGTGGTGGAGCAGGAGAAGGCCGTCCAGCTGGCCAAGGCCCTGGAGGAGGGCGCCGCCAACACCAAGATCCCCGCTGAAAAGGCCAAGATGATCGCCGAGAACAAGGTCAAGGGCCGTATGAACAACTTCTTTGCCGAGATCTGCCTGCTGAACCAGGCCTTTGTCAAGGAGAACAAGGTCACTGTGGCCGACCATGTCAAGGCCGTGGCCAAGAGCCTGGGCGGCACCATCACCGTTAAGGCTTTCACCCGCTTCGAGACCGGCGAGGGCATCGAGAAGCAGGAGGAGGATTACGCCGCCGAGGTGGCCAGCCTGGCCGGCATGACCCCCGCCAAGTGATTTGCTGATTGCTTTTACCAGACAGAGCGCGAGAAATTGCGCTCTGTCTTTTTTTATGCGACTTTTAAAAAATAGTACACAATATTTTGAACGCATAGTTGACATTGCACAAATGATTTGATACTATACAGTCAGACGTTGTTCTTTCGTACAAAGAGGGCAACTGAATTAAAATTCGATCAAGGAGGAAGCAGTATGAACAAGCCTTTGGCCGATTATGTCAAGCTCCCTGAGTTTGACGAGTACAAGGAGTGGTTTAAGGACTTTGCGGACCTGTACCGGGAGGACGGCATCTGCCAGGTCACCTGGAAGACCCTCGACGGCCCCATGCAGCATTCCGGCATGTCCCATCGTGCCATGAGCCAGCTGACCCGGGTGCTCTCGCTGGATTTCAAGAACGAGATCATCATTTATACCCACATCGGGCACAGCTGGATGACCGAGTCCGATCCCAACGGCTGGGAGACTTATTCCGAACTGCCCACCCAGCGCTTCCAGCACCAGTATTTTGACGACACCAACCTGATCAAGAACATGGTGTTTGACCTGGACGTGCCCACCATCGGCGCCATTCCGGGCCCTGGTTTCCACTGGGATTCCGCCATGCTCTGCGATGTGACCATCGCCTCTGAGGATACCTGGATGGAAGTCCCCCACGCCCACGGCGGCCTGGTCCCCGGCGACGGCATGGGACTGATGGCCCAGCACTTCTTCGGCACCAAGCGGGGCAACTACTATATGATGACCGCCCGCCAGTGGACCGCCCAGCAGATGCTGGACTGGGGCATGGTCAGCGAGGTCGTGCCCAAGGACAAGGTCATGGACCGGGCCTGGGAGATCGCCCGCATGTGGAAGACCATGCCCTATGAGAACCGCACCATCATGTCCAACCTGGCCAAGC
>CAUGSS010000046.1 GCA_959602365.1 uncultured Eubacteriales bacterium
TGAGCACGTTCTGGCCGTAGCTGGTGCGGTAGTGCTGGCGGCCCAGCAGCTTGACCAGCTCAGGGTGCAGGCCGTGGACGTTGGTCTCCAGCACTGCCCGCTCGCCCTCGCTCTTGATGGTGGCCTCCACTTCCCGCTTGGCCTTCTCCACCATCTCCTCGATACGGGCGGGGTGGATGCGGCCATCGGCGATGAGCCGCTCCAGGGCGATCCGGGTGATCTCCCGGCGCACCGGGTCAAAGCAGGACACGGTGATGGCCTCCGGGGTGTCGTCGATGATGAGCTCCGCGCCGGTAAGGGTCTCCAGCGTGCGGATGTTGCGGCCTTCCCGGCCGATGATACGCCCCTTCATCTCGTCGTTGGGCAGCGGCACCACGGAGACGGTGGTCTCCGCCACATGGTCCGCAGCACAGCGCTGGATGGCCAGGGCGATCTGCTCCCGGGCATAGGTCTCGGCCTCTTCCTTGTAGTGGGCCTGGATCTCCTTGAGCTTGACGGCCTCCTCATGGGTGACCTCGTCGGCCAGCCGCTCGATCAGATAGGCCTTGGCCTCCTCGGCGGTCAGGCCGCTCAGACGCTCCAGCAGGTCCAGCTCGCTCTTCTTGAGGGCTTTGACCTCCTCCCGGGTCTTCTCCACAGAGGCCAGCCGGGACTGGAGCTTCTCCTCTTTCTTCTCGATGGCGTCGGTCTTGCGGTCCAGGTTGTCCTCCTTCTGCTGAAGGCGGCGCTCCTGCTTCTGCAGGTCGGCCCGGCGCTCCTTGACCTCGGCGTCGAAGTCGGAGCGCTCTCTCTGGATGGCCTCCTGGGCCGCCAGAACCATCTCCCGCTTCTTGGTCTCCGCCTCCTTGATGGCCACGTTGACAATACGGGTGGCCTCCTGTTCGGCGGAGCCGATCTCCTTCTCCGAATTGCGCTTGCGGATCTGGAAACCGGCGACAACGCCGATCAGCAGACAGACCACGCCCACGACAATGGCAACGATAATTGCGACAAGTTCCATATTACACCTCCTAAGTTCAAATTATTGGCTTATTATGCCGTTCAAATGTCGTTTGCAGGATTTTTCTGCATGAAAAAAGCGCTTTTCGGGGATACATGTCTCTTCCCGCAAAGCGCAGAGGATGGATGGAAAACGGCCCTCATGGGTATTCCTGTGACGTTGATTCAGTTGCAAAATGACATCATAGTAGTTCTATACTGCCTATATTGAATTGAAATCTATATCAAAGGAGGAACACCGCAGTTCTCCAAATGTATCCTCATCTATATTACAAAACTTTATGTCAAGTGTCAAGATGCTTTCCTTTGGAAAGGTTAATTTCTTCGTCCGCCAGTCCGGCCGGCGGACAAAACTCGACCGCATGTCCTGCCCCAACCGGCATATGCTGTAAGAGCAGACAAGGAGGCGGTGGCTGTGAAGGAAAAAAAGACCGGTCGAGTCCTGCGCAGGACGCTGTCCCTGGGCGTGGGGGCAGCGGTACTCTGGGGGCTGCTCTCCAGCGGGGGCGGCATCCAGCTGCCCACCCCCTGGAAAAAGGGGGAGGGCTCGGCGCTGGCCCAGGCCATGCTGGACGCGGAGGTGGGCGCCTTTCAGGAGGACGAGCCCTCCCTCTGGACCCAGATGGTCACCTCAGAGCTCCCCCTCTGCGGCACGGGAGACGAGGTGGCGGCAGAGGCGGCATCCTCCAGCACCGACGGCTCCGCAGGGGCGGAGACCAGCCTGTCCCTCCCCGCCGGGGAGCCACTGGAAGAGGCGGAGGCCGCGGCGGAGGAAACGGAGCCGGCAGAGGAGGCGCCGGCGGAAAGCGCCGCTCCGGAGGACGGAGGGACCGCAGTGCCCCAGACCATTACCGCCAACTCCAACACCGTCTCCGGAGCCGGAGTAGAGGTCAACAACAACACCTCCGGAATCACCGTGGACCCGGCCGCCCTGGCCGCCTCCGTGCTGACCCAGGCCATCGCCCCGGCCTCCCAGGGCCCCCAGATTCTGATCATGCACACCCACGGCAGCGAGGCCTACACCATGGCGGGAAGCGACATCTACACGGAGACCGACACATCCCGCACCGACGACCCCAATTTCAACATGATTCGGATCGGGGAGGAGATGAAGGCGGTCTTTGAGTCCATGGGCTTCTCCGTCATCCACGACACCACCCTCTACGACTACCCCAACTACACCGGCTCCTACACCCGGAGCCTGGCGGGTATACAGGCCATGCTGGAGCAGTACCCCACCATCTCGGTGGTGCTGGATGTCCACCGAGACGCCCTGATCGCCTCCGACGGCACCGTCTACAAGGCGGTGACCCAGGTGAACGGGGAGAACACGGCCCAGGTCATGCTGGTGGTGGGCACCAACGACGGCGGTCTGACCCATCCGGGCTGGCAGGACAATCTGAACCTGGCCGCCCACATCCAGCTGGCCATGACCGGCATCGAGCCCACCCTGGCCCGGCCCATCAACCTGCGCGCCCAGCGCTTTAATCAGCACCTGACCCCCTGCTCCCTGCTGGTGGAGGTGGGCACCAGCGGCAACACCCTTCAGGAGGCCATCCGGGGCGCCCGCTGCTTTGCCCAGGCCGCCGGGGCGGTGTACCAGGGCCTGGTCACGGGATAGATCGGGCAAGCCCGCCGCGCTTTGCCCCCTTGACCTCAACCTGTCCGCAGACGCAGCAGCGCCCGGAGTCCCCCTGAACCAGGGGACTCCGGGCGCCGGTCTGTACAGGCACCAGGTAAAAATGTAAAAATGGAATTGGATTCCCGCGCGGCGGCCAAATCAGACCGTCTCGGTGCCGCAGTCGGGGCAGAATTTGCCCCGGGTCATCTTTCTGCACTTGGGGCAGAAGCGATCCCCCTCCTGAGGCGCCGGGGCGGGCAGCGGCGCGCCGCAGTTATGGCAGAATTTCGCCCCGTCCAGAGCTGGGGCACCGCAGCCGGGACAGTGGGACTGGGGGGCTTCCTGGGCGGGCCGCTGGGGGGCGCCGGGGGATGCCCCGGGGGCGGAGAACAGCTCCTTGGCCATCTGGGCCCCGTCGCTGCAGGGCTCCGCCAGCTCTTCAGTGCGGAGTAGAAGGGCACGACCTCAGAGAAGATATCGAAATTGCCCTGCTCAAAGGCCGCGCCCACCACGCCGTTGGCGCAAAAGATCTCCTTCTGGCCGGGACGGACAATTAAAGGAGTCCATCGGCAGATTTTCGTGGATGGTCATCATATTGGAAAACAGTTTACGGCCCTCCGGCACCTGGAGCAGATCCAGAGAGGCTGCCGCATCCACGTTGGCACTGATGGCCCGGAATCAGAAGCCGTCCCGGTTTCTGGAGATGTAAAATGTGCCCGACTGTCCGGTTTCATTTATAGGTCAATATCCGAAAATTCCATTCCCAACTGCTCTTCTGCAGCATCCTGGAGCAGATCCATAAAGTTCAGGATACTCAACGGCAGATTGCTGCACGCCGCTCCAGACGGATCCAGTGCGCGATACTGGCTGTACAGCCAGGCCTTTTGCCGGCGGTAAAGCGCGGGATCGACGCTCAGCAGACACCGCTGCAATGGACCAGTCTCGTGTTGAAGCGCCTGGATCAACTCCTCGTCCCGCTCCAGCGCATCAACTGCGTCCTGCAGAGGGCCGGCCAGCGGATTATCCGGGGCGGCCTCGTTCAGACATTTGGTCAAATAGGCCAACCGTTCTGTTCTTGTCATCGTTTTTCTCCCCTTTTACCCCACAGGTCCCCAGGCCCACCAGATCAGCCCCTTATCGGCTCCTAAAATGCAGCCAGACCAACCCTCCCAACCGGTTGTCAGGACAACAGAAGCATATTTCCAATTTTGACTGTTATACCATGAAGCCGCCTGATATTCAAGCTTTTGCAGTAATTTACCGCTCACTTATCTCATCGAAAGCGCAAAGGCAGAACAGCGTTTCCGTTTTGATCGCCCCCGGCCCTGTGCGGCAGACGCCAGAGACAATTCACGCCCAAAACCACCCCTATCATATTGGTTGATTTCCTCCTATTCTCCGGTATAATGGAGACAGAGGTGAGCACTATGACCATTAACACGAAAGCCGTCGTCTCTATGACAGAGGCAAGCCAAAACTTTTCCAGGGTGACGCGGCTGGCGGAGCAGGAGGGGCAGGCTGTGATTTTCAAAAATAACCGGCCCAAATTCCTGCTTATCGATTTGGACGCATCCCCTCTTGTGGATACGACAGATAACGAGAAGATTGACTTTGCGGCCGCCCGTATCCTGAGCCGTTATCGGGAAGCCTTTGAGGAGCTGGCGAAATGATCCGCTTATCCAAAGACAGAGTACTGCTGCTGCACAAGCTGATGGCAGAGGTGACCGGGGGCAGCGCCGGACTGCGGGAGGAAGCCCTTTTGGATGCGGCCCTGGAGGGAATTTTCGCCACCTTTGACGGCCAGGAACTCTATCCTACCGGTGAGGAAAAAGGCGCACGGCTGGGGTACTCCCTGATCTCCAATCACGCCTTTGTGGATGGCAACAAGCGCATCGGGATGTACGCGATGCTCATTTTTCTGGAAGTCAACGGGATCCGTCTGGCGTGCTCCAACGAGGACATCGTCCAGGCCGGCCTTGGCGTCGCATCCGGCGGCATGTCCTACGAGGAGCTGTTGCAGTGGGTGATGGAACACAACCCAGGCAAAAAATAATCGGCAATGCTGTCTGGGTACACAGGAAAACCATACTTCCCTTTTGCTTTTCTTTATCAAAAGAAGAAAACAGCCGCTCTTAACACAATCCTGAAGGCTGGACTGCCGATACAGGGCCCGAGCCCGGAACAGTCCGGCACTCTTCTTTCTGTTAGCCAAGAAACGGGCAGGAGCGCGGTCCCGCTGGACCGCGCTCCGTCTGTTGCACCGCTTCACTTGTTCGCATGTTCTGCAACTCTTCTGCCATTCCTGTGAAAGGCAACATTCCATGCACAGATCAGTCTGATAAAGCTGAACCCTCTGCAGCGCTATCCGTTCTGCCGCTGCCGCCGTCTTGTGCCGGCGAATCTGCTCCGGCCTGAGCCGGGGATGTATCCCCTGTCACCACGTCAGGATTCGCGGCCTCTCCGTCCGGCGCAGATGTGTCCCCGTCAGAGGACGGAATCTTCTCCCCGGCATCGTCCTCAACAGGCGGCACTTCCTGCGACCCGTTCCCTTCCGAGGGCTGCTGGACATCACCGGGCTGCTGCGAAACGCTGCCGCCGGGAACCTGGGTATCGCCCCCATCCTGGCTGCCGTCGGCGGGCGTGCTGCTGTCGGGCGTCTGACCGCTATCCGTGTCAGGCGATTCTTCTGCGGGCAGTTCTGACTGATCAGGCGGCGTCCCAATGGATCCGCCAGCCAAAATCTGCGTCCCCGCCGTTGAATCCGGCACACCCCAATAGGCAGTGAAGGTATAGGTGGCGGCCGGGTCTGAGGGATAAATGGTGAACTGGAACGAATCACTGTCTGGTATTGCATACCAGCTCTGTCCGCCGCTCTCAATTCTGCAATAGCCCGTGGAGACAGAGCCATTCTTTTGCAAGGTAACCGTATAGGTCTCGGATGATTTCGCCGTTAAAGTATAGGAGCTTTCGGCATCTATACTTGTCGGCGAACCAGCTTCTCCCCCATTCGCCGCCACCGCAACCTCAATGGCATAGTTTCCCGCGGTAATGCTGTTCCCCTTGCTGACGACGCTGGCCTGGAACCAGGCGTAGACGCTGAAGGTGAGCGCGAGCACCGCCACCGCCAGCACCAGGACAGTCCTGCGCATAGCTCTGACTGTCTTTCGATTTTTTGCCATCAGGCACTTTGCTTGCCTTTGCCGCATTATTGCTCACCCCCGGTAAATTCCGACACGATGGACGCCACATCAAATTCGTCTTCCGGATCCTCCGGTTCTTCTGCCCGCTCTGTCCTCGCCGGTGCATCGGCCTTCTTCGGCGCGCCAGCGGGCTGTGCCGGCTTCTCCGACGGCTCGGGACGCTCCGGCGCTGCAGCCGCAGCCACAGATACAGGCTCGTCCTCCGGGTGACTGCCGCCTACCTGGGCCCGCAGCCGCGCCAGCTCTTCCCGCATCCGGCGGCTCTCTGCCCGCTCAGCCTCCAGCTCGGACTGGGTCTCATCCAGCTGCACCTTCTGTTCCTTCCGATACTGGCCAATCAACCTGACAAACCGCACTATCTGCAGTCCAATCAGCACCAGAAACGGAAGCAAAATCACCGTGACATAGCCCGCCGGTGTCTTCAAAAACTGGAAGAAGTACCCCAGCTTTGGTACACGAAAGACATACTCCCCCACCACCTGGTCAAAGGGAGCAGGATAGGCGTCGTCCTCGCCGGTAGTGGTGCCGTAGGTCACGAAAGCCGGCTGGCCCTCATAGGTGGTGATCTCCCGGATCTTGTGGGTGACCACTTCGCCATAATGATCCGGGTCAATGGAGGTAAAGGTAACGATATCCCCGGGCTCCAGCGTGGCGGGGTCTACTGCTTTGCTGACAGAGATGTCCCCCACCTGGAAGGTATCCCGCATGGAGTCGGACAGGACGATATAGGGCTTGTAGCCCAAGATATTCGCATTTCCACCCAAAGTGCGGACGGAGATAATGGTAAAGGCCGTCATACAAAGGGCAAAAATCAAGATCAGGACTGTGAGAATGTTGCCAGCTATATGCAACGCTTTTTTCATTGGACGCGTTCTCCTTTCTGGCGCGGTTCCGGAGATCAAAAGGCGCAAATCCGGACTTGTGCCCTTTGATCTCCGCTCCCCCGTGAGGGGAGCGGGAAGATACTGCTTATGGAACCATGGCGGCCCCGGTCTTACTGTTATTCCGTTACTCCGTCACAGGTTTCGTCTGCTGATCAGCCGCGATTGTCGGTAAACGTATAAGGATAATTGGAGTTATTCACACTGCAACTGGGCGTCCCGTCAAATTCGCCGCCATTTATGATTACTGTCGGATTATAACTCGAACTGTAGTTGAAGATGTAAAAATGCGGCTGTGTTCCGTTGCTGGTAAAGCTGCCGCTCTCAACGGTCACCCTTGAATTCTGGGCCAAATAAACATCATAGTAATTGTTTGCGGAAATGGTGACATCCTTTAACGTAGCGTGAACAGTACCCGTCACCTGCATACCGCCTTCCACCGTGACATTCTCTACAACGACATTCGCACTGCCAATATTACCTGTAATCCAGAGCGGATAGTCAGTTCTGCTGCCAATACATTTAAATGTCCCGTTCTTTACAACGCTGCCGTCCCCTGTCACAGAAAACGAATTCCCATCGGTGCCATAATCGACAGAAACGGTGTGATTGTTTAAATCAATGGTAACTCGCTCTGCTGTGATATAGGTATCTGTTCCAATGGAAGAGATGGAAACATCATCAATAAAGGTGATATTTTCGCCATCTTCCGCACTCGCAAAAACCGCTTTTACCGCATCTGCCCCAGCTACATAGTTTGTTCCCTCTTCATCGGTATACCAGCCGCTGACTGAAGCATCCGCTGTTACGGGAATGTATTCGCCGTCCACACGGACGTAAAGGCCGCTGCCATCAGAATAGGTGCCGTCGCCGTTCTCATACAGGGCCCCTTCATCATAGGTGTGGCTGCCAAAGCCATCCTGCTCATGGGCGTACTGGGTGGCAAGAATGGTCACATCAAAACTGACGCCCGCGCCCTGGTACTCATTGCCGGCGCTCTCCTGCATCTTGATGACCAAGGTAAACATATTGCCGGCGTTCTCTCCGCTGTCTTCCGGAGCAAGCACCGCGTCCTTGGCCGCAAAAGAGCCCGCCGCCATCAGTTCGGCCATGGTGCCCAGATAATTATCAGTTGTCAGGTCCCCCGCGGATGCACTGTCACCCTCCACAGCATAGACATCCAACACCTGGGTGATATCCGCACCGCCGGTAATCTGCACATTGTCAAAGCTCATAGTGTACTTGAGCCACAGGCTGCCCCCATTGCGCACGCTGGCGGTGGTCTTCTGGGAATACCCGGGCTCCCAAAGATCATCGCTGCTGAACAGCGTTGTTTCATCTCCATCGTTAAGCTGGATATCCAGCGTGCCGGCCTGGATTATATTGCCTGTATTATTCACGCTGTCGGTAAACCAGGCAAAGGTGGCCCCCATCAGCAGGGCGAGGCAGGCCACAAGGGCCAGGGCACTGGCAAACAGGGACTTCTTCGTGCATTTCATATATGTACCACCTATTGACCTGCGGATTCTCTTGTCTGGGGATGCAAAGGCACAAACCGGAGCTTGTGCCTTTGCATCCCCGCCCCACATAGGGGCGGGAACATACAGCGGTCAATTCAATGTGATATCGCATGGTGTGGCTTCGCTGCTATCTTTCTCCATACAATAGCCAGGATATGTAATATTCAAGATGTTTCCTGAAGATGTAATGTGCTGCTGGATTCCGAAGCTGGTATCGTCATTGATCAGATAGGGTGCTGTAATGCTGTTATCTCTGATGGTGTACTCCACAGCTTCATTGGCGGCTGCGCTGTGGAACCAGATCGCATTGCCCGCGTTGACATGAACGGTATTGCCCTCTACCAGGCAAGAGGCCGCATCGGTCAGCTGAATCGCACCGCGGTCAGGCTCACTATTGGTACTCACAATGGTATTATTGCTGATCTCAACCTCTGCCGTCTTTTGCTGAATGTTGATTCCCCGGGTGTAGCCGGTGACTGTGTTATTGGAAAAAACGACCTCAAGGGGCTCTGTCTCAGAACCCTGGACAAAGAATGCATAGCTGATCGTGCCGTCGTTTGTGAAATCACAATTTGTGACCGAAATGGTTCCATTGGCATTAAAATAGTGGTAAATATAGCCATTGATACTGCACTGATCAAAATACACGTCCAGCGGAGATCCATAGGCCCGAGAACAAGTAATCCTGCCATCCGCCCCCGTTGCCTCCAGTGTCAGCTGTTTTATATTGACAGTAAGCGCATCTTCTTGATCATTCCACCAAGCGTAAGGAAGCCCCATATTCTGTACACGAAGCTGCGCGGTCTCGTTGCCGCCCACTATATTGATCTCACCGACGGACCGGGTGCTGCTGTAACGATTGCTCGCTCTGCCGAACGTGAGAATATGTCCGCCGTCTTCCAGCGTCTGTGTGCCGTAAATGGTCCAGGTAATGGTCCCTTCGTCAGTGTAGATCGCATCAAATTGCTCATCAGACAACGGCTCCTGACCAAGCCCGCCCTGTTCCACAACAGCTTTTCCAGCTTCGTATGCCTCCTGCACCGTGCGGAAGAACTGGCCCTCCAGGCCCGCAATCCCGCTGATGGTAACGCCGGATTTGAGTGCTTCCTCTGCCTCAGCGTCATACTGATTGGAACCGAAGCCATCTGTCTCAAAAGTATACTGGGTAGCGTTGAGCTGAATATCAAAGCTGGTGCCAACAGAATGAGCCTGATACTCGTTGCCGGCGGTTTCCTGCATGTGCAGCGCGATCACCGCATAGTCCGACGCGCCCGCCTCCAGATGGCCGTTGGCAGCGCCCTGCTGGACGTTGGCCCCGATCAAGTCGCTCAATGTACCTACCAATTGCATGTCGCCAAGGCTGCCGGGCATACTGCTGCCAGACTCGTTCAAATTCAGATCGTCGGCGTAATAGACATCGATGACCCTTGCCAAACCGGTATCATCCCCGGCAGCAATGATGTCCAGCTGGTACTTCAATGCCAGCGAACCATTATTCGTGACTTTGACCGCCACGAGCTCGGTATAGCCGGGTTCCCATTGGTCATAACTGAAAACGGGCTCCTCGGTGACTGGAATATATTTCTCCTCTTCCGTGTCCCACGTCTCCAGAGAGACATCCAGCTTACCCGCCTGAATCTTATTGCCCGTATTGCTCACGCTGTCGGTAAACCAGGCAAAGGTGGCCCCCATCAGCAGGGCAAGGCAGGCCACAAGGGCCAGGGCGCTGGCCAGCAGGGATTTCTTCGTACTCTTCATATAGGCCTCCTTATTTTCTTGCATTTCTCTCATTTTCGGGGATGCAAAGACATAAACCGGAGCTTGTGCCTTTGCATCCCCGCTCCCCGAGGGGGAGCGGGAGAAAACACTTACTGGGCAGAAATCAGCCAGTAACCATCGCCGTTATCGGTGACAGTGCAGTCGGAAACCGACGGCTGACTGGGAGCAAAATCCTGGGAGACAAGGATCTGGCCGCCGTTGGTTGCGCCATACCGCGTGCCGTTGACATAGCTGATGGAGCAATCCTCAACAACTATAGTACCGCCATCCGCATAGAAGAGAATGCTATCAGCGCCGCTGCAGCTGAAGGAACCGCCGATGACCGTGACAGTACCGTCATTCTGCGCCAGCACCGCATGGCCGGAAGCACCGGAAGACGAGAAAGTTCCATCGTTGATGGTAACCGCGGCGCCATCAAGTGCAGAGACTTCCGCGCACTGGGAACCGCTCTCGCCAAATTTACCGCCATTGACCGTCAGCGAAGAACCGGTACCCGCGGCAGTGAGCCGACCGGCATTGTAATTCAGGCTGGAATTCGCCTCGGCATTGATGGTCAGGGAACCTCCATCTTCCACCGTGATGCGCGCACCAGCTAAAGGCGTGATATTGTAAATCATGCTGGTCCCCATATTCATGGTAACCTCACCAGTAACCTGGAGGGCGCTGATGCCTTCAATGTCGGCAGGCACCGTGATCTCAGTGGGCACACCGGGCTGATTGAGCGCATCCTGCAGAGCATCGGCATCATCAACTGTGGTGATTACAGGATAAACAGCCGCATTATCATACTGGTCGCTTCCAAAACCGTCGGTCTCCACAGTGTCCTGTGTGGCCAGAATGGTCACGTCGGCCGAGAATGTTGCTCCCTGGTACTCATTGCCGGCCTCTTCATTCATGCCGTAGACCAGGATATACTGCACTTTACCTCCCGCAGCCAGGGAAATCTCCAGGGCGTTCGCAAGGGTGCTCAGCTCGCTCATGGGACGCTTGGTAAAGGAGCCGGTGATTGTCCCCGCCTCGTCCACCTGGAGGAAATCAAACCAGAGGGCGTTCTGAAGGCCGCCGTCGTTTACAGTGAACTGAAGCTTGACCTTGGCGGCCAGGTTGCCGCTGTTGGTCACCGACAGCAGCTTGGCGTTAGACTGGCCGGGCTCCCACAGGTTCTCATTGATGATGGCAGCTGAATTCTCACCCAGATCCTGACCCGCTGCCTCAAAATAGAATTCGTTGCCGCCGTTGACGCCCGAAATCTGGTATCCGGTGCTGCCGGTGTTGGCCATATCCACATCATATGCCATGGCGGTGATACCCAGCGTGCCTGCCTGAATCTTATTGCCCGTATTGCTCACGCTGTCGGTAAACCAGGCAAAGGTGGCCCCCATCAGCAGGGCAAGGCACACCACAAGGGCCAGAGCGCTGGCCAGCAGGGATTTCTTTGTGCTCTTCATATATGTACCTCCTTTGTTTCCCGTTTTGGGGATGCAAGGGTACAGGCCCTGGCTTGTGCCCTTGCATCCCCACCCCTGTAAAAAGGGGCGGGGAAATGCAGTTTATCCGTTGATCGGAAAAGAAGCTGCCTCACCAGTCCAGTTGGATACTGTTTTCAACACTTCCTCTTCAGGCCAACCGACGCTGAGTTTTCCACTGGTACCATTGCTGATTTCCAAATTTTCAAAAGTATTCCCGCCAACGGTTATCGTGGAGCCATCCACAAAGTAAATACCCACCACGGAATCCTTCACCTTATCGCAGTTCTGGAATACATTGTTCGTGATAGTGATGTCGGCAACCACAGAATCCGACGCGCTGGGTTCAATGTGGATGTAGCGTATTGCCTCATCTGCCGCATTGCCATAACTGCCGTTCGCAGCCCCTTCCACATTGGCCGCCGTAAAGGTACAGTTATTGACCGTCAAGCGCTCAAAATCAGCCGATGTGATCTGGATCGCTTCCCACTGCGGATCAGAGAATGTGCACCCGTCAAACACAAGAGTGCTGCATCCGTCGTTTCCATACACCAAGGAGGCGTTGTTGTTATTATTTGTAGGCTTGGCCAACGTCACATTCTGAAAAGTGACATCGGCGGAAACAGAAATTGGCTTGCCAGTAATTTCGGTGCTTCCCATACCGTCGATGGTCACGTCTCTGGTGATGCTCAACGGATTGTCGAGTGTAATATCCTCGGCAATCATAATGGTGTCCGCACTGCCGTCATTGACAGCATCCATTAATCCATTGGCATCCCCAACCACCGTTGTTCCTGCCGCCGTAACCACATAGGTGTTTTCGGAAACCCGGTTGGAACGATACCCATCCGCCACAAAGGTGCCGCCCAGGTTGTCATCGCCCGCCGCCGGGTCACGGCCCTCGAAGGTACCGCCATACACTGTGATGGTACCGGGGGTTCCGTTAGACAGGTTCAGGGTGAGGGCTTCGCCGTCGCCATACAGGTAATCTGAAGAACGATTGATAAAAGTGCCGTCGTAGATCGCAACACTTCCGCCCATGGCAAACACACAGGACTCCCGGGGGGTATCCACAATAAAGGTGCCGCTTTCAATCACGACGGAGCCGTTCTCCCCCATTACAGAGACAGGGACCACATAATCCGATGCGTTGCTGGCATCAATGGTGCCGTTTCCGGCGATGGTCAGCGAACCGCCCGCATTTACCCGGATAGGCGTCACGTCATCCGCAGCGCCTGCATTGGCATAGGCCCCATCAAACGTAATCGTGTGTCCATCCAGGTTGAGAACGATATCTTTGTCCGCAATGACAAGGCGATCATTCAACGCGACATCCGCACTGAGCGCAATCACATCGCCGCTGTCGGCATTTGCAATGGCATCAAGCAGCGCTGTTCCATCCGCCACATAGGTATCCGCATAATATGCGCCCGCATCGTAATCCGAATTTCCAAAGCCGTCCTGCTCATGCGTGTACTGGGTCGCCTGAATGGTCACATCAAAACTGACACCCGCACCCTGGTATTCGTTGCCGGCGCTCTCCTGCATCTTGATAACCAGGGTAAAGGTGTTGCTGGATTCCTCTCCGCTGCTCTGTGGGGCAAGCACTGCGTCCTTGGCCGCGAAGGAACCGCCGGCCATCAGGTCGGCCATCGTGCCCAAATAAGTGGCCCCTTCCAAGCTCGTGGCATTGGCATCCACCGTGTAGACATCCAGCACCTGGGTGATGTCTGTGCCGGTTGTCTGCACATGGTCAAAACTCATGGTGTACTTGAGCCACAGGTTGCCGGCATTGCTCACGGTAGCAGTAGCCATCTGAGAGCGGCCGGGCTCCCAGAGGAAATTATTATCACTGCTGAACAGTGCCGTTTCCGTTCCATCATTGAGCTGGATGTCCAGCGTGCCTGCCTGGATCTGGTTGCCCGTATTGCTCACGCTGTCGGTGAACCAGGCGAAGGTGGCCCCCATCAGCAGGGCGAGGCAGGCCACAAGGGCCAGTCCGCTTGCCAGCAGGGATTTCTTTGTGCGCTTCATAATATGTACCTCCCTTTTTCCTCCGTTTTGGGAATGCAAAGAATTGCTCTCTCACATTTCTATACAGGAAATATTTTTATTCCGGAACAACCGTATACCAGATGTCGCTGTTGGCCTGTGTCTCTGACACGACCTTATAGCCGTCAGCCACAAAGTTGGCCTCAGGATTTTCTGTCCTGCTGTGAGAAGGATCAAAATTCACAAAGGTACCGCCGTAAACTGTAATGCTGGCATTTGAATTGTCTATCAGATTCAGCAGCCAATAGGTCTCGTTCCAATCGGTCAGAGCTTCAAAGTGTCCGCCGTAGATCTCCACCTGGGCGTTGCCGCCTGCCTGGATGCAGGTCAAGCCGGAAATATAGGTACCTTCCCTGATAACCACTTTAGAGTCATCACTTGCCCGGACAAGGAATCCGAGCTCTGACTTCATATCCTGCTCCATCCTGCCCGTCCCCTGAAGGGTGAGCTGGGCTTGCCCGTTGACGTCAACGATTCCCCCACGGGTCACTGTTATGACCGCATCTTGCTCCAAGTTAAGCACGCTTTGAGTGCCTCCCGCCATAGTAACGGCTTTATCCCAGGTAAAGTCGCTCACAGCAGTCACCAAACCGCCCCGCTCCAGCGCGGTGACAAAGGAGCCGCTGTCCGTCACAGGGAAGGTCGCCTCTGCATCATAGTCTGCCCTGCCAAAGCCGTCCGTCTCAACACGCGCCTGGGTGGCGTTTACCGCAATGTCCAGGTTGACGCTCTTGCCTTGGTAAGTGTTTTCCGCGTCGGTATACATACCGTACTCCAGGAGGTAATAGGCATAGGTATCCTCGCCATCACCTTCCGCCGCCGCCGGGTATATCGTCCAAACGGGAATATCCGCATCGGCAAGCCCGCTCATGCAGGTCGCATTTTCCGTACCGCTCGCCGGCCGCTTGTCTGGATCGGAAAACAACAGCTTCGACTTCATTGAATCTCCACCGCTGTCATCGGAGGTCAAGGTATCTATGTGATACCAGAGACCTCCCAGCAATTCGCCTTCCGCCTGCACGGAAAGGCTAACCTGCAGCGCAACGCTGCCCTCGTTCTTGATTTTCAGCATAATGGCGCCGTGCTGTCCCGGCTCCCAATTTCCTGCAGCAATCAACGGCTCCTCGCCCAGATGCTGATGAATCACATGGCTTGCCCAATTTCCCCCTTCCAGCCGGTAGCCAGTCACATCAAACTGAAGTTCACCCGCCTGAATGGTATTTCCTGTATTGACAATACGGTCAGAAAGCCAGGCAAAGGTTGTGCCCGTCAATAAAGCCAGGCAGACAATCAGGCTTACGGCGCTGGCCAGCAGGGATTTTTTTGTTTTTGACATAGAGCGATCACCCACCTATCTCATCTCTTCCATCTTCATCCCATTGCCAGCCCATCAGTTAAACAACCTGTCCGGGTTGTTCTTGGCCTGCACTGCATCTACAGTGAGATCGAAGGCGATACTTCCATTCTGAACAGCGTTGCTGGTTTCCTCCGGCATTTTGACCACCGCTGTCAACGTCCGGGTTTCTCCCACAGTCAGGACAGTATCCCCGCTGCAGGGATTCTGTCGGGTCAGTTCCGAGGCCTTGCCGCTAAAGATCAGCTGGTCTCCATCATATAAATCAAAAACCAGGATATCCTTCAGCGAACCGCTTACATTCTCCAGATAAAGCCGGTAGTAAGCGTCCGCCGTCCCTGTATTTTCCACGGTGAAGTCCTCCACCACGGAATAGCCGGGTTCTACCACCAGGCTGGTCTCATTAAAAATTGTCTGGCCACCATTTAATTCAATCTTTACCCGGCCCATCTGAAAAGTATTTCCATCCACAGAGACCATGGAAAAAAGCAGTGCCACAGAGGTGACCACCAGCATTGCTGCCAGAATCAGCGCAAGTATCAGGCTGCCTGCAGCCTTCTTCCTCCCCTGTTTAGGTGTGGTCACAGTCCTTCGCCCCCTTTCGGCGGATCAGAAGCAGTACGACCAGCGCTGATGCCGACAGGCACAGCACTGTCCACATAATTGCCGGCATGGCAGTATCTCCTGTCTTGGGAGGCGTCAGCGCCCCCTGATCGCCGCCGTTCACATACCAATGAAAGTCCGCTGTCAGCGACGCCAATTGGTATTCATTTCCAATCGATGTATCTGCAGACACGTCAATACGATAGTAGATCGTACTCTCTCCCTGACCGTTGCGCGGCAGCACAGTGACAAACTCCTGCTGATCCGCCAGCGAAAAGGCGCCATCGCACAGCACTTCACCGGTATCCAGCCGCGTGACCTTGATGTACAGCACATCGGCCAAGCCTTGGGTCTGGTCGGTTATCTCCGGCTGAAAAATCAGGTGCAAATCTGTATCATGACTGGCGTGAATGCAGAAATACCGGGTCACGCTGTCGCCCGGGAGCATGTTGTCAACCGCAAAAGGTTCATTGACCTCCGGTCTGCCACGATACAGCTCCAGCAAAGCCGCCTCCTGGCCGGATGCCTGTGCCTCAGACTGCCGCCCCACTGCATTCTGTCCAGCCGAAATCTGACGAGATCCTGTCTCCGGCGCGGAATCAGAGGCTGTCTGCTCCGGCGTATCGGGCTGAGCCGCTTCAACTTCTGACGGCATCTCCGGAATTCCCTCTGTCTCGCTGATCAGATTGTCGGGAACCGTAGCTGTTCCCCGAGCCGCAGCGAACTGGGTCAAATAAATCCAACGAACCGCAAGGCCGCTGGCACTGAGCACCAATAGGGCAGCCAGGATAACCGCCAACAGTTTAATGTAATTTCTCTTTTTGTCCAATTTCAGCTCATCCGTCTGTGGCGCCAAACTCTTCATATTGACAGGCCCCCTCCCTTACACACCGCCGTTAACCACGGTGTTTATGTTCACCATAAATCGACCATTACAGGGTAACATTTATAAAAATCACCTTTTGTTGCTGCCCGCTGCCAGGCAAAGCTTTTTTGCCATAGTATCTGTCCATTCACGGCAAATTTTTACAACATTTCTTCAAGTTTTATTTTTCTGTTTTCGCCGCGGGTTTATCTCCTTGTTTTCCTGCTTTCTTCTGTTTTCCGCAATAAGTCAAGCAAGAACAGCATTTTCCAAAATTAGCATATCTTTTCAGCAGAGGAAAAATCAACTTTATTGTAACGTTAGCCCTTTCAAAAGTCAACGAAAATACATATACGTTGTATTTTATGCGCGAACTGTTTTTTGTAAATAATCATACTTTTTCCCGGAATTGTCGACCTATCTCCCAGCATTTCCTTATTACGGCAAACGAAAAAATACTTTGCAGTATCTTGCATTTTTTTGCTGTCTTAGGCGCCTTCCTGGTTCAGATCATGCGCCAGTTGACTCCGCGCAAAAAGCATATGAATAAAATGGAAGGCGCTGAAAACAAAAAGCAGAAATTTTTTCTGCGGAAGCCATTGAAAAGATCCGCGCTGATGTGTACACGCCCTCTGCTGAGACTGCCTCAAGGCAAGCCATCCCGCCAGAACAGGCACCGCCATCCGAGCCCCCGAGCCACAGCGGCAAGGCGTCACGCTGCCTAGGTACGCCCATGCGGACGAAGAAGGCCGACGCCGGCCAGGGCCTTCACCATTCGCAGAACGCATATTTTCGCTTTACAAATAATTTACGCGCATTTAATGATATACAGGTCGCAGTATGCAGTCAGATCCATTAACATTTATTATGGTGTTTTATACTCTGACATATTTTTCTGCTATGACCCCGAAAATCCGGCGGCGGCTTCGTATTCTTCCGTTGGAGGGGATGGAGGGATCAAAATGGTGGGAACAGAACACAGCATTGTGACCCAGGTCCAGGCGGCAAAAACAGATTCGGAGGCCGCGGACGCCCTGATCGGGCAGTACATGGGGTTTATCCGCAGCGAGACAGTAAAATTCACCCACGCCGCGCCAGAGAACGGCCACGAGGACGAGCTGAGCATCGCCATGCTGGCTTTCTATGAGTCCATCCTGAGCTACGAAAAGAGCCGGGGGGCCTTCCTGCCCTACGCCGCCCGAGCCATCCGCAACCGCCTCATCGACCACTACCGGGCAGAAAAGCGCCACGGGAATGTGGTCTCCCTCCACGCCCCCGCCGGCGGGGACGAAGAGGACCGCAGTCTGTTGGACGCTCTGCCGGACACCCGGGACGAAATCGGCGCATTTGAAGTACGCACAGCCAGCCAGAAGGAGATCCAGGAGTTCGGCGACCAGCTGGCGGGTTTTGGCATCTCCTTTTCCGAGGTGGCGGACAACTGTCCCCGGCAGGAGAGGACACTTTCCGCCTGCCGCCGGGTGCTGGACTACGCCCGCTCCAGGCCGGAACTGCTGGAGAAACTGGTGGAGACGGGCCGCCTGCCCATGGGTGAGCTGGCGGCCGGTTCGGGAACCGACAAAAAAACCATGGAACGGCACCGAAAATATTTGGTGGCCATCCTGTTGGCCTTCACCAACGGCTACGAGATCATACGGGGACATCTCTGCCAGATCGCCCCGGCGAAAGGAGGCGGCGGGAAATGAAATATCTCGTGATGGAGACCCATCCGGCCTATGCGGTGATGCTGGACGAGAACGGCCGCTTTCTGAAGGCGGCCAACCTGCGCTATCAGGTTGGGGAGACGGTGGAGGAGATCGTGGAGCTGAAGGCCTCCCGGCCCGCGAAGGCCGCAGTGTGGAAGCCCCTCTCCGGCCTGGCCGCCCTGGCCGCCTGCCTCTGCCTGGTCTTCTTCGGCTATTACCGGCCCAACTTCACCGCCTACGGAACGCTGCGCATTCAGATCAATCCCGACCTGGAGATGACCGTCAGCCAGACCGACCGGGTGCTGGATCTGGAGGGACTCAACGCGGACGGCGCGGACCTGATTGAAGGATACGCCTACCAAGGCAAGGACCGGGAGACCGCCACCGAGGAGCTGGTGGAGCGGGCCATTGAGATGGGCTATCTCTCCGATGGCGACACCGTCTCCATCACCGTGGACAGCTCCGACAGCGACTGGCAGGCCCGGGAGGAGGAGCAGGTCCGCCGGCAGCTGGAGGAGCGCTACGGCGAGCGCATCGTGATCCAGCTGGGCAGCGCCGCCCAGCAGACGGAAGGCTCCGCCCAGCAGGCCCAGAGTTCCACCCAGCAGACCCAGGAGCAGACCCAGGACGCCGCCCAGACCGGGGAGGTGGTCATCCAGGTCCCGCCCCAGACGGCCGGCTCGTCGGAGGGCGGCGCCGTCAGCGGCGACAGCGGCTATGAGGCCCCGGATGCTGATGACGATGATGACGGCGGCGCCACCGATTACAGCGCATCGGATTACGGCGGCGGCACGGCCCAGGGCACAGGCCAGGGGGCCGGCTCCGGCGGCTCCCCCGGGGGCGGCCAGCCCCAGCCGGGGGACACGGCCGCCGGAGACGACGACGGCGGCAGCCCCTATACCGACGGCGCCACCGACTACGGGGATCGGGACGGCGATGACGATGACAGCGGCGACGAGGACGATGACGAGGGAGAGGACGGCGACGATTGAGGCGGGGGGCAAAATGAAACTATTTTCCCGGCGGCCCCGGTTTTTCCGCCCCGCTGCCGTATCCTCCCTGTGACAGCCGAGGCCGGAAGGACATAAAAGAAAAGCACCGGAAAAATCAAAAAAATATTGGATCCCGCCCCCGGTTTCCCGGCCCCGGCTCCGTATCCTACCCACAGAACACAAAAGACAGGCAAAAAACCACTTCATATTTTAAGGAGATGAGCCAAATGAAAAAGAACATGACTCGCAAGCTGCTGGGCATGGCCCTGACCGGTGCGCTGGCCCTGACCACCCTGACCGCCTGCGGCGGCGCCCCCGCCCCGACGGAATCCGCCGCCACCTCCAACCCCCAGCCCACCTCCCAGTCCACCGTCCAGGAGACGGCCGGCGCGGTGGCCGGCACCGTGCTGCTGAGCGTCAACCCGGAGATCGAGATGGATTACGACCAGGCTGGCAACGTGGTGGCCCTCAACGCCCTCAACGAGGACGGCCGGGCGGTTCTCTCCGCCTATTCCGGCTACGAGGGCCGGGCCTGCACCGAGGTGATCGGAGAGCTGGTGGATGAGATCAACGCCGCCGGGTACTTCGACGCCACCATCGCCGGCCAGGCGCGGAACATCGTGCTGAAGCTGGAGCGGGGCTCCGCCTACCCCAGCGACCAGTTCCTCAACGAGCTGGCGGAAGCGGTCCGCCTGGTGGTGGAGTCCGGCCAGATCGGCTCCCAGGCCGTGGCCCTGGACGGGGATGACTACGATGAGGCCTACGGCGACCTGGGCTATATCAACGCCGCCGCGGCCCAGAACATCCTCTCCACCCAGCTGGGCCGGGATGACATCCAGTTCGCGGAGCAGGAGTATGACCTGGGGGACGGGGAGTATGAGGTGGAATTCGTCCTGGACGGCATTTCCTACGAGTACGAGGTGAATGCCGTGACCGGAAAGGTCTCCGAGATGGACGCCGAGTTCCAGGACTATGACGACACCGACTACGGCCCCGACAGCGACGGCGCCACCGACTACGGTGTGACCGACTACGACGACACGGACTACGGCCCCAACAATGACGGCGTGACCAACTACGACGACACCGACTACGGCCCCAACAATGACGGCGTCACCAATTACGACGACACCGACTACGGCCCCAACAACGACGGCGTCACCAACTACGACGACA
>CAUGSS010000047.1 GCA_959602365.1 uncultured Eubacteriales bacterium
TTGTTCTTACCGTTTGGGGGGGGGGGGGGCAGTGTGGCGTTTAAAATAACCCCGGCGGGGGCGTAATCTTTTCCCCCGCCCCCGGCCGCAAAATGTTTTCAGGCAAGATTAATCCTCTTAAGCCTCCGGCTTCAGCGGGCCGTAGAAGTAGGAGGCGGTGGCGCCGCCGTCGATCAAAAAGTCGGCCCCGGTGATGAAGGCGCCCTGGGGGCCCATCAGCAGCTCAGCCACATTGGCCACCTCGTCGGCGGTGCCCGGCCGCCCGGCGGGGCATTTGGCGAACATGTTTTTGTAGAAGTCGCCCCGGGGCCCGTTGAACTCGTCCAGGGCCAGGGGGGTGACAATGATGCCCGGGGAGATGGAGTTGATCCGGGCGCCCTTTTCCCCCCACTTCACCGACTCGGCCATGACCCGCTTTTCATTGCAGCGCTTGGCCAGCTGATAGGCGTGGAGGGTGTCCCGGATGTTCCGGGGCTGGAGCAGCTCCAGGCCCAGCAGCTCCTCGGTGGGGGTGCAGGCCAGGGCCTCGTCCTCCTCGGGGGTGAGCTGCTTCATCCGGTGGCCGGACTGGCTGGAGATGGTGACCCCTGCGCCGCCGGGGGCGATGACCTTGCCCACCTCCTCCAGCAGCACGGCGGTGCCGTACAGGTCCACCTTCAGGATGGCCTCCACAGGGGCCTGGCTGGGGGAGACGCCGGCGGCGTTCACCAGCATGGTGATGGGGCCATACTGCTGGGCCCGGGCGATCAGCGCTTTGATGGAGTCCCGGGAGGACAGGTCCATCTCCATGGCCGCCGTGTCAAAGCCGGCCTGGTTCATGATCTGAGAGATCGCCTGGGCATGCTCCGGCTTCTTATCTCCGATGACGATCTTCATGCCGTGGCCCATCCGGCGGGCGATGGCCATGCCGATCTGTCCCGCGCCGGTCAGGATCATCACATTTTTCATGAGAGACAGCTCCTTTTCTGACTGGATTCTGTCTCCATTGTACCCCTTCGGCGGCGGGAATCAATTCTGATTCCGGGGCAGAGTCCATCAGGAGCGCTTATGCGATGCGGGGCCTCACCGGCCGGTCATCCGCAGCATCTCCGGGGCGTAGCGTTCCCCGTAGACCGCAATGCCCTGGAGCAGCCGGTCAAATTCCCGCCAGTCCGCCTCGGACAGCTCCACATAGGCGGCGCTCATATTCTCCCGCAGCCGCCCCTCGGTCTTGGTGCCCGGAATGGGGACGATCCAGGGCTTCTGGCGCAGCAGCCAGGCCAGGGAGACCTGGGCGGGGGAGAGGCAGCGGCTGTGGGCGAAGGCCTTCACTGCCTCCGCCAGGGCCTGATTGCGCTCCAGGTTGACCCGGTCGTTGAACCGGGGGATGGTGCTCCGGATGTCCCACGCACCGAAGGTCTGATCCTTTGCCACCGTTCCGGTCAGAAACCCCTTGCCCAGGGGGCTGAAGGGGACAAAGCCAATCCCCAGCTCCTCCAGGACGGGCAGCAGCTCCCGCTCCGGCTGGCGGAACCAGAGGGAGTACTCGCTCTGCACCGCCGCCACCGGGCACACCCTGTGGGCCCGGCGTACGGTCTCCACCCCGGGCTCGGAGAGCCCCCAGTGGAGGACCTTGCCCTCCTGGATCAGCTCCTGCATGGTCTCGGCCACCAATTCAATCGGTACCTTCGGATCTACCCGGTGCTGATAGTACAGGTCGATGTGGTCGGTGCGCAGCCGTCGGAGGGAGCCCTCCACCGCCCAGCGGATGGCCTCGGGGCGGCTGTCCAGCCCGACGCATCTGCCCTCCCGGATGTCCCAGCCGAACTTGGTGGCCAGCACCACCTGGTCCCGGACCGGCTCCAGGGCCTCGCCCACCAAGTCCTCGTTGGCGTAGATGCCGTAGAGCTCCGAGGTGTCGAAAAAGGTTTCGCCCATCTCCACCGCCCGGCGCAGGAAGGCGACGGCCTCCCGCCGGTCCGGGAAGGGGGGATAGCTCTGGCTCAGCCCCATGCAGCCCAGGCCCACCGGGTACACCGTCAGGCCGGAGCTGCCGAGGGTTCTGTATTTCATGGTTTCACCTCAGTCCAGGGAGACGATTTCGCAGTCTCGGCTGCCCAGGCCCAGCTGGGCGGCGGCCTCCACAGTGTGGATGCCGTGGCGGGAGTCCATCCGCTCGATCAGGGCGGCCTTGCCCGGGTCGGGGGCGTTGACCACCGCGTCGTAGCAGGCCTGGTCAATGGCCACCGGATCCAGGGAGGCGAAGATGCCCAGATCGGCCATCTCCGGCTCCGCGGGATGGGAGTCGCAGTCGCAGTCCACGCTCAGCCGGTTGGCCACGTTGATATACGCCATGTTTCCGGCCCCCTTGTAGTCGATGACCGCCTTGCAGGCGTCGGCCATGGACTCCAGGAAGTGGTCCTGGAGGGGCAGGTTGTCAAAGAGCACCGCCGCGTCGCCGGTCACGCCGGCGGTGTGGATATAGGTCTTGCCCCGGGTGGAGCCGATGCCGATGCTGATGTTCTTCAGCGCCCCGCCGAAGCCCCCCATGGCGTGGCCCTTGAAGTGGGAGAGCACCAGAACCGAGTCATAGTTGGCAAAATGTTCGCCCACAATGTCCTTGTCCAGGTGGAACCCGCCGTGGACCGGCAGCTCCATCTCCCCGAACTCGTCCATGATGTCGCAGGGGGCCATGGCCTTGAAGCCGTGCTCCTCAATGGCCTTCCAGTGCTCCTTGGGGTCCATGCGGCGGCCGTTGTAGGCGGTGCAGCACTCGATGATGGTGCCGTCCAGGGCGTGGACCAGGTCGCCGATCAGCTCCGGGTGGAGGTAGTTGTGGCCGCCGGGCTCGCCGGTGGAGATCTTCACCCCCACCTTGCCCTTCAGCTCCACACCCAGGGCCTTGTAAATGCGGATCAGGCTCTCCGGGGTGATCTCCTTGGTGAAATAGACTTTGGACTTGCTCATAATAGAAGGTACCTCCTTTTTGAAATGCCGCCTTGCGGTCTGTAGCGCTCCGGCTCAGGACTGGGCCTGGAAATAGGCGTTGATCTCCCCCATGCGGGCGCTCTGGTGGGTGTGGAAGGGACAGCGCCGGTCGCAGTGGCCGCACCCGATGCAGGCGTCGGCCTGGATGGCCAGCTTCTGATAGTGGTTTTTGGCCATCTGGTCCCCGGCCAGGGCCAGGTCATAGTATTTGTTGACCAGGGCGATGTTGATGCCGGCGGGGCAGGGCTGGCAGTGGTTGCAGTAGACGCAGTTGCCCTGGGCCGCGGCGGGGGTGAACTGGCCGATCACCGAGTAATCCCGCTCCGCCTCGGTGGCGGAGGCGAAGCCCAGCAGCGCCCGCAGATCCTCCAGATTCCGCACTCCGGGCACGACGGACAGCACGCCGGGCCGGTCCAGGGCGTACTGGATGCACTGATAGCGGGTCATGGCGGTGCGGAAGGGGGAGGTGCTCGCCTCCAGCAGCTTGCCCCCGTGGAAAGGCTTCATCACCGAGATGCCCACTCCCATGGCCTCGCAGCGGCGGAAGAGTTTCATACGCTCCGAGTTGGAGCCGATGCCCAGCTCGTCCCCCTGCTCCAGGTCGTAGGCCGGGTTGATGGAGAACATCATCAGGTCCACCAGCCCGGTGTCCAGCACCCGGTTGGCCACCGAGGGGGTGTGGGAGGAGAAGCCGATGTGGCGCACCCGGCCCTCCGCCTTCAGCTCCTTCAGGTAGTCCAGCACGCCGTTTTCCACCAGGTCGTCGAAGTCCTCGTCCTCGTCCACGCAGTGGAGGAAGCCGAAGTCGGCGTAGCCGGTGCCCAGGGCCTTCAGCTCCCAGGCGAAGGTGTCCTGAATCTGCTTCAGATTCCGGGACCAGCCGTAGTCCCCCTTGGCGTTGTACACCGCCCCGAAGTGGAGCTGGAAGAACACCTGTTCCCGCCGCCCCGCGATGGCCCGGCCAAAGGGCTCATAGACGCTCCTGCCTCCGGCGCAGAGGTCAAAAAAGTTGATGCCGTTGTCAATGGCGGTGCGCACCACTGCCTCGATCTCCTCCGGGGGGCTGACCTGGATGCCCCCCATCCCCAGGCCCAGCACGCTGAATGTTTCGTGGGGGCCGCCGTGGGGCAGCTGTCTGTACTCCATGGAAATTTCCTCCTGTCATTTCGTGCGCCCATTTTGGGCGGATTCACTCTTGTGGCCACCAAAGACGGCGGACATGCTCATGTGGTCCAGGGCCTGGTCGATCTCCCGGACCTCCTCCTGTGTCAGATGCAGCTCCGCCGCCCCGAAGTTCTCCCGCAGCCGTTCCTCCTTCCGGGAGCCGGGGATGGGCACGATGTAGGGCCGCTTGGCCATCATCCAGGCCAGGGAGATCTGGGCCGGGGTGGCCCCCTTCTCCCGGGACTTGCCTTCGATCAGCTCCAGCAGCGCCCGGTTCTGGGCCACACCCTCGGGGGAGAACTGGGGCATGGAGCCCCGGAAGTCCACGCTGCCCGGATCAAACTGGGAGGTGTCCCGGTAGCGGGCGGTCAGGAAGCCGTTGGCCAGGGGGCTGAAGGCCACAAAGCCCACCCCCAGCCCCTCCAGCACCGGGAACAGCCCCTCATAGCGCCGGTACATCATGCTCATCCGGTTCTGGACGGCGGTGACCGGGCACACCGCGTGGGCCCGGCGCAGATAGTCCTCGTTGGCCTCGGAGATGCCCCAGTGGGTGATCTTGCCCTCCCGGATCAGGGCGGCCATGGTGTCCGCCACCACCTCCGGCTCCACCTTGGGGTCGATCCGGTGCTGATAGTACAGGTCGATGTGGTCGGTCTGCAGTTTTTTCAGGCTGCCCTCCACCGACCGGCGGATGGCCTCCGGCCGGCTGTCCGTCTCCAGCCGGTCCCCCCGGTGGCGCACCCCGCACTTGGTGGCCAGCACAATCTGATCCCGGAAGGGCTTCAGGGCCCGGCCCACCAGCGCCTCATTGTATGCGGTGGAGCCGTCCGGCCGGGCGCCGGTGTAGCACTCCGCCGTGTCGAAGAAGGTGCAGCCCAGCTCCACCGCCCGCTCCAGCAGCCGGGTCATCTCTTTTTCATCTGCCGGGGCCCCCAGGGCGTGGGTCATGCCCATGCAGCCCAGCCCCAGGGCGGATACCTTTAAGTTTTTGCCCAATACTCTGTATTCCATAAATGCCTCTCTTCCCTCCGGCGGGCTGCCCCGGCGGGCTGCCGCCCATGGTTTGGATGCTGGCTCTATTGTAGGGCCGCCGGTGCCGGGAAGCAATCTGGAATGCCGGTGGGGCTGATAAGCGGGGCTTATATGAAAAATGCCAGGCCATAGACAGCCTGGCACTGCTCACGATTCGGGGGCCAGCAGGCCCTGCAGCACATCGGAGAACGCCTGGATGTACGGGTTGGTCTGTTCTTTGCGCCAGAAGGCGCAGAAATTGCGCTCCAGCTGCCGCCCGTTCCGGCAGATGGGCAGCCGGCGGATAGAGGCGGCCTCCGGGGGCAGGGTGCCCACGCTCTCGATGGGCAGAAAGCCCCGGTTGCTCACCACCAGCAGCCGTCCCTCCTCCAGATTGTCCGCGAAGAGGTAGCTGCCCCCGAAGCCCAGGGTGTTCTGATAGTACTCCTGCTCCGCGTTTTGCTGCTCCCGGGAGGAGATCAGGATGCAGGGCATTTGCCGCAGTTCCTCCAGGTCCAGGCAGTCCCGCTGGCTCAGGGGATTGTACTGGGACAGCTCGGCATAGCAGCCGCAGCGGGTGAGCACCAGGTTGACGTAGCTGTCGGAGAAGGCCCGCCGCTGGTCGTTGAGCACCAGATCCACCCCGCCGAGACGCAGCAGGTCATAGAGCTCCTCGTGGGTGCCGTTGACAATGCTGAGGGCCACCTCCGGATGGGCCTGGGAGAAGGCTGCGATGGCCTGATGCAACTCCAGCCCGCTGTAGCAGCGCAGATAACCGATGCGCAGCTGGCGCTTCTGGTCGTTTCCCAGCTGCTGGGTCTCCCGGACCAGGTGTTCCGCCTGCTCCAGAATGGCCTTGCTGTGGGTATAAAAGTGCTCGCCTGCGGGTGTTATGCTGAAATGGCGGTTTTGCCGCCGGATCAGCTCCACCCCCAGCTCCCGCTCCAGGGACTGGATCTGCTGGGAGATGGCGGACTGAGAGATGTAGCACTGTTCGGCGGCCTCGGTAAAGCTGCTGCACTCCACCACAGCCACAAAGTATTTCATCTGTCTGAGCAGCATGGGGATTCCTCCATAGGAACGGCTTTTGCCGGGATGATGGTTTTTCTGCTGGGCGGGCGGCGAAAACACGCCGGTTGCCAAGGGTTTGTCGGACGGGTATAATGGAGCAAAAAAGGAGGGAGAGCGATGCTCTACAAACAGCTTTGCTGCTTTCTGGAGGTGGCAAACGTGCTCAGCTTCACCACAGCGGCCCGCAATCTCTATATGAGCCAACAGGCGGTCACCCGTCAAATCGCCGCCCTGGAAGAGGAGCTGGGCTTTAAGCTCTTCAACCGCTCTACCCGCAGCGTGGCGCTGACACCGGCGGGACAGGTGCTCCGGGATGACTTTGCGGTCATCCAGCGCCAGCTGGATGCCAGTATCAAAAAGGCCAAAGATGTGGCCGGAGTCAAGCAATCCAGCGTCACAGTGGGCTTTTTGTCCCTGCTGAGCCAGCGCTCTGTGATTTTACCCGTGGCCCGGCAGCTGTTTCGGGCCTTTCCCGGGGTGTATTTTGAGATCAAGATGCTGGATTTCGTGGAGCTGCGCAACCAGCTGCTGGACGGCAGGCTGGATCTGGTGGTGACCACCTCCAACGACTGGAAGCTGTGGCCCGACGTGAAGGTGGACGTGCTCCAGTCCAAGCCCTTTGAGGTGGTGTTCTCCACCCGCCACCCGCTGGCCAGGCAGGAGCACTTTACCCTGGAGTGCCTGGAAGAGTACACCCAGCTCACCCTGCCCCGGGACAACATGCTCCCCGGCGTGGAGGAGTGGGCCCGGCGGCTGCCCTTCCGGCGTTCCATCCTGTGTCCGGATCTGGCCACAGTGCGGGTCTATCTGGAGTCGGGCCAGGGGTTCTCCCTGCTGACCCGGGTGTTTGAGGGGTGTGAGTCGGAGACGCTGACCTATCGGCCTGTCCCGTTTCCCGGGGCCCACGCCGAGCTGGTGTGCATCCGGCGCCGCAGCGCCCCATCGGAGTTGGGACAGCTGGTCAAGTGCGTCAAGGAAGTGATCCATTGACTGGGGGCGGATGGACCGGCGCCGGGCGGGGCAAGCTCCCCTGGAGGGGAGTTTACCCCATCTGCATCCCCGGGTGCAGGCGTGGACAGCAGATTTGAGGAGGGAATACAATGGTCGTCTATTTCACCGGCACGGGCAACAGCCGCTACTGCGCCCAGGTGCTGGCGGAACAGCTGGAAGACCGCTGCGTGGACGCGTTCCACTATATTCGCCAGGGAATTGGGGCTGAGCTGACCTCGGAGCGCCCCTGGGTATTTGTGGCGCCCACCTATGCCTGGCGGGTGCCGAAGGTATTCGCGGAGTTTATACGCTCCGGGCATTTTTCCGGCAGCCGGGAGGCCTATTTTGTGCTGACCTGCGGCGGAGATACCGGCGCTGCCTGGCGGGAGCTGGCCGCCCTGTGCAAAGAGAAGGGGCTGTCGTACCGGGGGCTGCTGCCGGTGGTGATGCCGGACAATTACCTGGTGCTCTTTCCCAGCCCTCAGCCCGACGAGATCCGGGAAAAACTCACGGCGGCCGTCCCGGTGCTGGCAGAGGCTGCAGGGCGGATCCTGGCCGGGGCAGAGCTGATGCCCCGTTCCACCGGGCTGCTGGACCGGATCAAATCCGGACCTGTCAACTGGGGGATGTACCGCTTCCTGATCCGCCCCAAACGATTTTTCGCCACGGATGCCTGCGTGGGCTGCGGCAAATGCGGGGAGGTGTGCCCGTTGGGCAATATCCGGCTGGAGCGGGACCGGCCGGCCTGGGGGCGGCGGTGTACCCACTGTATGGCCTGCATTGATCTCTGCCCGGTTCAGGCCATAGAGTATGGCAAGGCCAGCCGGGGCAAGCAGCGCTATCGCTGTCCGGAATACCGGAGCGGCGGGACCGGACCGGAGGACAGAGCATAAACTGCGGGCGAAGATGCCTTTGCCCTGCCGTGCTGCCCACCGGGCGCCGAATACGGCGTCCGGTGGGCCGTTTTTTGCAAAGCGTGACCGCCGGTGGATGTTATAGCTGTGCCGCGCACCAGCGCTTCAGCGCGTCCTGGGCTCCGGCGGCGGCGCTGCCCCGGATGGCCAGCCCCTTGGCGATCTTGGCCCCGGGACACAGCCGCCTCAGGTCGGCCTCGCTGCGGCCCAGGCCGCTGCCCTCGTGGGTGCAGAAGGGCTTGATGGTCTTGCCGGTGAAGTCGAAGCGCTCCAGGAAGGTGAACACCGGCATGGGCATGGTGCCCCAGTAGTTGGGGTAGCCCAGATAGATGGTGTCATACTCCGCCAGGCTGTCCGGGTAGGCCTTCAGCTCCGGCCGGGCGTCCCGGCGCTGGTCATCCTGGGCCTGGGCGATGCACTCGTTGTAATCCTTGGAGTAGGGGAGCAGGGGCTCCAGCTGGAACAGGTCGGCCCCGGTGAGCTTTTGCAGCAGCTTGGCCGCCACCTCGGTATTGCCCACCGGAATGGTCCGCAGCTCGCCGCTGAAATAGTTCTCGTCGGCCCGGGAGAAATAGGCGATCAGTGCGCGCATGGCTGTGCCCTCCTGTCAGCGGTAGGACTTCTCAAAGATGGCGGCGCACTCCTCCTCGGTCATGGGGACCGGGTCGGCGCCGAACAGGCCGCCCATGGTGGCCCGGGCGTTCCGGGCCAGGGTCAGGCAGTCCTCCCGCTGGATGCCGTAGTCGGACATCTTCAGGCCGGCCACGCCGCAGTCGGCCTGCAGGTCGGCCAGGGCGGTGATGAAGTCCATGGGCTCTCTGGCGTCCGCCTTGCCCAGGGCCTGGGCCATGCGGACAAACCGCTCGTCACAGCAGTGCTTGTCGATAAAGTGCTTGTAGTACTCCAGGGAGATCATAATCAGCCCGGCGCCGTGGGGCAGCTGGTGGTGGTAGGCGCTCATGGCGTGCTCCATGGCGTGCTCGCTGGTGCAGGAGCTGACCACCATGGAGTAGCCCGACATGGTGTTGGCAAAGGCCACATGCTCCCGGGCCTCCAGGTCGCCGCCGTCCCGGACCGCCCGGGCCAGGTACCTGCCGATGTTCTCGATGGCGGCCAGCTGCACCATGTCGCCCATCAGATTGCCCGCCTTGGAGATATATCCCTCGGTGGAGTGGAACAGGGCGTCAAAGCCCTGGTAGGCGGTGAATTTGGGGGGCACGGTGACCATCAGCTCCGGGTCCACCACGGCCAGCACCGGGAACAGGCTGTCCTGGCCGCCGCAGCCGATTTTCTCATTGGTGTCCGGGTTGGTGACCACGCCCCACTGATCCACCTCGGAACCGGTGCCGGCGGTGGTGGTGATGGCCACCAGGGGCAAGGTGGGGTTGACCAGGGGCTGCATTTTGCCGGTGGAGCCGGCCACATAGTCCCACAGGTCGCCGGGCTGGAGGGCGTACATGGCCATGATCTTGGCCGCGTCCATGACGGAGCCGCCGCCCAGGGCCACCACAAAATCGCAGCCGTTGTCCCGGGCGAAGCGGCCGCCCTCCTCCACCACGGATTTCAGGGGGTTGGCCCCCACCTTGTCAAACAGCACGGTCTCCACCCCGGCCATGGACAGCTGCTCCAGGGTGCGGTCCAGGGCGCCGCTCTCCCGGGTGGACTTGCCGTTGGAGATGACCACCATGGCCTTTTTGCCGGGCAGGTCCTGCTCGTGCAGGTGGTTCAGCTGGCCCGCGCCGAAGAGGACCCGGGTGGGGACGAAGAATTGGTAAGCCATAACAGATTCCTCCTATGATGCTCATTGTTTAAAATGCCCGGCGGTTTGCCTGCCCCGCCCGCTCCGACAGACCGCGCCCTCCGGATGGCAGCGGGAGCAGGTTGGGCGATTTCCCCGATCCGGCGGGCGGATGACAGCCATATCCGTCTGGGAAAAAAGGGGAAATAAATGCGCTCAGATGCTGGATCCTCCGTGCCCTGAGGGACTGGGGAGACCGGCGTGAAGGACTGGGGCAGCAAGCCCCGGGCGATCCGGACGGCACCGCGGTTGAAGGTGCCGTCCCTTTCCGGCTTTATTGTACCCCGCCCGGCGCTTGACAGGGAAGAAGCAATGTTGTAACATCGTATTAACCAAATGTTAATGCGACGGGAGGGTATTTCCATGGTCAATCCACAGCTCCGGGTGTTCATCTGTGTGGCCGACTGCGGCAGCTTCAACCGGGCGGCGGAGCGGCTGTACATCTCCGCCCCGTCGGTGATGAAGCAGATCAACGCCCTGGAGAAACACCTGGACCTCAAGCTGTTTGACCGGAGCAACCAGGGCATCCGGCTCACCCCGGCGGGCCAGGTCATCTACCGCCACGCAAAGGAGCTCTTTGAGGCCTCGGACCGGGCGGTGGAGGAGGCCAGGCTGATGTCCCAGGCGGTGGAGACCACCTTCTGCATCGGCAGCTCCCTGCTCAACCCCTGCAAGCCCTTTATGGACCTGTGGTATCGGGTGAACGAGGCATTTCCCGGCTATAAGCTGCACATCGTCCCCTTTGAGGACGACCACGAGGGCATTCTGGCGGAGATCGGGGCGCTGGGGGTCAAGTATGACTTTCTGGTGGGGGTCTGTGACTCCGCCGACTGGCTGGAGCGGTGCGCCTTCCAGCCCCTGGGCACCTATCAGCACTGCTGCGCCGTGGCCCGGGAGCACCCTCTGGCCGCCAAGGAGCGGCTCACCCTGGAGGACCTGTACGGCGAGACCGTGATGCTGGTGCGCCGGGGGGATTCCCCCTGTGTGGACCGGCTGAGGGATGAGCTGGAGCGCCACCCCCGGATCCGTTTGGAGGATACCGCTCAGTTCTACGACATCGGGGTGTTCAACCGCTGTGTCCAGTCCCGGAACGTGATGATTACGGTGGAGTGCTGGCGGGATGTCCACCCGGGGCTGGTGACCATTCCGGTGGACTGGGATTTTGCCATCCCCTATGGATTGATGTACGCCAAGGATCCCCCGGAGGACATCTTAAAGCTGCTGTCCCTGGTCCGGGCGCTGGATTGAACCGGTGGAGAAAGGCAAACAAGAGAGGGGCCGGGGGCGCACGAAAAAATGTGCGCCCCCGGCCCCCTTTGGGTGGGGCGGGATTTCGGATCAGAGCAGCTCGCTCTCCAGGTCCTGCAGCATCAGGTCCAGCGCGGTGATGCCGCCCTCGGCGGTATACCAGACGGCGGGATGGGCCAGATAGATGACGTTCCCATCCTGATAGGCCCGGGTGTCCATGACCAGCTCATTCTCCATGATCTCCTGGGCCAGCTGGGCGCCGTCGGTGCCGATGGCCGCGTCCCGGTCCATGACGAAGATGTAGTCCGGATCGGTCTCCACAATGAACTCAAAGGAGGCCTCGTTGCCGTGGGTGGAGGTGTCCACGTCGGCGTCCACGCCCACGTTGTCAAAGCCGATCTCCACGCCGATGATGGAGCAGCGGCCGTCGTTGCCCAGCACGTTGAAGCTGCCGCTGGTGCACATGCCCACAATGGCGGTTTTGCCCTCGGCCGCCGCCTGCAGGGCCTGGATCCGGGTGTCGAAGCCGCTCATCAGCTCCTCCACCTGGCTCTCCAGGCCGAACATGGAGGCGATGGTGGCGGCGTTCTCGCGCACGCTCTCCACCACGCCCAGCTCGCTGTCGGTGGCCAGATAGACCACCGGGGCGATCTCGCTCAGGGCGTCATAGCTGGCGGACAGCCGGCCGCCGATGAAGATCACATCGGGTTCGCAGGCCATCACGGCCTCCAGGTCGGCCTCCTTGATGGTGCCCAGGTTGGAGATGGAGTCGTTGATATAGGACTGGAGGTATTCCAGGCTGGTGGAGGCGGTGCCCACCACCCGGTCGCCCACGCCCAGGGCGTCCAGGATGTCCAGGCAGGCCATGTCCAGGATGGCGATGCGCTGTGGATTGTAAGGTACCTCCAGTTCAAGCTCCTGCCCGCTGCCGTCCAGGGCGGTGATGGTCACGGTTTCAGGGGCGCTTTCGCCGGATGCGCCGGCGTCGCTGGAGGTGCTGGCGTCGGCGGAGGAGGAAGGGGCGCCGCTCTGGCTGGCGGATGCGCTGCCGGAGGCGTTTCCGCCGGCAGAACCGGAACCCTGGGAACCGCAGGCCATCAGGCCCAGGGCCATGACGGCGGCCAGAGCCAGGGAGAGGATTTTTTTGGTCATGGTAAAATCTCCTTTTCTGAAAAGTACTGAAACAATGGGTCAATAGTAGATGGACAGGGGTTTGCCCTGGATGTTCAGGATCTCGAAGTCCACCTGGTAGAGTTGGGACAGATTTTCCTTGGTCATCACCTCCTCCACAGTGCCGAACTTTGCGACTTTTCCGTTCTGAAAAGCGCAGATATAATCGGAGTAAAAGGCCGCGTAGTTGATCTCGTGGAGGACCAGGATCACCGTCTTGCCCAGCTCGTCGCACAGACGCCGGGCAATCTTCATCATGTTGGTGGCGTGATAGATATCCAGGTTGTTGGTGGGCTCGTCCAGCAGGACGTATTCGGTGTCCTGGGCGATGACCATGGCGATCAGGGCCCGCTGCCGCTGGCCGCCGGAGAGCTCGTCGATGAACTGATCCTGAAATTCCTCCAGCTCCATATACTCAATGGCCTGGTCGATCACCGCCGTGTCCTCCGGAGTGATGCGGCTGCCGGAGTAGGGGAAGCGGCCGAAGGCCACCAGTTCCCGGACGGTGAGCTTCATCTGAATACTGTTGCTCTGGGTCAGGATGGCCAGCCGCTTGGAGAGCTCTTTGCTCTTCCACTTTCCGATGTCCTTGCCCTCGAACTCCACCAGGCCGCTGTCGTGGGCGATCAGCCGGGAGATCATGCCCATCACCGTGGATTTGCCCGCCCCGTTGGGGCCGATCAGGGAGATCACCTTTCCCTTGGGGATGGAAAAGCTCACCCCGTCCACCACGGTCTTGCCGTCGTAGCGCTTGGACAGGTCTTTGACAAACATACTCACACCTTCTTTCTGGTCAACAGGAGATAGAGGAAGTAGAGTCCGCCCCCCACGGTGATGAACACGCTGACGGGGATGGCATAGGAGTAGACGTGCTCCACAATGAGCTGGCCGCCCACCAGCACGATCATGCCGAACAGGGCGGAGCCCAGGATCAGCTGGCCGTGGCGGTAGGTCTTGAGCAGCTGCCGGGACAGGTTGGCGATGATCAGCCCCAGAAAGGAGATGGGGCCCACCATGGCGGTGGCCACGGCGATGCACAGGGTCACCCCCAGCAGCAGCCGCCGGATGCATTTGTCATAGTCCACGCCCAGGTTGATGGCCTGGTCCTTGCCCAGGGTGAGCACATCCAGCAGGGCCAGCTCTTTCCGCAGCGCAAAGACGATCCCCGCCAGCAGCACCACGGAGAACAGGATGATCTCTGTGTTGATATTGCTGAAACTGGCCACCAGGGTGTTGAGCAGGGTGTCGTACTCGTTGGGGTCCATTACCCGGGTCAGGGTGCTCTGGATGCTGCTGAAGAAGGAGGTGAGGACGGTGCCCACCAGCAGCACATAGAGCACATTGTGCCTGGTTTTCTTGAAGATCCAGCTGTAGATGATGGTGGCGGTGATGCCCATCAGCACCACATCCACCGCGAAGGACAGGTTGGCATTGGTGGCGATCACGCTGGCGGAGCCCAGGAAAAAGAACACCGCCGTGTGGATCAGGGTGTAGAGGGAGTTCATCCCCAGCAGGCAGGGGGTGACGATGGTGTTGTTGATGGTGGACTGAAAAACGATGGAGGCCCCGCCGATGGCGAAGGCGGTGATGAGCATGACGATCAGCTTGGGGGTGCGGATCTTCAGGGCGTACTGGAACAGCCTGGGGTTGTCGAAGTGGACTTCCACCAGCAGATAGGCCGCGGCACACAGCAGCACCAGCACCCCCATGATCAGCAGTTTGCGCCGGTTGGAGCGCAGGGCGGCGATGTTCATGGGGCATCCCCTCCTTTCAGATGGGGCAGGGAGGCGCAGCCCCCGGTCCCGGCCCCGCCCAGGCGGATGGCCTTCCGCCCGTGGTTGAGCCGGTAGATCAGCAGGGCGATGAAGATCAGACTGCCTAGGATGCCCACAATCAGCTCGATGGGCAGCTCGTAGGGATAGATGACCACCCGGCCGATCATGTCGCACACCAGCACAAAGACGGCGCCGAACAGCGCGGTGTCCACCAGTGTGCCCCGGATCTTGTCCCCCTTGTACATGGCCACCACGTTGGGGACGATCAGTCCGATGTAGGAGATGGAGCCCACCACCACCACGATGCTGGCGGTGATCATGGCGGCGATGGTCAGCCCCATCAGCAGCACCAGATTGTAGGGCACCCCCAGATTTTTGGAGAAGTCCCTGCCCAGCCCGACGATGTTGAAGTGGTTGGCGAACACAAAGGCCAGAATCACCAGGGGCACCGTCAGCCAGACGATCTCATAGCGTCCCCGGAGCACCAGCGAGAAGTGGCCCACCAGCCAGGAGGAGAGGGCCTGGGTCATCTCATATTTGTAGGCCAGGTAGTTGGTCACGCCGCCGATCACATTGCCGAACATGATGCCCACCAGCGGCACCATGACCACGTCTTTGAACTTGATGCGCTGGATAAAGAAGACAAAGACCCAGGTGCCCAAAATTGCGGCGGCGAAGGCGAACAGCGCCCGGCTCCAGAGGGTGGAGGCGGGCATGAACAGAAGCGCCAGCAAAATGCCGAACTGGGCGGAGGAGATGGTGGCCCCCGTGGTGGGGGAGACAAACTTGTTGCTGCACAGCTGCTGCATGATCAGGCCGGCCACGCTCATGCCCACGCCGGTACACAAAATGGCCAGCAGCCGGGGCAGCCGGGAGATCAGGAAGATCTCCAGCTGCTCAAGATCCCCTGACAGCAGTGCACCGGGCGACAGGTCGATGACCCCGACGAACAGCGACAGCACCGACAGCACCACCAAGGCCAGTGACAGAATCAGAGTGGAACGGAAGGCTTTGATAGGATCAGCTCCTTTCTCTTGAAAACCTACTGTCTTGATAATGGTTAGTTTAAACTAACAACATGCGGGAAAAATGTGCAGCGCCGATTGGACTTACCATGCCTCGCGCACTGCACATCGTGGTCAGATTATAGCACAATGAGTTAGTTACGTGCAACTGTATAAATAATACAATATGATGCAGAAGAGAAGGGAAAAATTGGCGTTTCTGCTGGAAGCCTATGGGGCATCGCTCTGAGATGTGTCCGCTTTTCCTGACCTTTCTGCGGGCAGCGGGCACATACTGCGCAGGCTGACTGCCAGGGTGGACAGGTTGTGCAGGGTGGCGGAGGCGGCGGGGGTCAGCGCTCCGGCCGCCCCCAGGGTGATCAGGCCGCCGTTGAAGCCGATGACAAAGCGGTAGTTGGCGTGGATGCGGCGCATCAGCCCCAGGGCAATCTTTCGCAGCTCCACCAGCTCCCAGAGCGACGCTCCGGGGATGGTGATGTCGGCGATCTCCTGGGCGATGGCGGCCCCGCCGCTGACGGCGATGCCCGCGTCGGCCTCGGAGAGGGCGGGGGAGTCGTTGATGCCGTCCCCCACCATCAGCACCGTGTGCCCATCCCGGCGCAGCTGGGCGACATACCCGGCCTTGTCCTCGGGCAGCACTTCGGCCTGGAAGGCGTCCACCCCCACCTGGGCGGCGATGGCGGCGGCGGTGCGGCCGCTGTCCCCGGTGAGCATCACCGTGCGGGTGATGCCCAGCGCCCGCAGCTCGGAGAGCACCTGCCGGGCCTCCGGGCGCAGGGGGTCGGAGATGCAGATCACCGCCGCCAGCACGCCGCCCACCGCCAGATACAGGTGGGAGTACTCCGTCGGCAGGGTGTCAAACCGGGCCTCCTCCCCCGGGGGAATGGTGCAGCCCTCGTCCTCAAAGACGAAGTGGGCGCTGCCGATGAGCACCCGCTCACCCCCTACGGTGCTGGCGATGCCGTGGGCCACCAGGTACTCCACCTTGGTGTGCATCTCCTCGTGGGAGAGCCCCCGGCGCCTGGCCTCCTCCACCACGGCGTTGGCCATGGAGTGGGGGAAGTGCTCCTCCAGACAGGCGGCCAGCCGCAGCAGCTCGTCCTCGTTCCGGCCTCCGAAGGGAATGACCCGGGCCACCCGGGGGCAGGCCCGGGTCAGAGTGCCGGTCTTGTCAAAGACGATGGTGTCCGCCTGGGCCACCGCCTCCAGGAACTTGCCCCCCTTGACGGTGATGTGCTGGCGGCCCGCCTCCCCCATGGCGGAGAGCACCGCCAGGGGCATGGCCAGCTTCAGGGCGCAGGAGAAGTCCACCATCAGCACCGACAGGGCCCGGACGGCGCTGCCGGTGAACAGGAAGCTGAGCAGGCTTCCCCCAAAGGTATAGGGGACCAGCTTGTCTGCCAGATCGGCGGCCGTGCGCTCGGCGGTGGATTTCAGCTGTTCGGAGCGCTCGATCATCTCCACGATCTGGTCATAGCGGCTCTGGCCGGAGGCCTGCCTGACCTCCAGCACGCACTCGCCCTCCTCCACCACGGTGCCGGCGTAGACACTGCCGCCGGGGTGCTTGGCCACCGGGATGGACTCCCCGGTGAGGGAGGCCTGGTTGACGGCCACATCCCCCTCCAGCACCACCCCGTCCACCGGGATGACGCCGCCGGAGCGGACCACCACCGTGTCTCCGGGGCGGATCTGGGAGATGGGCACCAGCGTCTCCCCCTGGGGGGTGCGCAGCCACACCCGGTCCACGTTCAGGGACATGCACCGGGCCAGATCCTCCACCGACTTTCTGTGGGTCCACTCCTCCAGCAGCTCCCCCAGCTCCAGCAGGAACATCACCGACCCGGCGGTGCCGAAATCCCTCCGGCATGCGGAGATGGAGATGGACAGGGCGTCCAGCAGCTCCACCTTCAGCTCCCTGCGGCGCAGGCAGCCCAGCCCCCGGCGGACAAAGGGGATCATATGCCACACTGTCCGGGCGATTTTCAGGGGGGTGGGGAGGAAGAGGGCGCTGGCCGCCTTGACCAGCACCTTGCCCACCAGCTTTTCCTCAAAGTCCCGGTTCAGCGCCCGGCTGCTGTGGGCGGGCAGGGTGACGGTCTGCTCCGCCTCCCGCCAGGAGAACTGGCGCAGATCCGCCAGCATCTCCGAGCGGGGGCCGGAATAGTACAGGATCACGCAGCGGGTGCGCTCATGGACGGCGGCCCGAAGGGCCCAGGGCCGGCCTGACAGCCATTCCTCCAGCAGGTCGGCCTGCCGGAGGGTCATGGACTTCTGTTTCAGCCGCAGCCGGATGCGCCCGCGGCACTCGTGCAAAATAGTCGCATGCATCGCTTTTCCTCCAAGCTCCAAGAAAAGAGGGAGCCGCGCGCGTCGGCTCCCTCTCAGGTTCAGTCTTCCGCTTCGCCCTCCAGGTCGGCGGCGGCCTCCTCCTCCGCCTCTTTGGCGGCCAGGGCCTCGTTGAGCTCCTTGGCGGAGGCCAGGATGTCGGCGGCGTTCTCCTGGACGGAGGTGACCGTCTCCATGACGGAATCCTTCATCCGCAGCCCCGCGGCGGTGGCGTGGATATAGGCCTTTTTGGCGTCCTTGCTGGCCAGCAGCTTAAGCCCCAGCGAACCGAACAGGGCGCCGCCGGCAAAACAGGCCAGTTTGGCATAGATGTTTTCCATAAGTAAGCTTCCTTTCCGTCAACGATGTCTGTGGCCTGTGATCATGGCCATGACCATGCAGATCACGGCGGCCCAGGCCCAAAACCGGTGCTGTTTCAATGCGCTCCCTCCCTCCAGGACCGCGCCATGGCGATCGACAGGATCCGGCCGGACGAATGGCCGCGGAGCGTCCCCCGATCCGGCGGGTGGGTGAATATGATTCTATTATTATAGTCACTCATCCTCTGGCTGTCCTGCGGAATCGGCTGTCTTTTTGCCGGAATCGGACGTATTTCTGTACTGCCTGGGGGTCAGATGGAAATGCTGTTTGAAGGCGGCGTTGAACTGACTCAGAGCGCTGTAACCCACGCTCTGGGCGATCTGGAGCACGGACAGCCGGGTGGTGCGCAGCAGCTGGGCCGCCCGCTCCAGGCGCTGGCGCTGGAGCCAGCGGTGGACGCTCTGGCCGTACATGGCCCGGAAGTATTTCTTGAAGGAGGTGGGGGAGAGGTAGAACCGGCGGCACACCTCCGGGATGGTCAGTTTTTCCTGCAGATGCCCCTCCATATAGGCCCGCATATCCCGCACCCGGCGGGCCATCCGGCCGCTGACCGGGGCGGCGGGGACGGCGCCGGAGAGCAGCGGGCTGTGCTGGCAGAGCAGGTACAGCAGCTCCGCCGCCTTCCACACGCAGTAGCGCCCCTGTTCGGGCCCCTTCAGGTGCTCCAGCTCCTCGAATACCGCCTGGGACCAGGGGGTGCGCTCCAGCCGGGCGCAGCCCCCGCAGGCCGCCATCTGACGGCCCACAGCTCCGGTGTCCAGCTCCGGCCCGCCCAGCAGGGCGCACAGGGCGCTCAGGCTGTCCCGGGCGGCCCGGGCGTCCACTTCCACCAGAATTCCGGCCAGGGACCGCTCCACAGTGACCCGGCGCAGGCCGCCGCAGTCGGAGAGCAGCAGTATGTTGCCCGGCTCCAGGGCCATATGTTTCCCGCCGGAGCGCTCCAGCACCATGCCGCCGCCCCTGCAGAACAGGGCCTCGAAGTGCAGCGCACCCAGCGTCAGGGGCAGCCGGAGGGGCGGCTGCCCCTCCGGCACCTCCAGGGAAAAGCGGCACACCTGTATCCCCGCCATGGTGTTGTCCCATTCCACCCCGGCGTCAGGGCGGCCTTTCAGATATTCCCCAAACACGTTCATTCCTCCCGGCGGCGCTTTGCGCCACCCCGGTTCTCACTGGCCCCGGATGCCCGCCGGCGGTGGCGGCGGGGGCGCCTCTGGGGCCGGGTGCCTTTGGCGGCCCGGGCGGCCAGGAACCGGACCAGCCGCCCCAGCAGAATTGCGGCGGCGCACAGTCCAAAGGCCAGCAGACCGGACAGCAGTGTCTGCAACATATGCCAATTCCTCTTTCGTACCGGTGCAGAAGCGCATCAAATTTACCGGCGGCCGAACAGGCCCTTCTTCTGCCAGGGTTCCTTGTCCACCCGCCCCGCCTGATAGCCGGTGGCGTTGATGGCGTCCCGCAGCGCCTGTTCGTCCAGCTCCGCCTCGGAGATCAGCACGGTCTGTCCCTTGCTCCGGGAGGAGTTCACCTTTTTGACCGGAAAGGCCCGCCGGAGGGCATCGTTGATATGGGCCTCGCACATGCCGCACATCATTCCACTGACTTGAATCGTATATTTCCACATGCTATATCGTCCTTCCTCTGGTTTTGCCCGTACCAAATGGTTAGATACTTCTAACTTTAAGACACATTGCTGCGGTTAGAAAGCACTAACCAAATCATACCGCATTTGTTCCCAAAAGGCAAGGGATGAAATTCACTTTTTTTCTTTTGCATAGAGGAGGGGGGCTGGCGGGCTGCGGCCCGCCCCCATGTTACAAAAAAGC
>CAUGSS010000048.1 GCA_959602365.1 uncultured Eubacteriales bacterium
GACAGGGCAGGAGAAGCTCAGGATGACAGGGCAGGAGAAGCTCAGGATGACAGGGAGAGAAAAGCGCGGGATGACAGGGATGAAAACGCTCAGGATAGCAGAGAGGAAGATGCTCGGGATGACAGAGAGCAGCGCCCGGGAGGACCGCGCGGGAAATGCTCAGAATGACAGAGGAATATGTGCAGGAGGACAGCGCGGACGAACATTCTGCGCCGGCACCCCCCCGAGCATAAAATGAGCGGGGGAGAAAAATGATAGAGGAGGGATTCCTGTGTTCAGCAAGGCCCCGGATGCACTTTATCAGCGCATCCTGTTTGCAAACAAGCACTATTTTGTGCTCCACCAGTTCCGCTATGGTATGAAGAAGCGGTATCTGGTTTTGAATCTGGACGAGAGCCAGATTGGTCAGCCCAACCTCTCGGTGCTCACCCCTGACGGGCGGGGCACCTATACCAACGACCTGAAGCAGGCGGACTGGGAGCGGGTGGTGCTGCGCGGCATGGAGGAGATCTGCGATATGACGGAGCCCCAGCGCCGGGCGCTGCGGCAGATGGTGGAGCAGCGGCTGAGCGGGGCAGACTATCTGCTGGTCAGCAACGCCCTGGGCACCATTTGGGAGGGGACGTGGCGCGGCCAGGCCACCTGACCCCGCCCGATGCCCCATAAGGCCCGCTGGATCCGCGGCCCGGCCATTCCCTGCCATGCCGGGCATTTTCCCAGGTGGGAGCCTGAGCGGTTTTCCCCTGCCCTGGTGAGGGGCGGGAAGCGGCCCTCTTTGGCGCCGCCGGGCAGGAAGAACGAAGATCAAACAGACGCGAGGAGGTTTTTCACAATGGACAACAAGGCACTGTACAAGCTCTCTTACGGGGTGTTCGTCCTGGCCGCCAAGGCCGGGGACAAGGTCAACGGCTGCATCACCAACACCTGCATCCAGGTGGCCAACAACCCCACCCGGGTGGCCGTCTCGGTCATCAACAGCAACTATACCTGTGAGGTGCTCAAGGCCGGAGGGGTGTTCTGCCTCACCCTGCTGGACCAGAGCTGCACCATGGAGACCATCCGCCACTTCGGCTTCCAGTCCGGACGGGATGTGGACAAGTTCGGCCAGTTCCGCCCCAAGCTGGACAGGAATGGGGTGCCCTATCTGGCCTGGCAGAGCTGCGCCTGCCTGAGCTGCCGTGTGGTGTCCAGCCAGGACCTGGGCAGCCACACCCTGTTCATTGCCGAGGTGGAGGACGCCCAGGTGCTCAGCGACCGGGAGCCTTTGACCTACGCCTATTATCAGAATGTGCTCAAGCCCAAGCCCCAGCCCCAGGTCCAGCCGGAGCGGAAAATTGTGGGGTGGCGGTGCAAGATCTGCAACTATGTCTATGAGGGGGAGACCCTGCCCGCCGACTTCATGTGCCCCATCTGCGGCCATCCCGCGGAGGACTTTGAGCCCATTTACGCCGACTGAGCCGGGAGCAATTGGCCCCAAGAGTTTTACAGCCTCTTTTTCATAAGGTGTGGAAAACTGTGTGGAAGAAGTGGAAAACTCTTGGGATTCAGTGGATTGGCGACTCGGGGCGGATCGGGGCGGGAAAAAGCGTTTTGGGCGATTTTGTTCCGGATTTCCGATTTTGCGCTGTAAAAAACCGGAGGTTTCTTTCCACAGCCGCCCCGGCATCGCCGTCGGAGCCCCGGCCGGCCTGGGAGCGGGGCCGGGCAGAGCGGCGGAGAGACGGAGGAAAAGCGGCGATTTTCCCCAGGCGCTTGACTTTTTGGCCGCCGGGTGCTACCATAACCCCGTATCAAACCACAGGCTGTGATGGGGACGAAACTGCGGAAAGTCCACAGAGAGGGGCGCCTTGGCTGGAAGCGCCCCGGCGGAACGCGGCATAACCACCCCGGAGCCGCGCCATGAAAAGTGGCGCCGGGTCCGCCCGTTACCGCGGCAATCAAGCGGTCCGTTCCTCCGGGAGCGGGCAAGCAGGGTGGAACCGTGAGATAAATGCAAAGCGCGAGGCGCGAAAAGCGAAATTTATCCCACCCCTGACTCTCTCAGGGGTGGGATTTTATTGTTTGGTACCCCGCCCCTCCAATCAGACAGGAGGAATGCACTATGGCAGACGAACAGAACAAGAACCAGTACACCTTTGAAAACGAGGCCTACCGCAAGACCTACTGGCACACCTGCTCCCACATCCTGGCCCAGGCGGTCAAGCGTCTGTATCCGGAGGTCAAGCTGGCCATCGGCCCGGCCATCGAGGAGGGCTTCTACTACGACATGGACTCCCCCTTCCCCTTCACCCCGGAGATCCTGGAGCAGGTGGAGGCGGAGATGCGGAAGATCTGCAAGGAGAAGCTGAAGCTGGAGCGCTTTGAGCTGCCCAGGGAAGAGGCCCTGCAGTTCATGGAGGAGAAGGGCGAGCCCTACAAGGTGGAGCTCATCAACGATCTCCCCGAGGACGCCCACATCAGCTTTTACCGGCAGGGGGAGTTCACCGACCTGTGCGCCGGCCCCCACCTGGACTCCACCGGCCGGGTCAAGGGCAACGCCCTGAAGCTGACCGCCTGCAACGCCGCCTACTGGCGGGGGGACTCCAGCCGCCAGACCCTGCAGCGGATCTACGGCATCGCCTTCCCCAAGAAGGACGAGCTGGACGCCTACCTCCAGCGCATCGAGGAGGCCAAGAAGCGGGACCACCGGAAATTGGGCAAAGAGCTGGGGCTGTTCATGCTCCGGGACGAGGGCCCCGGCTTCCCCTTCTTCCTGCCCAAGGGCATGGTGCTGAAAAACACCCTGATCGACTACTGGCGGCAGGTACACAAGAAGTACGGCTATGTGGAGGTGTCCACCCCCGTCATCCTGAACCGGGCGCTGTGGGAGCGCTCCGGCCACTGGGACCACTATAAGGACAACATGTACACCACCGTCATCGACGACGAGGACTATGCCATCAAGCCCATGAACTGCCCCGGCGGCATGCTGGTCTACGCCAGCGAGCCCCACTCCTACCGGGACCTGCCCCTGCGGGTGGGTGAGCTGGGCCTGGTCCACCGCCACGAGATGAGCGGCGCCCTCCACGGCCTGTTCCGGGTGCGCTGCTTCACCCAGGACGACGCCCACCTGTTCATGACCCCGGAGCAGCTCAAGGACGAGCTCAAGGGCGTGGTGCGGCTGTTTGACGAGGTCTACTCCGTCTTCGGCCTGTCCTACAAGATCGAGCTGTCCACCATGCCCGAGGACCACATCGGCACCGTGGAGCAGTGGGAGCACAACCAGGACATCCTGAAGGAGGCCATCACCGAGATGGGCAAGACCTTCGAGGTCAACGAGGGGGACGGCGCCTTCTACGGCCCCAAGCTGGACTTCCATCTGGCCGACTCCCTGGGCCGCACCTGGCAGTGCGGCACCGTCCAGCTGGACTCCCAGCTCCCCGAGCGCTTCGAGCTGGAGTACACCGGCGAGGACGGCCAGAAGCACCGGCCCGTCATGCTCCACCGGGTGGTGCTGGGCAGCATCGAGCGGTTCATCGGCGTCATCACCGAGCACTTCGCCGGGGCCTTCCCGGCCTGGCTGGCCCCGGTGCAGGTCAAGGTGCTGCCGGTCACCGACCGGGCCGCGGAGTACGCCGACCAGGTGGCCGCCCAGCTGGACCAGCAGGGCTTCCGGGTGGAGGTGGACCACACCTCCAACAAGCTGGGCTACAAGATCCGTGCCGCCCAGGGGGAGAAGGTGCCCTATATGCTGATCGTGGGGGACAAGGACGTGGAGAACGCCACCGTCTCCCCCCGCCACCGCGCCGAGGGCGACCTGGGGGCCATGTCCCTGGCCGACTTCGCCGCCAAGCTCCACGAAGAGGTGGACAGCAAGGCCATCAAATAAATTCATCCCGCCCCTACCGCATATCTGCCGCCCCGGACGAGATCCCCTGATCCCGTCCGGGGCGGTTTTCGCACCCCGCCCCGTCCGCCGCGCCTGTCGCCCTGCGCACCCCGACCTTTCATCCCACGCGCGCCCCGGCCTGTCGTCCTGCACACGCCCCAGCCTGTCATCCTGAGCGCAGCGAAGGATCTTTTCTCGACGCCCGGCGGCTGCGGGGGAGAAGATCCTTCGTCGGCTGTGCCTCCTCAGGATGACAAAGGGAGGGCAATGTCATCCTGAGCGCAGCGAAGGATCTTTTCTCGACGCCCGGCGGCTGCGGGGGAGAAGATCCTTCATCGGCTGCGCCTCCTCAGGATGACAAAGGGAAGGCAATGTCATCCTGAGCGAAGCGAAGGATCTTCTTTCGATGCCCGGCGGCTGCGGGGAGAAGATCCTTCGTCGGCTGCGCCTCCTCAGGATGACGGAAGGAGGGGTCAGGGTAACGGAAGAAAGGTTCAGGGTAACGGAAGAAAGGTTCAGGGTGACGGAAGGGGAGCAAGTCTGACCGGGGCCAAAATGAACCCGGGCCAGTCAGGTTATTGTGCAGTTTGTGAAAAAAATAACAAGTTATTTGACCGCTTTTCCGTTGATTTTTTCCATATAAAGTCTTATAATTGTTTTGATCCCAGTTTTTTAAAGGTCATTTCCATAATTATTAACATAATGGAGGTTTTTCACGATGAAAGAAGTCTATCTGGTCAACTGCTGCCGCACTGCTGTGGGCAAGTTCCAGGGTTCCCTGTCCAAGGTCCCTGCGCCCACGCTGGGCGGCATTGTCATCAAGGAGGCCCTGAAGCGCGCCGGCATCGCCCCGGAGCAGGTGGATGAGGTCATGTTCGGCAACATCCTCACCGCCGGCCTGGGCCAGAACCCCGCCCGTCAGGCTGCCCTGAATGCGGGCATCCCCTACTCCGTCCCCGCCTACACCGTGGGCATGGTGTGCGGTTCCGGCATGAAGAGCGTCATCGAGGGCGCCCGGGCCATCCTGGCCGGGGAGGCCGACGTCATCGTGGCCGGCGGCCAGGAGAACATGACCGCCGCCCCCTACTCCGTCCCCACCGCCCGGGGCGGCGCCCGGATGTTCAACACCAACATGGTGGACACCATGGTCAACGACGGCCTGTGGGACGCCTTCCACGGCTATCACATGGGCACTACCGCTGAGAATATCTGCGACCTGTGGGGCATCACCCGCCAGGATCTGGATGAGTTCGCCGCCTCCAGCCAGGCCAAGACCGCCGCGGCCCAGGCCTCCGGCCGCTTTGACGACGAGATCGTCCCGGTGCCCGTGAAGGTCAAGAAGGAGACCGTGGAGTTCAAGGTGGACGAGTTCCCCCGGGCCTCCTCCACCCTGGAGTCTCTGTCCAAGCTGAAGGGCGCCTTCCCGGTGGGCCCCGAGTCCGCCGCCATCCAGGAGCAGGGCCGCAAGATCGCCGCCGGCGACCAGAGCGCCGAGGGCCCCATCACCCTGACCTTTGAGGCCAAGGCCATCCACGGCCCCGCCGCCGACGCGGGCACCCAGCGGGTCACCGCCGGCAATGCCTCCGGCATCAACGACGGCGCCGCCGCCATCATCCTGGCCTCCGGCGAGGCGGTGGAGAAGTACGGCCTGAAGCCCATGGCCAAGCTGGTCTCCTACGGCCAGGGCGGCGTGGATCCCAAGATCATGGGCGTGGGCCCGGTGCCCGCCTCCCGCCAGGCTCTGGCCAAGGCCGGCCTGACCATCGAGGACATGGACCTGGTCGAGGCCAACGAGGCCTTTGCCGCCCAGTCCATCGCCGTGGCCCGGGAGCTGGGCTTCGACATGAGCAAGGTCAACGTCAACGGCGGCGCCATCTCCATCGGCCACCCGGTGGGCGCCTCCGGCGCCCGGATCATCGTCACCCTGATCCACGAGATGATGAAGCGGGACAGCAAGTACGGCCTGGCCACCCTGTGCATCGGCGGCGGCATGGGCGTGGCCACCATCTGGGAGAAGTGCTGATCTCTTCCCCCGGATGCCCCGGCGAAGCCCCGGCAACAGAACAGAGGATGGCCGGCTGAGGCCAAACCGCAGGGTTTTCTTCCCCCCCGATTTGACCGGCGGACCGGCATCTCCGGCGGGGGAGAGGGCTGACCTCTCCCCCGCTTCTTGACATTTTCCCGGACAAGTTATACACTTTTTATGAATCCATAATCAACAAGGAGGTAATCTCAATGTCCCTGAATCCCAAATTCATCACGGCCAAAGAGGCTGCCGCTCTGATCCCCGACGGCGCCAGCGTCATGCTGGGCGGCTTCGTGGGCTGCGGCTCCGCCCTTCAGGTCATCGACGAGCTGTCCAAGCTCCCCACTAAGGACCTGCACCTGATCATGAACGACTCTTCCAAGCTCAACGGCCCCGACGGCGATGAGTACTACTCCTGGGCCAAGCTGATCCACAACGGCCAGGTCAAGAGCTATCTGGGCTCCCACCTGGGCACCAACCCCGAGGCCCAGAAGATGCAGGCCGCGGGCGACCTGCATGTGGACCTGGTTCCCCAGGGCTCCCTGGCGGAGATGATCCGGGCCGGCGGCTACGGCCTGGGCGCCGTGGTCACTCCCACCGGCGTGGACACCCTGGTGGAGCAGTCCCCCTACTGCCTGGGCCGCCAGACCATCGAGGGCAAGGACTATCTGCTGATGAAGCCGGTCACCGCCGAGTGGTGCATCATCAAGGGCTACAAGGTGGACAAGCTGGGCAACGTCTGGTACAAGGGCACCGGCCGCAACTTCAGCCCCCTGATGGCCACCGCCGCCAAGCACGTCATTGTCGAGGCTGAGAACCTGGTGGATGTGGGCGAGATCCTCCCCGAGGATGTCATGACCCCCGGCATCCTGGTTGACTATATCGTGGAGGTGCAGAAGTAATGGATAAGAAGTATATCAAAGATTACATCGCCCGGCGGACCGCCCAGGAGCTGAAGGACGGCTTCGTGGTCAACCTGGGCGTGGGCCTGCCCACCCTGTGCACCAAGTACCTGCCCGAGGGCACCAAGATCTGCATCCACGCCGAGGTGGGCATCGTGGGCGCCGGCGCCACTCCGGTTTCCGGCGACGCCAACTATGATCCCATGCACGTGGTGGACGCCGGCGGCTCCCCCGCCTCCGTGGCCTACGGCGGCAGCTTCATCGACTCCGCCTCCAACTTCGGCCTGATCCGGGGCGGCCATGTGGACGCCTGCGTGCTGGGCTGCATGGAGGTTGACGAGGAGGGCTCCCTGGCCAACTGGATCATCCCCGGCAAGAGCATGGCCGGTATGGGCGGCGCCATGGACCTGTGCTGCGGCGCCAAGGAGGTCATCGTGGCCATGACCCACACCGCCAAGGGCAACGCCAAGATCCTGAAGAAGTGCAAGCTGCCCCTGACCGCCTCCCACTGCGTCACCATGATTATCACCGAGATGGCCGTGATGAAGATCGTCAAGGGCCAGGGCATCGTGCTCACCGAGTACAACCCCGAGCTGGGCACCAAGGAGGAGGCCGTGGCCGCCATCCAGGCCGCCACCGAGGCCACCCTGATCATCTCCCCGGACCTGAAGCCCATGGAGGGCGATCTGGAGTCCCTGAAGGTCTGATCGCGCACCCATTTCCCGTTTTCCCAAGCCGCCCCGTCTCCACCCCGAGACCGGGGCGGCTTTTCCCTTTTGTCCTCTCGAAGGGCGTCAGTCGTGCCTTTTGTCCGCCCGAGGGGCAACAGTCTCGCCCTTTGTCTTCTCGAGGGGTGCCTGCCTCCCCTTTTGTCCGCCCGAGGGGCAACAGTCTCGCCCTTTGTCTTCTCGAGGGGTGCCTGCCTCCCCTTTTGTCTGCCCGAGGGGCAACAGTCTCGCCCTTTGTCTTCTCGAGGGGTGCCTGCCTCCCCTTTTGTCTGCCCGAGGGGCATCAGTTTCGCCTCTGTCATCCTGAGGAGCGCAGCGACGAAGGATCTTTCCCCCGCGCCTTCGATTTCCCCGGCGGGCCTGGAGCGGGATCAAAGAAGATCCTTCGCTGCGCTCAGGATGACAGGGAAAAGGCGCTCAGGATGACAGGGTTGGGGAGGTTCAGAATGACATGGGGAAAGGCACTCAGGATGACAGGGCCTGAGCTGCCGGGATGAACAAGGGCCGGGGAGGCTCAGGATGACAGAGGCAGGGAAACTGCCGGGATGAGAGGGACAGGAGGACGCCCAAGATGACAAAGGCAGGAAGGCGCGCAGGATGACAGGCACGGAAGGACGCCGGGAGAATGCCGGGGACAGGGGGCGTCGGATGACAGGGGAAAGCAGTGGCGCCCTCAGGATGAGCTGGGGCAAAAAAATTCCCCAAAGCGGCTCACCCCCTATTGACAATCCCGGGCAGTACGCTATAATAGATACATAACCAGTTATATAATTGGTTATGTATCGACCCGCCCCCGCCCGCGCCCGACCGTGCGCCCGATGGGGCGGCATTGCATGTACGCAACACCATGTGGAGGAGGTGGGCCTATGTCCCGCACATCCGCCGGTCTGCGGCAGACGGTGTGCCATCTGGTCCACCAGGTGGACCACATCCTCAACCGGGAAAACGCCCGGGTGCTGGAGCCCTACGGGGTGACCATGTACCAGGCCATGAGCCTGATCTATGTGGCCGACCACGAGGGGGAGCGGACGGTAAACCAGCGGGCCATCGAGCGCTTCACCCAGTTGTCCAACCCCGGGGTGACCAAGCTGATCACCGCGCTGGAGCGGCTGGAGCTGCTGGAGCGCACCCCGGATCCGGAGGATGCCCGGAGCTATGCCCTGCGCACCACCCCCAAGGGCCGGGATCAGGCCGAGACCTTCCGGGGGCTGATTCTGGACACCGACCGGCGCTGTACAGCCGCTCTGACGGCGGAGGAAAACCGGCAGCTGGTAGCACTGCTGCAAAAGATGACCAAGTGAGCAAACCTACATCATTTTGACAGGAGGATTCTGCATATGACATTACAAGAACTCTACCAGAGCAAAAAGGGCAGCCTGGAGGACGCCCTGAGCTACATCCGCAGCAACGACGATGTCTGCCTGGCCGGCGACTGCAACGAGCCGGTGGTCTTTGCCCGCAATCTGCACAAGATCGCCCCCCGGGTGGAGAACGTCACCGTCATCAAGGCCCGTACCGGCAACTTTGAGTTCGTCAAGGGCGACAACATGAACGGCCATATCAACACCGGCGGCTTCTTCTTCGGCCCCGGCTGGGGGGAGGGCCAGCAGAAGCTGAACACCTCCATGATCGTCACCGACCTGCCCAGCTTCGGCCGCTTCGTCTCCGAGCACCGGCCCCCCAACGTCTTCGTGGCCCAGGTCACTCCCATGGACGAGAACGGCAAGTTCCAGATCGGCCTGTGCATGATGTGGGAGACCGAGACCTTTGAGGCGGTTATGAAGCAGCCCAACCACCGGATCATCCTGGAGGTCAACCCCCAGCAGGTCCGGGTCAAGGGCGGCCTGGAGATCGACATCAACGACGTCACCTGCCTCTATGAGGTGGACGAGCCCCTGATGGAGATCCCCTCCATGCAGACCTCCGAGGTGGAGGAGACCATCGGCGGCCTGGTCAGCGAGCTGGTCCACGACGGCGACACCATCCAGCTGGGCATCGGCTCCCTGCCCGACGCGGTGGCCCACCACCTGATGGACAAGCGGGACCTGGGCCTGCACACCGAGATGATCACCACCTCCATGGGCGAGATGATCCGCCGGGGTATCATCACCGGCGAGCGGAAGAACTACTATAAGGGTGTCCATGTCTGCTCCTTCGCCGGCGGCGACCGGGCCCTGTACGAGACCATGCGGGACACTCCCAACCTGCGCATTGTCCCGGGCAGCTACGGCGTAGATCCCATGACCATCATGCAGAACGACAACATGGTGTCCATCAACACCATCCTGGAGATGGATCTGACCGGCCAGGTCTGCTCTGAGTCCATCGGCCCCCGGCAGCACTCCGGCTCCGGCGGCGGCTTCTGCTTCGCCTATGGCGCGCTGCGCTCCAAGGGCGGCCGGGGCATCCTGGCCTTTGCCTCCCGGAGCAAGAAGGGCATGCCCAAGATCAAGCCCATCCTGACCCCCGGCGCTGTGGTCACCATCCCCCGGAACTATGTGGACTACATCGTCACCGAGTACGGCGTGGCCCATCTGCGGGGCTGCAACGTCAGGGAGCGCTGCGAGCAGCTGATCTCCATCGCCCATCCCGACGACCGGGCTGAGCTGCGCAAAGAGGCTCAGAAGCTGTTCTATATCTGATTTCACCGGACGTTTGATCCAAAAGACTGCCGGCCGCCTCCTGAAGGGTGGCGGCCGGTTTTGTCTTGTCCCTCGGCCCGTTGGCGCGCATTCTGCCGGCACTCCTCTGCCCTGGCTCTCCCGGCGGGCGTCTGTCCCCCCGGCGGGCTGCCCCGGGGCGGGAGCCGCCTTTTTTGCCCGCTGCAAGAGCGCCCACCCCTCGCCTTCCCAGCGGGCTGCCCCTCTGCCCCGGTCACCCGGGACGGCCCGGCAGCAATCCCCGAAGTCTGAGGAGTGCCTCCCCCCTGTCATCCTGAGGAGCGGCAGCGACGAAGGATCTGTTTCCCCGGCAGCTGGAGACTGGGACGGAAAAAGATCCTTCGCTGCGCTCAGGATGACAAGGAGAGAGAATGCCCGGGATGACGAGGACGGGGGAATACCCGGAATGACGAGGACGGGGGAATACCCGGAATGACGAGGACAAGGAGATGCCCAGGACAGTGCAGAGAAGTGCCCAGAAAGACAGGCGGCGAACAGTGTGCAGTAAGACAGCGGCAATCCCCGAAGTCAGAGGAGTGCCTCCCCCTGTCATCCTGAGGAGCGGCAGCGACGAAGGATCTGTTTCCCCGGCGGCTGGAGACTGGGACGGAAAAAGATCCTTCGCTGCGCTCAGGATGACCAGGAGGGGGGGGAATACCCGGGATGACAAGGAGAGAGAATGCCCGGGATGACGAGGACAAGGAGATGCCCAGGACAGTGCAGAGAAGTGCCCAGAAAGACAGGCGGCGAACAGTGTGCAGTAAGACAGCGGCAATCCCCGAAGTCAGAGGAGTGCCTCCCCCTGTCATCCTGAGGAGCGGCAGCGACGAAGGATCTGTTTTCCCGACAGCTGGAGAGCTGGAGACTGGGACGGAAAAAGATCCTTCGCTTCGCTCAGGATGACCAGGAGGGGGGGAATACCCGGGATAACAAGGAGGGAGAATACCCGGGATGGCAAGGCCGGGGAAACGCCCGGGATGACAAGCCGGGCCTGGTCTGGTATACTGTTGGCAGAGGACGAGAGCCCCGGCACCGCCGGGGCGAAGAAAGGACCTGATGACATGCTCTTTGAGACCCATGCCCACTATGACAACGGGCGTTTTGATACCGACCGGGAGGAACTGCTCTCCGCCCTGCCCGGGGCGGGGATTGGATGGGTGGTGAACCCGGGCTGCGACCTGCCCACCTCCCGGACGGCGGTGGCGCTGGCCGGGAAATTTCCCCACGTCTATGCCGCCGTGGGCTTCCATCCCAGCGACTGCGCCGGCTGTGAGGGGGACTGGCTGGAGGAGATCCGGGCGCTGGCCCAGTCCAGCCCCAAGGTGGTGGCCATCGGGGAGATCGGACTGGACTACTACTGGAAGGACAACCCGCCCCGGGAGCGGCAGCAGGCGGTGTTCCGGGCCCAGCTGGCCCTGGCGGAGGAGCTGGACCTGCCGGTCATCGTCCACGACCGGGAGGCCCACCAGGACAGCATGGCCATTGTCCGGGAGTTCCCCCGGGTGCGGGGTGTATTCCACTGCTACTCCGGCAGCCTGGAGGACGCCAAGCTGCTGGTGCGGCTGGGCTGGCACATCAGCTTCACCGGGGTGGTCACCTTCAAAAACGCCCGGAAGGCCCTGGAGGTGGCCGCCGCCCTGCCCGCCGACCGGATCATGCTGGAGACCGACTCCCCCTATCTGGCCCCGGAGCCCAACCGGGGCAGGCGCAACGACAGCCGCAACCTGGTCTATATCCGGGACAGAATCGCCCAGCTCCGGGGAGTCAGCCCGGAGGAACTGGAGGCACAGACCACGCAAAACGCCCTGCAGTTTTTCGACATCAGAGCATGAGAAAAGCGCCGCCGGATTTCTCCGGCGGCGTTTCTGATTTGGTTCAGATCCCAGGGGAGGCAAGTCAGAGGAAGGGGAAGGGAAAAAAGAAAAAGCAAACGGACCTCCGGGCCTGAACCGGAAGTCCGTTCACTTTTGAGAGAGAGAGAAAAGAAGGAGGTATTTGTGATTCCTGCCGTTCCCCTTGGGAACATCTGTATCATACCCAAAAAATACGGCCAAATCATGACCGAGTTGTGAACCTTTTGTAAAGGTGCGCAACTTTTTCGACCCGATCCGACGCCGTCCCTTCCCCCCGGGCCCTGGGGCTGGAACCAGGGGCAGGGGGCGGATTCCCCGGCCCGGCGCCGGGGGAGCGGGCGCTGGGCGGGAGTTCCGGATGGCGGGGGGCCGTCTGAGGGCCGGGGCGGCGGGCGGTCCGGGCGGAGCACAGCCCCGGGGGTGCGGCGGACGGAGCGCGGCGCCGGGGTTCAGACGGAGGAGACGCTCCCCCGCTGTCCCGGGCGCGGCCTTCCGCAGACAAAAGAATCCCGGTCCGTCTCCGGACCGGGACCCTTTTTTTGAGAGAGAAAAGAGAGAGGGAGGTATTTGTTGCTGTTCCTTTGGAACGATTTTATCATAAAATACATTCATTGCCAAACCGTGACCAAATTATGAATTCTTTGTAAATACAAACTAACCTGTTCCAACGGCTGTCCCGGCCCCCGGGCGGCCGGGAGAAGGGCGGTTTATCCCAGGAAATAGTCCATATCGGACACAGACAGGCCGCTCTGGAGGCAGGCGTTGATGCCGTACCCCACCACCTTGGCCAGCTCGGTGACCAGGGTGTCCACGTCTTTCGGGGTGACCAGCACCTGGGCCAGCTCCCCCTCCGCCGGGCCGCCGAACTCCCGGGCCAGGGTGGCGCCGTCCACCACCGTGGGCACCCCCAGGGCGATGACCGGCACCCCCAGGGTATCCCGGTTCAGAGCGGTGCGGGCGTTGCCCACGCCGGAGCCCGGGGTGATGCCGGTGTCGGCGATCTGGACTGTGGTGCACAGCCGGCGCACGCTCCGGGCGGCCAGGGCGTCCACCGCCAGAATAAAACCGGGCCGGATCCGGTCGCTGACCGCCCGCACCAGCTCGCCGCTCTCCACCCCGGTGGTGCCCAGCACCCCGGCGGCCAGGGCGGCCACCGGGAAGAAGGAGCCGAACTGCTCCGGGTCCCGGTGGGTCAGGTGCCGGGTGACCAGCACATGGTCGGCGCATCTGGGGCCGATGGCGTCCGGGGTGACGCTGCGGTTGCCCAGCCCCACCACCAGGGCCTCTCCGGTGCGCTCCCGGGGCAGCAGCCGCCCCAGGCAGCTGCCCACCGCCTCCACCGCCCGGGGCAGGGCGTCGGTGCCTGCGGTGCGGTAGTCGCTCAGGTCCAGGGTGAGATAGGTGCCCCGGGGCTTGCCCAGGGCCTGCTCTCCCTCCTGGGTCAGAATGCGTACCTCGGTGACGCCGAACCCCGCCACCTCCTCCTGCCGGGTCTCCACCCCGGCCACCCGGCCGCCGCTCTCCAGCGCCCCGGATTCCAGGGCCAGGTCGGTCCGTATCTGGGCCATTGACAGCACTCCTCTCCGGGGGACGGCATGTCCCCCATATCTTGTAGTGAAAAAACCAAGCTCTCCCAGTATTTGCGCTTTCGTGGGAAAGATGCGGAAGGCGGAAATTTTTTTGAAAAAAACATTGCTTTTTTGGCCAGGGAGTGCTAAAATACATATCTGCACGGGTATCTCGTGCTCTGAACGCAAAGAACTGCTCCAGGCAGTTTCGGCGCTCCGCGCCGTTCACGGGCCTGCCCCGTGGAAGTTTAGTATGAGGAGGTGTTTGGTTTGCCGAATATCAAGTCCGCCAAGAAGCGCGTTCTGGTCATCAACACCAAGACCGCTCAGAACCGCGCTGCCAAGTCTGCGCTGAAGACCGAGCTGAAGAAGTTTGACGCCGCCGCGACCGAGGGCACCAGGGCTGAGGCTGAGGCCGCCTACAAGGTGGCTGTCAAGGCCGTCGACAAGGCCGCTGCCAAGGGCCTGATCCATGCCAACAAGGCCGCCCGCAAGAAGAGCCAGCTGACCATCAAGCTGAATGCCGTCGCTGAGTAATTTCGCGGAATAAGGTGCGTGTAAATAACCGTCTGTCTTGGACAGGCGGTTTTTTACTGCCTTTTTCCGGAAGCGGAGCTGCCGCCAGGGTGGTAAAAATCGCCGGTCCGGGATATAATGAGGATACAGTCTGCGCGAGGAGGTGCGGAGGTGAGGGACAGGTTGAAAGTGATTCAGGTACATTCCAGGCCGCTGCGGTTTGTCATCCGGGTGGTCCACACTTATTTTGCCTACAATGTGCCCCGGACGGCGGCCCAGATGAGCTATTATCTGCTGTTCTGCCTGTTCCCGGTGCTGCTGATTGTGGTCAGCACCCTGGGCCTGCTCCACCTGGATTTGGAGACGGTGCTGACCGCGGTGGAGAACCTGCCCATTCAGAGCGAGGTGCTGGAGGAGTATGTGGCCTACGTGGTGACCAACGAATCTCCGGCCATGATGTGGGCGGGGATTTTGATGGCCGTGACCGCCAGCAGCGCCGCCTTTCGGGCCCTGATGCGGGTGAGCGGGGAGATCAGCGGGCGCCCGGCCTTTCAGGGGCCGGCCATGTTCGCCGTCAGTTTCGCCATGAGCGCGGTGCTGCTGCTCACCATCTTTGTCTTTTTGGCGGCCACGGTCACCGGCCAGTGGTTTCTGAACTGGATCACCGGGCGGTTTCCCATGGATGCCGTGGTCTGGGCGTGGCAGTGGCTGCGCTTTCCCATCCTCTTTGCGCTGGGTGTGCTGGCGCTCAGCGCCATCTATCGGGTCTGTATGAACCGGAAGGCCATGCCCGACGGCCGGGCCTGGCCCGGGGCGGTGTTCGCCTCGGTGGCGCTGGTCATCGGCACCGGCGTGTTCTCCCTGTTCATCAGCCTGTCCTCCCGCTACTCCCTGGTCTACGGCTCCCTGGCTTCGGTCATCATTCTGCTGCTGTGGCTGTTTATATGCGCCAATATTCTGGTGCTGGGAAATGTGGTCAACTATGCCCTGGCCCTGGAGAGGAAGGGCGGGGATGGCATCCTCCTGCCCGGGGACCGAGCTGCCTTTCTGAAAAAGAGACCATAATTCTTTCATCTAATTCTAATCTGACTTAATGCCCGTTTCATTGAACTTCGGCTTGGGGTGGGGTAAAATACTGCCAACAAGAAAGGAAGCGGGGTGTTTTTCGTGGCGAACTACAAGAATCTGTTTATGCGGCACATGGACCGCAACAACATCAAGTACACCGATGTCAGGGAAAACGTGGTGCGGGTGGTCTACACCGGCGACAACCTGAGGACCATCCCGGTCTTTGTCTTCTTTGACGCGGAGGGTGATCCGCTGGTCTCCTTCAAGTGCTGGGAGATTGCCAACTTCAAGAATGAGAAGATGGCCGCCGGCATCATCGCCTGCAACGAGCTGAACAACAAGTACCGCTGGGTCAAGTTCTATCTGGACGATGACAGCGACGTGGTGGCCCAGATCGACGCCTATGTGGACGATGAGACCTGCGGCGGCGAGTGTCTCAGCCTGGTGCGGCGGATGGTGAACATTGTGGACGGTGGATATCCCACCCTGATGCAGGCGCTGATTGCCCATTGACGTTCCCGATTCATTAGGGTAGAATAATCTTATCAAAACTGAGCGAGGTGTTTTTCGTGGCGAATTACAAAAATCTGTTTATGCGGTACATGGACCGCAACAACATCAAGTACACCGATGTCAAGGAAAACGTCGTGAAGGTTGTCTACACCGGCGACAATCTGAAGACCATTCCGGTCTTTGTCTTCTTTGACGCGGACGGCGATCCGCTGGTCTCCTTCAAGTGCTGGGAGATTGCCAATTTCAAGGATGAGAAGATGGCCGGCGGCGTGATTGCCTGCAATCAGCTCAACAAGGAGTACCGCTGGGTCAAGTTCTACCTGGACGACGACAGCGACGTGGTGGCCCAGATCGACGCCTATGTGGACGAGGAGACCTGCGGCAGCGAGTGCACCAACCTGGTCAAGCGGATGGTGAACATCGTGGACGACGGCTATCCCACTTTCATGCGGGCCATGTGGGCATAAAATGATTCCCGAAAATGCAAAGCATTTTCGAGAGGGGAAGTAGCCTGCTGCAGCGCACATCGTCGCCGTAAGCTGAATATCATGTGCCCGGCCGCATGCGGCCGGGCACATCGCTGGGCGGGCGCGCCGCAACAGATATTGCGGCGCGCCCGTTCTCTGCGTCTTTTGGGGTGTGGCTCCAGCTGGGTCACGCCTCCTCCAGGCTGAACATGTCCCGGCCCAGGGCGGTGCCCGCCTTGGTGCGGAAGATCCGCTCCAAGGCGGTTTTCACAGCGGAAACAGGGGCGTTGTCCTCATAGAGGTTGACCAGAAAATCCGCCTCCACCAAAATCTGATGATCCAGCCCCTGTATGTCCGTATAGGTGTGGTGGTGGCCCACCAGCCAGCACACCCGGTCGATGACCGCTGGGGCGAACTCCAGCTCCTTGAGCAGTGCCCGGGCGTACATGGGGCCGTGCTCCTCCTGGAGTTTGCCGTTACAGCGGCCCAGCTCCGCCTCGCAGGGGCGGATGGCGATGTCGTGGACCAGGGCGGCGGCTTCCAGGGTGAAGAGGGTTTTTCCATCCAGCCCCTCCAGCAGCCCAATGGCCCGGGCCAGGTCGTGGACCTTGACAAAGTGCTGAATGCGTCGGGGATCCCCGGCGTCAAAGGCGGTCATGGCGGCCAGCAGGCGGGCCAGGGCGCGGTCAGAATCCATCTTATCACAACCTTTGTATCAGATGATGCCCCATTGTACCACGGCGGCGGGGAAAAGGCCAACCCCCTGAGACGTGCTGTCCCCCGCCATGCCTGTCTGATGCGCGCCGTTCCTTTATCCTAACATCCTGCGGGCGCGGAACGGTGACTGCCCCGGGCCGATGGGGAGGAGCCGTTCTGGCTGCCGGAGCGGACGGCGGCGGAGAAACGCCTTGACGGCGGGTCAAATCTGTGGTATAGTCCTCCCATACCAGAAGGCGACGACGGGGAATCGTCCGCCGGTTCCGGGCTCAGAGAGCGGCCGTTTGCTGCAAGGCCGACCCGGACGGCGGGACAGGGCGCCCCATCAGCCGCAGCCCGAACGATGCTGAGTCCAGTAGGCGCTGCCGGAGTCATTCCCCGTTACCGGAATCAAGAGCGCGGCCCTCTGCGCAGCGGGCCGAATTCAGGTGGCACCACGGATTTTGTCAAAGTTCGCCCTGAGTCTTTTCCCAAAGGCTCAGGGCGTTTTAATTTTGAGGGACGCGGCAGCCAGCCGCGGCTGAAAGGATGATTGAGCAATGAAAAACACCGAGAAAACCATGGAAAAGCTGGTGACCCTGTGCAAGGGCCGGGGCTTCATTTTTGCCGGCAGCGAGATCTACGGCGGCCTGGCCAACACCTGGGACTACGGCCCCCTGGGCGTGGAGCTGAAGAACAATGTCAAGCGGGCCTGGTGGAAGAAGTTCGTCCAGGAGAACCCCTATAACGTGGGGCTGGACGCCGCCATCCTGATGAATCCCCAGACCTGGGTGGCCTCGGGCCATCTGGCGGGCTTCAGCGACCCGCTGATGGACTGCAAGCAGTGCCACGAGCGCTTCCGGGCCGACAAGCTGATCGAGGACTGGTGCGCCGAAAACGGCGTGGAGCTGGAGAAACCCATCGACGCCTTCTCCCAGAACGAGATGGCCGATTTCATTGAGGCCCACCAGATTCCCTGCCCCACCTGCGGCAAGCACGACTGGACCGACATCCGCCAGTTCAACCTGATGTTCAAGACCTTCCAGGGGGTCACCGAGGACGCCAAGAACACCGTCTACCTGCGGCCGGAGACCGCCCAGGGCATCTTCGTCAACTTCCCCAACATCCAGCGCACCACCCGCAAGAAGCTGCCTTTCGGCGTCTGCCAGATCGGCAAGAGCTTCCGCAACGAGATCACCCCGGGCAACTTCACCTTCCGCACCCGGGAGTTTGAGCAGATGGAGCTGGAGTTCTTCTGCAAGCCGGGAGAGGATCTGGAGTGGTTCCAGTACTGGCGCAACTTCTGCCGCCAGTGGCTGCTGGACCTGAACATGACCGAGGAGAACCTGCGGCTGCGGGATCATGAGCAGGAGGAGCTGTGCTTCTACTCCAAGGCCACCACCGACTTCGAGTACCTGTTCCCCTTCGGCTGGGGCGAGCTGTGGGGCGTGGCCGACCGCACCGACTACGACCTGACCCAGCACCAGAACACCTCCGGCAAGGACCTGACCTATTTCGATCAGGAGAGCGGCGAGCACATCGTCCCCTATGTCATCGAGCCCTCCCTGGGCGCCGACCGGGTCACCCTGGCCTTCCTCTGCGACGCCTATGACGAGGAGGTCGTGGGCCAGGACAAGAAGGGCAACGACGACATCCGGGTGGTGCTCCACCTCCACCCCGCCCTGGCCCCCTTCAAGGCGGCGGTGCTCCCCCTGAGCAAGAAGCTGGCCCCCAAGGCCCAGGAGATCTACAGCCAGCTGAGCAAGTATTTCATGGTGGATTACGACGATGCCGGCAGCATCGGCAAGCGCTACCGCCGGGAGGACGAGATCGGCACCCCCTACTGCATCACCGTGGACTTCCAGACCGTGGGCGATGAGAACACCCCTGCCGACAACGCCGTCACCATCCGGGACCGGGACACCATGGAGCAGGTGCGTGTGCCCATCGATCAGCTGAAGAACTGGCTGGAGGAGCGGGTGACCTTCTGATCTCCGCCAGACCGTCCCGGCGCCTGCTCCATGCCCGCCGCGCAGCGGCGTCCAAGCGGTTTGCGGAGCAAACCCTTGCCCCCGGCGGAATTCACTTCCGACGGGGGAAGTGAAACTGCCCAGGGTTCCCAAGGGGCGGCCGCCCCTTGGGAGTGCAGGTGCGTGTGCCCATCGATCAGCTGAAGAACTGGCTGGAGGAGCGGGTGACCTTCTGATCTCGGCCAGACCGTCCCGGCGCCTGCTCCATTCTGAACCCGCCCGTGGGCCCCGCCTGCCTGCCGGTCGGTCTCTCCGGGCCCCAGGATGGCTGTCGGCGGGGTCCCCTGGGTGCCCCTCTGTCCCTGTCATCCTGAGCGGAGCGAAGGATCTTCTTCCGGATTGCTCCCGGTTGGGTGGGGAAAGATCCTTCGTCGCTGACGCTCCTCAGGATGACACGGGGAAGGGCTGCACCTCCTCAGGATGACACGGGGAAGGGCTGCACCTCCTCAGGATGACACGGGGAAGGGCTGCACCTCCTCAGGATGACACGGAGGAGGGCCGTGCTCCCCAGGATG
>CAUGSS010000049.1 GCA_959602365.1 uncultured Eubacteriales bacterium
CGGGCCCGGCCGGAACTTTTTGCGCCCCGCTCAAGTGAGCTTGACTAATATACTACACTCCGAGCAGAAAGTCAACACCTTTCTTCAAAATATTTCGAGTTTGGGCAAATTCTGCCTTTCCCCTCCCGCCCTTGCTTTTAGAGGGGCTTTCCTATATAATAATGTAACATCATATTTCAGACCAATCTGCTAAGGAGGCGCGCATATGCCCATCCGCATTCCGGACTCTCTGCCCGCCCGGGCAACCCTGGAGAGTGAAAATATCTTTGTCATGACGGAATACCGGGCCCTCCACCAGGATATCCGGCCCCTCAATCTTCTGATCTTAAACCTGATGCCCACCAAGATTGTAACCGAGACTCAGTTCCTGCGCAAGCTGTCCAATACTCCGTTACAGATCCGGGTGGAGCTGCTGCAGACCGCCAGCTATCAATCCACCCACACTGACCCCAGCCATCTGGATACTTTTTATACCACCTTTGAACAGATCAAGGACAAGACCTACGACGGCATGATTATCACCGGGGCGCCGCTGGAATATGTGCCCTGGGAAGAGGTGGACTACTGGGACGAGTTGTGCGCCATCATGGACTGGACTTCCACCCACGTCCACTCCACCATGCATGTGTGCTGGGGCGCCTATGCGGCATTATACTATCACTACGGCGTACCCAAGATCCTGCGGGACACCAAGCTCTTCGGCGTGTATCCCCACACGGCCATCAAAAAGCAGTCTCCCCTCTTTCGGGGGCTGGACGATGTGTTTTACGCCCCCCACTCCCGGAATATGGAGGTGTCCCAGGAGGACATTCTGAAGGTCCCTGAGCTGGAACTGATGGCCACCTCTCCCCAGGCGGGCATTTTTGCCGTCAAGAGCCGGGACAACCGGCGTTTCTTCCTGACCGGTCACCCGGAATACGACCGGGACACCCTGGCCAACGAGTATTGGCGGGATAAGAACAAGGGGCTGGACATCGCGATTCCAGAGAACTACTTTCCCAATGACGACCCCAACCAGACGCCCCTGGTCACCTGGCGGTCCACCGGGCAGCTGATCTACAACAACTGGCTGAACTACTATGTCTATCAGACCACCCCCTATGACCTGACCCAGCTGGAGAAAATCGAATCGAAGTAACTATATATGTATGGCGCCCGGCAGAGCCGGGCGCCTCTTGTTTTCTGCTCTGTATTGCCCTGCACCGTGACGGATCAGCACTCCAGTCCCACCAGCAGGGAACCCTGCTCGGCGTAATAACCGCACAGCGCTCCGCTCCTGCCAACACGCACATCCACAGCTCCAAATACCTCCCGGATCCGCCTCATCAGCTCCAGCGCTCCGGCCTCGTCTCCCGAGTGAGAAATCCGAATCCGTCCCCCTGCATAGCCCAGGCGGCGCATCTGGCGCAAAATCCCCGCGCCGAGCTGCTTCTTGCCCCGGCACTTCTCCAGGATCTCCAGCGTCCCCTGCTCACTGGCCTGGCCTACCACGCCGACCCCCATCACGCCAATTCCCTGAGCCGCATCCTGGCCCACCCGTCCGTTCCTCGCGCAGTTGCGCAGCCCGGACAGGGCAAACACCAGCCGGGTCCGGGCCCGATAGCACAGAAGCGCCCGATAGATATAGGCGGGTGACATGCCTCCCTGAATCAGGCTGCGGGCATACTCGGCCATCAGCGCCATCTCCGGGCCGATGGACAGGCTGTCAATCAGGTAGACATGCCTGCCTGGGTGCAAGCGCTCATAATCCCGCTTGGCAATCCGGGCGGTGTGACAGCTGCCAGACAGGGCGCTGGTCAGGGTAATGCAGAAGACATCCCGCGCCTCCCCAAAGGCTGCCAGCCAATCTTCCACACTGGGGCAGGAGGTGCTGGAATGGCTGGGATGGCTGTCCAGCATGGTGTACAGCTCCTCCAGATTCACCGCCGCATCATCGGTAAACTCCCGTTCCCCCACGATCACCTTCAACGGGACCGAGGCGAAGTCCACCCCATCCAGCGCAAGCAGGTTGGCAGAAGAATCTGTTACAATTTTGACCGACATTGTATTGCCTCCTTTTAGAATATCATTTAGCTTGTTATCGGTTTTTTAAAAACCGGTACACCTATAATAAACCACGTTTTTAGATACCTGTCAAGAGTTTTTTAAAAACTTATTTGCAGTTTCAGAAAAGTGTGCTATACTATATGCAAAAAAGGAGGTCTTGTTATGCCGGCAGAAATCAGCCACTTTCATCTCCCCCTCTATCGGGAGATTCCCAATGTGGGGCTCTATCTGGAGCAGATTGTCAAATACATCAACGAGTGCCTGCGGCCGCTGGGGTGCATTGAGGTGACCCCTTCTATGATCAGCAATTATGTGAAAAAGGGCTATGTGGCCTCACCGGTCAAAAAGCAGTATGATTCCGCCCAAATTGCCAACCTGATTTTCATCGCCGTGGCCAAGCAGGTGCTGAGCATGGAGAACATCGCCAAGCTGCTCTCGCTGCAGCGGGCACACTACGACACCGGGAAGGCCTATGACCACTTCTGCCGGGAACTGGAGGCCATGCTCCGTGTCACCTTCGGCCTGGATGGCAGCCTGGAAGAGCTGCCTCCAGATGCCCCGGAGGAGCAGAAGATTCTGCGGGCCGTGCTGGTCGCAGCCGCCCATGTCATCTATTTGAGCCACTGCTTCGAACAGCTGGAGCGGACAGAACAGGAGGCGGCGGCAGACAACGGCAGCGAATAAACAGCTCCTCACCCGAACTGCAATCCCCACAGAAACCAAGAGAACCCCCAGACCTGTCTTGCGTCAGGTCTGGGGGTTCCCCCTTAATTGGCTGCGGTCAGTTCAAAAAGTCCTTCAGCTTCTTGGAGCGGCTGGGGTGGCGGAGCTTGCGCAGGGCCTTGGCCTCGATCTGGCGGATGCGCTCCCGGGTGACATGGAACTCCTTGCCCACCTCTTCCAGGGTGCGGGTGCGTCCATCCTCAATGCCGAAGCGGAGCTTCAGCACCTTCTCCTCCCGGGGCGTCAGCGTGGAGAGCACCTCCACCAGCTGCTCCTTGAGCAGGGTGAAGGAGGCGGCCTCGCTGGGCTCCGAGGCGTCCTCGTCGGGGATGAAGTCCCCCAGATGGGAGTCCTCCTCCTCGCCGATGGGCGTCTCCAGGCTGACGGGCTCCTGGGCGATTTTCAGGATCTCCCGAACCTTGTCCACGGGCATCCCCATCTCCTCGGCAATCTCCTCCGGGGTGGGGTCATGGCCCAGCTCCTGGAGCAGCTGCCGGGAGACCCGGATGACCTTGTTGATGGTCTCCACCATATGGACGGGGATGCGGATGGTGCGGGCCTGGTCCGCAATGGCCCGGGTAATGGCCTGGCGAATCCACCAGGTGGCATAGGTGGAGAATTTGTAGCCCTTGGTGAAGTCAAACTTCTCCACCGCCTTGATCAGGCCCAGGTTGCCCTCCTGGATCAGATCCAGGAACAGCATGCCCCGGCCCACATAGCGCTTGGCAATGGAGACCACCAGGCGCAGATTGGCCTCGGCCAGCCGCTGCTTGCAGCGCTCGCCATGGGAGATGGCCTTTTCCAGCTCGGCCCGGACCTCCTCCGGGATCTCCTCCTCGGCGGCCTCCATCTCGTCCAGCTGGTTGCGGGCCTCGTTCCCCGCGGCGATTCCCTTGGCCAGGGAGACCTCCTCCTCCGGCGTGAGCAGGTTGACCTTGCCGATCTCCTTCAGATACATGCGCACCGGGTCGTCGATGCCGAAGGAGTCCACCAGGGTATTGGGATCCACAATCTCCTCTTCCGGGATCTCCTCCACCGCCTCATCGGTGGGCTCCACGCCCACGGTGAGATCCTCGTCGGTCAGCAGATCAATGCCCAGATTGGCCACAATGTCATAGAACAGGTCGGACTGCTCGTTGTCCAGATCCAGGGCGTCCAGCTCCATCATTTCAGCCGAGGTCAGAGCCTTCTTCTTTTTCGCTTTCTCCAAAATTTCATTGAGCCGGTCGCTGTGGGGCATGCCGTCGGGAAAACGGGTCATTCCCTCCTTGCTGGACTTGGCTCTGCTGGTTTCTTTCTTTTCGCTCATTCCGATGTTCCTCCATTGCTCAATTTGCTGTTTCTAAACGCCATCAACGCGCTGTCGTCCTCTGCCGAACGCGGGCGCTGGATGGCCCGGATGTAATCTGCCATCGCTTCCTCCCCATGGGACAGGGTCATCGGCCGCTCCTGTATCCCCGCCAAAAGGGACATCTCCTCCGGTGTCAGGTCGGCGGCCAGGGCGGACAGGCTGCAGTTCCGGCCCTGCTCCCACCGGGTGCGAAGCAGGGAAAAAACCTTGCCCAACACCGGAGAGGTAAACTGCTCCGGTTTCAGCTTCTGGGCCTGACGGAAGAAGTCACTGTCCATCAAAAGCAGCTGGACCACCCCCTCCTCCGCCCGGGCGGAGCCCACATTCTGGTAGCGCAGGGCGCGCTCCGCCGGCTGGGCCTCCAAGGCCGGCGACATGGCCCGGCGCTCCTCCGTTCGGCGGACTTTCCGGCGGTTCTGGGAGCGCAGGCGGCGGACCTCCTCCTCCATGGCCGCCGGGGTCAGTTTGGCCGCCTCAGCGGCCCGGGTGCCGTAGATCTCCCGCTCCAGCGGGCTGTCCAGCCGGGCGATCAGCTTGGCCGCCTCCTGCAGATAGGCCAGGCGCTGCTCGTCCTGGCTCAGATCATACCGGGCCTGAATCTGGTTCAGCTGGTACTCAATGTGGTTTGCCGAGCCGTCCAGCAGGGAGGCAAAGGCAGCGGGACCGTAGGTCTTGATGAACTCGTCCGGGTCCTTCGCTCCGGTCACCCGGAGCACCCGCACGGTGATGCCGGTCCGCTCCAGCAGGCCGATGGCCCGCTGGGCGGCATTGATGCCCGCCTGATCTCCGTCGTAAGAGATAACCACCTCTTTGGTGTAATTGCCCAGCAGCTTTACATGGTCCTCGGTCAGGGCGGTGCCCAGGGAGGCCACCGCGCAGTCGAAGCCGGCCTGGTGGAGGGCGATGGTATCCATGTAGCCCTCGGTGAGAATAATGCGGCCCTGCTTGGACTTCTTGGCGATATTCAGGGCAAACAGGTTGCGGCTCTTGTTAAACACCAGCGTGTCCGGGGAGTTGAGGTATTTGGGCTGGGAATCATCCAGCACCCGCCCCCCGAAACCGATCACATTGCCCCGCACGTCAATGATGGGAAACATGACCCGGTGGCGGAACCGGTCATAGATGCGGCCGTTGTTGTTCTTTACCGCCAGTCCCGCCTCCATCAGATCCGCTTTCTCATACCCCTTTTCCGCCATTGCCCGGATCAGGTTGTCCCAGCCGTCGGGCGCATAGCCCAATCCGAAGCGGGTGATGATGCGGTTGGAGAGCCCCCGGCGCCGGAGATAGGCCAGGCCGTCCGCGGCGGCGGGCTGGGTCAGATTGGCGTGAAACCACCGGGCGGCCTCTTTATTGAGGCCAAGCAGCCGCTCCCGCTTCTTACGGGTGCTGCCGTCCCCGGCAGAGCTCTCCGGCATCTGAAGCCCGGCCCGGCGGGCCAGCAGATCCACCGCGTCCACAAAGCCCAGTCCCTCCAGCTCCATGACAAAGTTGATGGCTCCGCCCCCCTTGTGGCAGCCGAAGCAGTAGTACATCTGCTTGTCCGGGGAGACAGAAAAAGACGGGGTCTTCTCACTGTGAAAGGGGCACAGCCCCCAATACTTATTGCCCTTTTTGGTCAGGCTGACATAGCTGGACACCAGATCCAAGATATCCGTGCGGCTGTTCAGTTCCTCCAAAAAAGACTCCGGAATCGGCATCCTTTCACCTCATTTTTCTAGTTTATCCCTATCTTCGGAAAAACATGCCGTTTTTGTCCTATTTCACCGTCCAGGCCGCTGGGAGGAACAGTTCGCCGTACTTCGCCACCGCGTAGGAGTCGGTCATACCGGCGATATAGTCGGCCACCGCCCGCTCTTTGCCCTCTTTCTCCCGGATCTCCTGGAACTCCGACGGCAGCTCGTCGGCGTGGCCGTCATAGTACTCGAATAAGCGCAGGAGCATATCCTGGGCCTTGCCCTCCTCTCCCTTCGCCCGGGGATTGCGGTAGACATACTCAAACATGAACTGCCGCAGCTCCTCCATGGCCTCGGCAATCTCCGGGGTCTGGCAGATCTGGTCCTGTCCCTCGCTGGCGGCGATGACGTCGCAGGTCAGAGTGTTGATCCGCTGGGAGTAAGTGAAGCCCAGCAGCTGCTTTAAGTAGAGCGGGATGTCCATGGGGTAGATGATCTCTCCCCGAATGGCGTCGTCGATGTCGGCGTTGATGTAGGCGATCCGGTCGGCGTAGCGGAGGATCTGGCCCTCCAGGGTCTCCGCCCGGTCTTTGCCCGTATGGCACAGGATGCCCCGGCGCACCTCATAGGTCAGATTGAGCCCGTCCCCGTCCTTTTCCAGCAGATCCACCACCCGCAGGGACTGCTCGTTGTGGCGAAAGCCCCCGGGCAGCACCTGGTTGAGGATGCGCTCCCCGGCGTGGCCAAAGGGGGTGTGGCCCAGATCGTGGCCCAAGGCGGCGGCCTCGGTCAGGTCCTCGTTGAGCCGCAGCCCCCGGGCGATGGTTCGGGCAATCCGGTCCACCTCCAGGGTGTGGGTCATACGGGTGCGGTAGTGATCCCCCTCGGGGCGCAGAAAGACCTGGGTCTTGTGTTTCAGCCTGCGAAAGGCTTTGGAGTGGATGATCCGATCCACATCCCGCTGAAAGCAGGTGCGCAGCGCTTCCTGCTCCTCCGGCCGCGCCCGCCCCCGGGAGTCCGCCGAAAGGCAGGCCCGCTCCGACAGGATCAGCCGTTCGTTCTCTTCCGTCCGTTCCCGGTGCAGCAAAGTCCCATCGCCCCTTTCTGCTCTTGCATTATTAAACTACGATTTTTAACCGAAAAACCCTTCTTTTCTCTTCACTTTTTTGCCGCCCCGCTCTTTTTTCGGCGTCCTGTCAAAAAAATGCATTGACAAAACGCAGGTTTTATATTAGAATACCATTCGTATCTGCGAGATGCACCGGTTTGGAGAGATGTCCGAGCGGTTTATGGAGCTGGTCTTGAAAACCAGTGACTCTGTCAAAGGAGCCGTGGGTTCGAATCCCACTCTCTCCGCCAAACTCTTTCCACACAATTCAATCACCTTGACAGGATCTCGGCATGGAGAAGTACTCAAGTGGCCGAAGAGGCGCCCCTGCTAAGGGCGTAGGGCGGGTAACCGTCGCGAGGGTTCAAATCCCTCCTTCTCCGCCAATTCACCCCGGAACCTTTTTGGTTCCGGGGTTTTACTTTTTTGCCCGTCTGCCGGCAAAGACAGTCAAACAGCTCCACAGGCACCGGAACCGCGGCGGTTCCGGTGCCTTTTTCTGCGTGCCGCCGCGCTCACCGCAGGCGATTGGTACAGGCACATCCCCTCATTCCGCTGCCCTGGGACGGGCCCGGCCGCTTTGTCCCGCCTGCCGGGGCGCGGCAGCCAGGTATAGAGAGGCCTCCTGCGACCCAAAATATGACTGTCCATCCTCCGAGGCGTCTCGGGGGCAGAAGTGATAACCCAAGGGTTTAAACTTCATAACAAACGGAAACTTCTGTCCCAATTTGTCTTTTACTATAATGAGGGCAGAATACAGGGTGCGGGCGGGAGAGACGGCCGAACTGCCCGGGGCATCAGGCGCTGGAGCGTCGGCCGCCCCGATCCGGCCCGGGGGAGGTTCATTTATGGATTACACTGCAACGGCGAAACAAATCCTGGATCACTTGGGCGGCGAGAAAAACGTGGCCAGCGTGACCCACTGCATGACCCGGCTTCGCTTTGTGCTGCGGGACGAGAGCGGCATCAGCGACGCACAGGTCAAAGCCATCCCCGGCGTGGTGGGGGTCATGCGCAAAGGCGGACAGTATCAGATCATCATCGGCAACGAGGTATCCAAGTGCTATGGCGAGCTGATGAAGCTGGGGGCATTCAGTGATGAGGGCGGAAAAAACGCCCCGCCGGCGAAACATGGCAACCCGGTCACCGTGGTGCTGGACGCCATCTCCGGCAGCATGTCCCCGGTCATCCCCGCCATCATCGGCGCGGGCATGGTGCAGGTGTTGAACATTATCCTGGGCTGGTTCTTCCCCGCGGAAAACCCCACCATGCAGCTGCTCAGCGTCATCGGCAACACCGCTTTTTACTTTTTGCCCGTGCTGGTGGCCTTCTCCGCCGGGCGGAAATTCGGGGCCAACCCCTTCCTGGTCACCGCCGTGGTGGCCATCCTGATCCACCCCAATTTCATCGCCCTGACCGGTGCCGAGGGGGGCATCAACTTCCTGGGCATCCCGGTGACCAATTTCGACTACTCCTCCAGCATCATCCCCGCCATCCTGACCGCCTGGGTGATGCGCTATATCGAGCGGCTGGTGGAAAAGATCACCCCCTCCTTCACCAAAAACTTTCTGAAGCCCATGCTGATTATCCTGATCTCCACCCCCATCGCCTTCCTGATCTTGGGGCCTCTGGGTTCCTTCGTGGGCAACGGCCTGGCGGCGGTCCTCGTGTTCGTCCAGTCCCACGTCAGCATTGCGGCCTATATCATCATGGCGGCGGCCATGCCCTTCATTGTCATGACCGGCATGCACTGGGCCTTCATCCCGGTGGTCTTCGCCGCCCTTGAGACCCCCGAAGGGGAAACTCTGATGCTGCCCGCCATGCTGATCAGCAACCTGGCCCAGGGCGCGGCCTGTCTGGCGGTGGCGGTGCGCTCCAAAAATAGCGGCCTGAAGCAGATCGCCGCCTCCTCCGGCGTGTCCGCCCTGTTTGCCGGCGTCACTGAGCCCGGCCTCTACGGCGTCACCATGCCGCTGAAGCGCCCCCTGGCCGCCGTGTGCATCTCCAGCGGCATCACCGGGCTGCTGGCCGGCATTCTGAATGTGGCCGCCAGTTCCTTCGCCTCCCCTTCGCTGTTCGCCCTGCCCATCTTTGTCCACGCTCAGCGGCCCAACAATATCATCATGGCGGTGATCTGCTCCGCCGTGGCCATCGTGCTCTCCTTTGTGCTGACCTGGATTCTGGGCTTCCAGGATCCCGTGGATGCCGCAGCCTCCGACAGCGCCCCCTCTGCCGGGACACCGCCCGACGGGAATGAGGCCCTCCGCGCGGAACAGGGGGAGCAGACGGTGGGCGCCCCCATGGCCGGAACGCTGATCTCCCTGGATCAGGTGGACGACGAGACCTTTTCCTCCGGGGTCCTGGGCGCCGGGGCGGCCATCCGCCCCAGTGAGGGCAAGGTGTACGCCCCCTTTGACGGCCAGGTGGAAACCCTGCCCGACAGCCTTCACGCCCTGGGACTGCTCTCTGACTCCGGCGTGGAACTGCTGATTCACGTCGGGCTGGAGACGGTCAATCTGAACGGCAGACACTTCACCTCCCGCGTCCGCCAGGGACAGCACTTCCGGAAGGGAGAGCTGCTGCTGGAGTTCGATCTGAGCGCCATCCAGGCCGAGGGTTATGACACGGTGACCCCGGTGGTGGTCACCAACGCCGACGACTTTGCGGCGGTCACCCCCGCAGCCGCCGCTCCCGTCAAACCGGAAGATCCCATCCTTCAAATCCAGTGACAAGGAGCTGTGTATATGGACATGAAATTTCCAGAGGGCTTCCTTTGGGGCGGCGCCATCTCCGCCAATCAGTGCGAGGGGGCCTATCAGGAGGACGGCAAGGGGTGGAGCATCCAGGATGTGACCCCCGGCGGCATCCGGGGCCCAGTCACGCAGGCGCCCACGCCGGAGAACCTGAAGCTGGTGGGCATCGACTTCTATCACCGCTACAAGGAGGATATCCGGCTCTTCGCCGAGATGGGCTTCAAGGTGCTGCGCACCTCCATCGCCTGGAGCCGCATCTTCCCCAACGGGGACGAGGACACGCCCAACGAACAGGGGCTGAAGTTCTATGACGACCTCTTCGACGAGTGCCTGAAATACGGCATTCAGCCCATGGTGACCATCTCCCACTATGAGACGCCGCTCCACCTGGCCAAGGCATACAACGGCTGGGTGAACCGAAAGCTGATCGGCTTCTATGAGCGCTTTGTCCGCACCATCTTCCAGCGATACAGGGACAAAGTCAAATTGTGGCTCACCTTCAACGAGATCAACTCGGTGCTCCACGAGCCCTTCTCCAGCGGCGGCATCTACACCGACAAGGCAAAGCTCATCCCCCAGGACCTCTATCAGGCGGTCCACCACGAGCTGGTGGCCAGCGCTCTGGCCACCAAGCTGGCCCATGAGATGATGCCCGGAGCCAAGGTGGGCTGCATGATCCTGAGCATGCCCATCTATCCCCTGACCCCCGCTCCCGACGATGTGATGGCCGCTATGGAGGCAGAGCATTTAAACGATTTCTTTGGCGACGTCCACGTCCGGGGAAAATACCCCGGCTATATGAAGCGCTACTTCCGGGAGCACGGCATTGAGATCCGGATGGAGCCGGGGGATGAGGCGCTGCTGGGCAACACGGTGGACTTTGTCTCCTTCAGCTACTATATGAGCGCCTGCGAGACCGCCGACCCCTCGGTGGAGCGGGGGCCGGGCAACATCATCGGCGGGGTGCCCAATCCCTACCTGCCCGCCTCCCAGTGGGGGTGGCAGATCGACCCCAAGGGGCTGCGCTATGCCCTCAACCGGTTTTACGACCGGTATCAGAAGCCGCTGTTCATCGTGGAAAACGGCCTGGGGGCGGCGGACCAGCTGGTGGACGGCCCCGACGGTGTGCCCACGGTGGAGGACGACTACCGCATCCAGTATCTGAATGACCATCTAGTCCAGGTGCGGGAGGCCATCGAGGACGGGGTGCCCGTCATGGGCTACACCGCCTGGGGCTGCATCGACCTGGTCAGCGCCTCCACCGCCCAGATGAGCAAACGCTATGGCTTTATCTATGTGGACCGGAATGACGACGGCACAGGCACGCTGAAGCGCTATAAAAAGAAATCCTTTGGATGGTATCGGAATGTGATTCAAACCAACGGAACCAGTTTGCGCAGCAGTCAAGAAGGGAGCGAACAACAATGAGGCAATTTCAGTACACCATCACCGACCCGGTGGGCATTCACGCCCGCCCTGCCGGCCTGCTGGTCAAGGCGGCCAAGGCATTGGACAGCGCTGTAACGGTGGAAAAGGACGGCAAGTCTGCCGCCGCCACCAAGCTGATGGCCCTGATGGGCCTGGGGATCAAGGGGGGCGACACCGTCACCGTCTCGGTGGAGGGCGGCGACGAGCAGGCCAGCCTGACCGCCATGGAACAGTTCTTTCGGGAAAATCTGTAACGGTGGAAGGAGGCAGCATATCTTATGCAGGTAGCCACCGGCACATCCATTTTAAACGGCATCGCCATCGGCCCGCTGCGGCTTTACCGCAAGACGGCCGCCCAGGCTTCGGCGCCCTCCAGCCTGACCCCGGAAGAGGAATGGGCCCGCTTTGACAAGGCCCGGCAGCGCGCCCAGGAACAGCTGGGCACGCTGTACCAGAAGGCGCTGGAAGAGGTCGGCGAGGACAACGCGGCCATCTTTGAAGTACACCAGATGATGCTGGAGGACGAGGACTATCTGGACGCCGTCAAGAGCATTCTGGATACTCAGCACGTCACAGCGGAGTCCGCCGTCACCGCAACCGGAGAGAACTTTGCCGCCGCCTTTGCCGCCATGGACGACCAGTATATGCAGGCCCGGGCCGCCGACATCCGGGATATCTCCGGACGGGTGGTAAATATCCTGACCGGTCAGGGGACCGCCGGCATGGAGATGGATCAGCCGGTCATCCTGATGGCCGATGATCTGACCCCCAGCGAGACGGTCCAGCTGGACAAGAGCAAACTGCTGGGCATCATCACCCGCCACGGCTCCGCCAACAGCCACACCGCCATTCTGGCCCGGACCATGAACATCCCCGCCCTCATCGGCGTGGAATTTGAGGAGCGCTGGGACGGGCATCCGGCGGTGCTGGACGGGTACAATCACTGCGTCTATGTGGATCCCGCCGCCGAACTGCTCTCCTCCATGGAGGCCAAACGGCAAAAGGAGCTGAAGCAGGAGGCCCTGCTCCAGGGACTGAAGAAAAAGCCCAATGTCACCCTGGACGGGCGGAGCATCCAGGTATACGCCAACATCGGCAATGTGGGGGATTTGGGTCTGGTGCTCCAGAACGACGCGGGGGGCATCGGCCTCTTCCGCAGCGAGTTCCTCTATCTGGACGCCCAGAGTTTTCCCTCGGAAGAGGAACAGTTTGCCGTTTACAAGCGGGTGGCAGAGACCATGGCCGGAAAGAAGGTCATCATCCGCAGCCTGGATATCGGCGCAGACAAACAGGTGCCCTACTTCGGCCTGAAAAAGGAGGAGAACCCCGCCCTGGGCTATCGGGCCATCCGCATCTGCCTGTCCCGGCAGGACATGTTCAAAGTCCAGCTCAGGGCCATCCTCCGGGCCAGCGCCTATGGCAGCGTGTCCATCATGTTCCCCATGATTATCTCCGTCCGGGAGGTCCGGGATGCCAAGGAGCTGCTGGAGCAGTGCAGGACCGAGCTCCGGCAGCAGGGCATCCCCATGGGCGAGGTGGAGGTGGGCATCATGGTGGAAACCCCCGCCGCGGTCATGATCGCCGACGAGCTGGCCCAGGAGGTGGCGTTCTTCTCCATCGGCACCAACGACCTGACACAATACACCCTGGCGATAGACCGGCAGAATCCAAAGCTGGATCCCTTCTATGACCCCCGCCATCCGGCGGTGCTGAGAATGATTCGCCGGACCGTGGAGGCGGGACACCGGCACGGCTGCTGGGTGGGCATCTGCGGCGAGCTGGGCGCCGACCTGACCCTTACGGAAACCTTTCTGCGCATGGGGGTGGATGAATTGTCCGTGACTCCGCCCGCCATTCTGCCCCTGCGCAAACAGATCCGCAGCCTGGATCTGAGCCGAAGCGGCAAGGGCAGCTGACCAATCTCACCATCTGTTTTTATCCTCCATAGACGCTCCGGGCCTGAGGCTAACGCCTCAGGCCCGGAGTGTTCTGCTCCCCCTGCCGGCCCGCTTTGCCCCTTTCCTCTCCGCAGCTTGTCCCGATTGCAGAGAAGTGATATAGTATTCTAAAACCCGAAGACGAAAGGGGGATATCCTCCTATGGAACAGAATTCCGGCGCCCCCGCAGCCATCGAGATCCGGGGCGCTCGCGTACACAACCTGAAAAACATCGACGTACAGGTGCCGCTGAACCGGATTGTGGGAATCGCCGGGGTATCCGGCTCCGGAAAATCCTCTCTGGCCCTGGGCGTGCTCTACGCCGAGGGCTCCCGGCGGTATCTCGAATCCCTGTCCACTTACACCCGCCGCCGGATGACCCAGGCCTCCGGGGCGGATGTGGACGAGGTGCTCTATGTCCCGGCCGCCCTGGCCCTGCACCAGCGCCCCGGGGTGCCCGGCATCCGCAGCACCTTCGGCACCGGGACGGAGCTGCTGAACAATCTGCGGCTGATGTTCTCCCGGCTGGCCAGCCACCGCTGTCCCAACGGCCACTACCTCTCCCCCACTCTGGCCGTGGCGGCGGAACAGGAACTGGTGTGTCCCGAGTGCGGGGAACACTTCTTCGCCCCGGGCGCGGAGGAGCTGGCGTTCAACAGCCAGGGCGCCTGCCGCACCTGCGGCGGGACTGGGACCGTCCGCACCGTGGACCGCTCCACCCTGGTGCCCGACGAATCCCTGAGCATCGACCAGGGCGCGGTGGCCCCCTGGAACTCCCTGATGTGGTCGCTGATGACCGATGTGTGCCGGGAAATGGGGGTGCGCACTGACGTGCCCTTCCGGGAGCTGACGCCGCGGGAGCGGGAAATCGTCTTTGACGGACCCGCGGAGAAAAAACACATCCTCTATCACTCCAAAACCACCAACCAGGCCACTGAGCTGGATTTCACCTATTTCAACGCAGTGTACACCGTGGAAAACGCCCTCTCCAAAGTCAAGGATGAAAAGGGCATGAAACGGGTGGAGAAATTTCTAAAGGAGGAGGTCTGCCCCGACTGCAGCGGCACCCGGCTCTCGCCAGCGGCCCGGGCCCCGAAACTGCGGGGCATCGGCCTGGATGAGGCCTGCACAATGACCCTGGGCGAGCTGGTGCATTGGGTGGCCGGGATCCCCGGCTCTCTGCCCCCGGAAATGCGTCCCATGGCCGAGCGCATCTGTGCCTCCTTCCAATCCACAGCCAAGCGGCTGATCGATCTGGGGCTGGGATACCTCTCCCTGGACCGGGCGGCCTCCACCCTCTCCACCGGAGAGCGGCAGCGGATGCAGCTGGCCCGGGCCGTGCGCAACCGGACCTGCGGGGTGCTCTATGTGCTGGACGAGCCCTCCATCGGCCTGCATCCCGCCAATATTGCAGGCCTCACCGAGGTCATGCGGGATCTGGTGGCCGACGGCAATTCAGTGGTACTGGTGGATCACGACACCCAGATACTCTCCCAGGCGGACTGGATCATCGAGATGGGCCCCGGGGCGGGGACAGAGGGCGGCAGCGTCATCGCCCAGGGCACCGTGGCGGAAGTGGCAGACCGGCCGGAATCTCTGATCGGCCCCTTCCTCTCCGGCCGGGCCAACCCACGGAGGAACGGCGGGTCCGGCGGCCTGTTTGACCTGGGGCGCATCCACCTGTCCACCGGGGCCATCCACACGGTGAAACCGCTGGAGGTGGACATCCCCAGGGGAAAGCTGACCGCGGTGACCGGAGTCTCCGGCTCCGGCAAGACCACCCTGATTTTGGAGAGCCTGATCCCCGGCCTGGAGGCGGCCACAGCAGGCCGGCCGCTGCCCGGCCATGTCCGGTCCGCAGAGGCCCCGGGAATTACACGGATCAAGCTGATCGACGCCACCCCCATCGGCATCAACGTCCGTTCCACTGTGGCCACCTATGCCAACGTCCACGACGAACTGCGCAAGATCTACGCCAGGTCCCCCCAGGCCAAGGCCCTCGGCTGCAAAGCCGGGGACTTCTCCTACAACACCGGAAAGCTGCGCTGTCCGGTGTGCGACGGCACCGGCTCCATCAGCCTGGACGTACAGTTTCTGCCCGACGTGGACATCCCCTGTCCCGAATGCCGGGGAACCCGCTACAGCAAAGATGCCGGACGCGTCAGGCTGACCACACCGACGGGGCAGGCGTGCTCTCTGCCCGATCTGATGGCCATGGACATCTCCACAGCGCTGACCGCCTGCGGCAGCTGGAAGACTGTCCGGCAGCGGCTGGAAGTGCTGCAAAAGCTGGGGCTGGGCTATCTCACCCTGGGGGAGGCCACCCCCAGCCTGTCCGGCGGAGAGGCCCAGCGGCTGAAGCTGGCCAGTGAGATGGGCCGGGGGCAAAGCGACGCCGTCTTCGTCTTTGACGAACCGACCATCGGCCTGCATCCCCTGGATGTGCAGACCCTGCTGACGGTGTTCCAGACCCTGCTGGACCAGGGGGCCACCGTGATTGTGATAGAGCACGACCTGGATGTCATCCGCAGCGCCGATTACGTCATCGACATGGGGCCCGGCGGCGGAGATGAGGGCGGGCGGATCGTCGCCGCCGGCCCTCCGGCGGACATTGCCGCCAACCCGGAGAGCGTAACCGGGCACTATCTCTGAGCCGCCCCAGAACACCATAGGATAACAACGACCCGCCGCGGCACCTAAAGGCCGCGGCGGGTCGCTTCAGTCTGGCAAGGAAGAATAGTGCCATGCAAGAAAAGCAGGTTTTCTTGCATAGGAAAAAGTCCTCGGCAGAGTTTCGCCGTCCGCAGCCCGTAGGCTGCAATCCTCTTTTATGTTTCAATGTGCTGACGGCGAAATAAAATGCGATTTCCAAAATTCCGAGGACATGTGCCTCGGAATTTTGCCTTCTCAGCCTGCAAACGTGCGAGCCATCGGGACCCCGACCGCTACCCAGCGAAGCGGTCGCGGCTGGGAGAGGAGGAGCAGCGGAGTGAATGTGCCTGGCCGCAGGCGGCCGGGCAAACGATGCGCAGCTTGTGACGACGAAGTGCGCTGCAGCAGGCTGTTTTCCCTCAAGAAAATGCTTGCATTTTCGAGAAGCGTGCCGAACTTGTTCGACACGCCAAAGCGGTCACATCTCCTTCTCCAGCCGGAGGCGGCAGTAGATGGCGTAACCCTCCACAAAGAGGTAGGCGAACACCAGCAGCAACAGTGCCGCCAGATCCACCTGCATCAGCGCAAAGCAGAGCATCAGCGCCCCAAACAGATAGGTCATCAGATCAAAGGCCCGGGCCTTGGAGCCGTCGGCCAGGGCCCGGTTGCGCTCATCTTTCTGCTCAATCTCCAGCTGGCGGGCGGTCTCCGGGTCCGAGGCGATGGCCCGGCGGCGGATGAGCTCCCCTGCGCCGTAGCCGAACAGGCCGCAGCCCACCCCCACGCAGAGATAGGGCAGCACCCGCAGCGCGCCCGCCAGATCCCCATTCAGCCGCAAAACGGCCACGCCGGCAATGAGCAGCGCCAAACCCAGGATCATGACCAGCCAGTTTCCCGCCTTCCGTTTCATTGAGCTCCCTCCTCATAGATGAAAATGTCCTCAATTTTCATATCAAAATACCGCGCAATTTTAAAGGCCAGAAGGATGGACGGGTTATACCGGCCGTTTTCCAGAGAGCCGATGGTCTGCCTGGACACCTCCAGCGCGGCGGCCAATTCCTCCTGGGTGATTCCTCTCCCCTTGCGGATCTCCTCCAAACGGTTTTTCATCTGCACCCTCCTTCCGGCTGACGTAAAGCTTACTTTCCATTTCAAATTTTACCACATCACACTCTGGATGTCAAGCCCGCTTTCCATTCAGCCATTTTATATCGTCCGGGTGCCGGATGACATACCGTCAAAAAAGCGGAGCAGGCGGAAATCCGCCTGCTCCGCTGGAAACAGCGCCGCCGCAACCCGAAACCGCTTCCCGGTCAGGATGACAACATCAGATATTCGGCATCTTAGCGGTGGGCATCATCAGCACCTTGCCGCTGCCCCGGTACACGTTCACCAGGCCCTCACCGGAAGCGGCGGAACCAATCAGGCTCTTGCCGGAGCGCTCCACCGTGAACTCCAGGCTGCGGCTCCAGGCGATTGCATAGTTGCCGTCCACCTTCAGCACGTCGTTTTGCAGGGTGACCTCAATAAGCTCCTCCCGGGGGCAGCTGGACTCAATGCAGAATACCCCGGAACCGTTGAGGCTCAGATTAAACAGTCCCTCACCGCCAGCTACAGCAGAAGAGAAATTAGAGCGCATAACCGCCTTGTGCTGCAGCGTGGACTCACAGGCCAAAAACAGCCCGTCATCCAGCACCACGCCGCCGCCCCAGTCGGCAACATTCATCAGAATCAGGTACTTGTACGTGGGTTCCAACACCAGCAGGCCGTCGCCAGTATACTCCGGTTTGATGGCGGATTCGCCGGAGACCTTACCCCGCACCGCCTTGCCGAACAGGTCTCCCACCCCTTTGATTCCGGTGGTGGCGTTGACATTGCCCAGCATCCACTGCATGGCCCCCGCCTGGATGGTCACCGGAGCCATGGCCAGATTACAGGCCAGCTGGCGCTTTTTGACATTCATCTGTGCGCTGTAATAGGCGGTGATCGCACTGCTGGGGGTGACGCTCAGGTCTCTCTGATACTCGATAACCCGGAAAGCGCCCATCTCGTCAATGATCTTCACATCATCATTGTCCATGAAGTTGCTCACCTGATACATAAGTAAATACCTCCGTTCAAAATATTTCGTACAAGGAACTGATTTCATTATAGAGTGGGCTTCAGCCAACTGCAAGCAAAAAGCCAACTTTTCATTGTCCTTAAAACAAAATTAAAGGATTATACCCGGAGGCGGCACACCGCCCTGTGCCCTCTCCGCGTGTTTTGCCTGAAACAGTCTTGTCTGCCCAGGTTCTTCTCCTTAAAACAACGACAGGTCCCACTGCCCCTGCTGCTGCCATCCCACAGGTCAGCGCTTCACCAATCTCTGGCCGTGTGCAGTCAATCCCAAAAACGCTTTTTAATATTTCGCAAACAATTCCTCATCATTTTAACAACATACCCCGCTTACAATCAGATCATCAAGTGAGACATCACATCACAAGACAAAATAAATCTGGAGGTTGTTGAGTTATGAAAAAGAAAGATTTTATCACCCTGATCCTGAGCACCATCGGCGGCATTCTGTTCGCCCTGGGCATGTGCATGGCGTTGCTGCCGGAGTGGAACGCCATGACGCCCGGTATCGTCATCGGCATTGTGGGCGCAGTCATTCTGCTGATTATGGTGCTGGTACGCCGGAAAATGGACGGCAAGCCCGCCATCGTCTTTAACGGGAAGGCCATCGGCACCACGCTGCTCGGGGTGGCCGGCGCCATTGTCCTGGGGGTAGGCATGTGCATGACCATGGTCTGGGGCATGATGGTCCCCGGCATCGTGGTGGGCCTCGTGGGCATCGTCGCACTGCTCTGCCTGATCCCCGTCATCAAGGGGCTGAAATAAGGAGGGAATCGCTTTGACAAAATACATTGTTCCGGTGGCAGTGGGCACCACCCTTCTGGCAGGACTGGTTTCAGCGGCACTGTACCTGGTCCGTCAATACCGCGCTGTCTCATATTGATTACTGATATAATTGAGGAGGATTTCAACATGGCAAAGTCCAAACTGGTGAAGGCAAACCAGAAAATTGCCGAGAGTGTCGTCAGCGGGTACCACAAGATTGAAGAAGGCGTTGTCAGCGGCTATCAGAAGATCGAGGACGGCGTTGTCAGCGGCTTTACGCGGATCACCGACAAGTTTGTGGATGAATTTCTGACCAAAGAGGGTGAGTCAGTGGAAGATGCGAAGCGGCGGCTGGCCGCCGAGCAGGCGAAACGACAGGCCGGGAGATAAGCTCTCTCCACTGTCGCTCCCCCTGATTTTCAGCTCTTGTATTTGGACCACAAGCATCACAGAAGCAACAAAAAATCGCCGTAAGCGATATATCTCTTGCGACGAGTGGTACGCCCGAAGTCGGAGCGATAGGCAACATGCCGGTGGCACGTTGTCCGCTCCGAGTCCCTTCCCGAGAAGGCGCGCCGCAGGCGAAGCCT
>CAUGSS010000050.1 GCA_959602365.1 uncultured Eubacteriales bacterium
GGCCCCAACAACGACGGCGTCACCAACTACGACGACACCGACTATGGCCCCAACAACGACGGCGTCACCAACTACGACGACACCGACTACGGCCCCAACAACGACGGGGTGACCAATTACGACGACACCGACTACGGCCCCAGCAACGATGGGGTGACCGACTACAGCGGCACTGATTACGAGCAGGACGACGGCGGTTCGGACTATGATGATGACGGCGACGACTGAGGTCACGAAGCCGGTCAGGCTGCGCCACGAGCTGAAGCACCAGATCTCTCCCCAGGAGGATCTGGTGCTCGCCGGACGGCTGCGCCGCCTGTTCCCCCACGACGCCCACGCGGGGGCGGACGGCAGCTACCGGGTGACCAGCCTGTATTTCGACACCCCCTATGACGCCGCCCTGCGGGAGAAGCTGGACGGGGTGGACCGCCGGGAGAAATTCCGCCTGCGCTACTACGGGACTACCCCCTCCTGGCTCAAGCTGGAGAAGAAATTCAAGCGCAGCGGCCTGTGCGGCAAGCGCACCGCCCGGCTGTCCCGGGGCGAGGCGGTGCGGCTGCTGGAGGGCGACTGGGGCTTCCTGCTGGAGCGGGGGGAGCCGCTGCTGGCGGAGCTGTACAGCAAGCTGATGGGAACCGGCCTGCGCCCCCGCACCGTGGTGTGCTACGACCGGGAGGCCTTCTCCTACCCGCCGGGCAATGTGCGCGTCACCCTGGACCGGGAGGTGCGCAGCAATTTGAACCCGCTTTCCTTCCTGGACGCCGGCCCCTTCCCCCTCAAGCCCCTGGAGGGGCGCACGGTGCTGGAGGTGAAATACGACGCCTTCCTGCCCGACCTGGTGCGCCTGGCCGTCCAGGTGCCGGGCCGCCAGGCCGCCGCCTGTTCCAAATACGCCCTGTGCCGCCGCTTTGACTGAGAGCGCGGCCACAGAACACAGAGAAAAAAGGAGCGGTCCGACCATGCCGAACACGACTACCTTTCAGGACATTTTCAAATCCAGCTTTCTGGAGCGCCTGGACAGCGTCTCCCTGCTGGACACGGCCATCGCCCTGGCCCTGGCCTTCCTGCTGGGGCTGTTCATCTTCCTGGTGTACAAGAAGAGCTACAGCGGCGTGATGTACTCCCCCAGCTTTGGCGTCACCCTGATCGCCCTGGCCCTGATCACCACCCTGCTCATCCTGGCGGTGACCAGCAACATTGTGCTCTCTCTGGGCATGGTGGGCGCCCTGTCCATCGTCCGCTTCCGCACCGCCATTAAGGAGCCCATGGACATCGCCTTCCTGTTCTGGGCCATCGCGGTGGGCATCGTGCTGGCGGCGGGGCTGATCCCCCTGGCTGTGCTGGGCAGCCTTTTCGTGGGGTGTGTTCTGCTGGTGTTCTCCCGACAGAAGAACGGGGAAAACCCCTACATCCTGGTGGTCCACTGTGCCTCAGAGCAGGAGGAGGCACAGGTCCGCTCCCTGGTGGAAAGCCGGGTGCGCAGGCTCAACCTGAAGAGCAAGAGCGTCAGCCCCGGGCAGATCGAGCTCAACTATGAGGTGCGGCTCCGCCAGGCCGACACCGGCTTTGTGAACGAACTGGGGGCCATGGAGGGAATCAGCCAGGTGGTGCTCGTCTCCTACAACGGGGACTATATGGGCTGAGCCATGATCCGGCACAAGCACATCGACCGGCTGTGCGCCATGGCCATGCTGCTGGCCCTGGGGCTGGCCGGGCTGTTCGCCGCCGCCGGGGCGCTGGGGCTGATCCGGCCCGCCTCCGCCGTGACGGAGTACGCCCGGCGGCTTTTCGACACCGGCTATGTCCACACCATCGACCTGCAGGTGGAGGACTGGCCCGGGTTCCTGGCCAGCGCCCCCGGGGAGGAATACATATCCTGCACCGCCGTCATCGACGGCGAGTCGTTCTATCAGGTGGGGCTGCGGGCCAAGGGCAACAACTCGCTGCGGCTGACCGAGGAGTACGGCCTGAGCCGCTACAGCCTGAAGCTGGAGTTCGACCACTATCAGGACGGCGGCAACTACTACGGCCTGGACAAACTCTCCCTGGACGCCTCCTTTCAGGACAACAGCTATCTGAAATCCTTCCTGGTCTATGACATGATGGCCTTCATGGGGGTGCCCACTCCCCTGTGCAGCTTTGTGTGGGTGACGGTGAACGGCCAGCCCTGGGGGCTGTTCCTGGCCATCGAGGAGCCGGAAGAGGCCTTCGCCCGGCGAAACTTCGGCGCCGGTCACGGGCAGCTTTACAAGCCCGACTACCGCTCCCTGGAGGACGAAAACGCCGACGTGGCGCTGCGGTATGTGGACGGCGATCCGGCCAGCTACCCCAACATCTTCGGCAACGCCAAGTTTGACACAGATGAGGCGGACCAGGCCAGACTGATCGAGGCGCTGCGGGTGCTGGACAGCGGAGAAAACCTGGAGACGGCGGTGGATGTGGACGAGGTATTGCGCTACTTCGCCGTACAGGTCTTTGTGATGAACTGGGACAGCTACCTGGGCCATACCGGCCACAACTACTTCCTCTACGAAGAGGACGGGGTGCTCTCCATCCTGCCCTGGGACTACAATCTGGCCTTCGGCACCTATGCCCTGGGGATGACCGATCCCATCCGGGACCCCAACGTCTTGATCAACTGGCCCATCAACACCCCCGCCGCCGGGGAGACCATGCTGAAGCGCCCTCTCTACCACAATCTGATGCGGAATAACGACTACTTCGCCCGGTATCACGGCTATTGGGACCGGCTGCTGACGGAGTATTTTGAGAGCGGCCGGTGCGAGACGGTGATCCGGGAAACCCAGGCGCTGATCGCCCCCTATGTGCACTCCGACCCCACCGCCTTCTGCTCCTACGAGGACCACCTGCTGGCGGTGGACACCCTGCTGGAGGTGTGCGCCCTGCGCGCTGAGAGTGCCCGGGGACAGTTAGAGGGGATTTATCCCGCCACTCTGGCCCAGCAGGCCGAGGCCCCGGGGGCCGGTGTGGACGCCTCCCATGTGGAGCTGCGGGATCTGGGGGACTTCAACGACCTGGAGTCTGCCAAGGAGCGGCAGGACATGGCTTTGGCTGCGGTAGCGGCATGCGGCGAAGATACCTGATATGATTTCGGGAAAATGGTGGGGGATTTCCCGCACATGGTTTCTCCGGATAGAGGGTTCCCCCATGGGGTGAGGGGAAAGTAAGCGTTTTGGCCTTTGAGCGGCGTTTATTTCTGTACTGGACTCATCAAGAAGTCCAGCAGGCCGCCCAAAGGCCGCATACGGCGAAAGAGAAGGTTTAAAATTGACCTGCCTTTATCCTGACGGGAAATCAGCCTATCCATCATTCAAATCAAAAAACCGCCTGTTCCACAGGCCAATGACCTCGGCCACAGGGACAGGCGGTTCGGATTTTCTGCTTGCTGGCGCACTGCTGATTTTGTGTCATTATTTTAAAGTATTTTGTAGAAAACAAGAAAAAGGTTCCGAACCCCTGAGAATTCGGAACCTTTTGGAGCTGATAGGCAGATTCGAACTGCCGACCTCATCCTTACCAACAAATTCTGTTCCTGTTTTTGTGCATTCACTTGTGTTTTTACGTTTTATTTTGTCCAAAAAGTTATTTAAAATTTCTGTTTTATCCTCTTTGAAAACTCTCTATCCCTTCTCCTGCCTGGTGATCTGGTCCATTGTTTGAAGATTTGTTTGAAGATTTTTGTCCATCCCAGAAGAACAGGGCCGCCCAAAGGCGGCCCTGTTCTTGTTCTTCGTCAGTTTGTGTCTTCCGTTTGAGCAGGGGTCCAATACCGCTGATTTCTGCTGCGGGGTTTATCCGGCAGGGTCATTTTCAGCTTTCCTTCCTGCAACAGGGGCTGCACATAGTGCTCCATGACATAGTAAACCGTGTTGATGCCCAGAAAAGCGGCAATCTCCTTCCGGCTCCGGGGCGTTTTACAGAACTCCAACAGGGTCTTTGCCGGAGCCTCCCCGGTCCTGGGCTCAGCCTCTGCCGGCGCCTCCGGCCCTCGCTGATTGTAGAAGGTGACCACAAACTCATTGCGCCGGTTCTCAAACACCGGCTCCGGCAGCCCGGCGGCGGCCATCTCCCGGCGCATGGTGGGAATGCCGGAATAGCGGTTTTCCGTGCCCAGCAAAAACTCCGCCATGGTGGCCAGCACCGGATTGCGCAAATCTGGCCGGGCGTGGCCCAGCTGCTCCAGGGTCATGCGCCCATACAGATTGCCCGGGCTGTGGATCTCCAGCCGGTCGGAGAAAAAGTCAATCTGTATGGGGGTTCCCTCGGTATAAATACTGTAATCCCGGTGAATCAGGGCATTCAGCACCGCCTCACGAATGGCCTCCAGGGGGTATTCCGCCCGGTCAGTCCGGGCGCCGGTGTTGGGATCAATGGCAGTGCTGACCTTCATATTCCGGGTGCAGAAGGCCAAAGCCTCCCCCAGCATGTCCATCAGGGTCCCCTCGATGCGCCGGTTGCTTACAAAGCGCACATGGTCCTCCGTCTGCGCCCCGATCTCCGTGCCGGGCACCACAATGGCCGTGATAGCCAGTTGGGGAAAATATCCCTGGGGATAGATCCCGAAGTTCAGCACTGCCGCCAGTGTTGGGACCCCGTCCCGGGTAATGCCCAGCATCTCCAGGGCCTGTTCCTCTGTCAGCTTGCTGAATCCGGCCCGGTCTGTCCTCTGCTGAAGCAGATACCGCTCCAGTTTAGCCTGGTCCAGCATAGACAACTGGGCCCGGGGCACCGGCCGCTCATCGTCGTGGAGGTGTTTACGGAAAGACTCAAAGCTATAGAGCTCGTAATCGGTCATGGGCAGGTCGGCGTCTCCCACCCGGATGTAGGAGCCTTTCGCTTTCCCCTTTCCGCTGTAAAAGCAGGGGCGTTCGGCCAGGTCCAGCCCGGGAATTTCCGCAGAGCAGATGGCTTTGCCCTCCAACTCCCCGAAGGTAAACACCGCCCGCACCTTGGGCTCCATCTGATTGCACTGCTCTGTCACCTGTTTTTGCAGATCCTGTAAATCATAGACGCCCACCGGCGCAAAACCCTGCTGCTCGTCCAGGCCAAAGAGGATGGTGCCGCCGCCATCCTGGTTGGCAAAGCTGGAAAGCGTGTCGTAGAGATGCCGCGGGCATCCCTGGTGGGCCGCTTTCACTTCCACCGTCTGCGTCTCCGCTTTGATCTTGCCAATGTAGCTGGCCAATTCCAGCAATTCTTCCTGTAACACGGACCTCACCTCCCAAATTAAGCAAAGTATATCAAACAACTTTGTCAAATACAATCGATTCAGCAAAGTGTTTTCAGATAAATTTTAATATTTCTCAAAATTAAGCAAAGAGTTTCAAAGTGTCTTTGCTTATTTTGCTTCATCTCATTTGATAATAAAGCCGGTTGCCGTGAAATGCGCTTCTCTATACAAAACGCTCCAAAATGAGTATAATATCAGCAGAAAGCGACAGATACGGAGGATTTATACCATGGCAGACACCAAGCGGGAACAGGAGCGGGACGAGCTGCACCGGGCCATCTGGGCCATTGCCGACGAGCTGCGGGGGGCCGTGGACGGCTGGGATTTTAAAAACTACGTGCTGGGCACCATGTTTTACCGCTATATTTCGGAAAATCTGTGCAGTTACATCAACCGCGGCGAGATCGAGGCCGGAAACCCGGGCTTTGACTACGCCAAGCTGTCCGACGCCGAGGCGGAGGAGGCCCGGGCGGGGCTGGTGGAGGAGAAGGGCTTCTTCATTTTGCCCAGCGAGTTGTTCTGCAACGTGCGGGAGCGGGCGGCGGAGGACGAGAACCTGAACGAGACGCTGGAGACGGTGTTCCGCCACATCGAGGAATCCGCCCAGGGCAGCGAGAGCGAGAGCGACTTCGCCGGCCTGTTCGACGACTTCGACGTGAACAGCAACAAGTTGGGGGCCACGGTGGCCCGGCGCAACGAAAAGCTGGTGAAGCTGCTGGACGGCGTGGCGGCCATGAAGCTGGGCGAGGTCCAGGACCACCAGATCGACGCCTTCGGCGACGCCTACGAATACCTGATGACCATGTACGCCAGCAACGCGGGCAAGTCCGGCGGCGAGTTCTTCACCCCCGCCGAGGTCTCCGAGCTGCTGACCCGGCTGGGCACCGTGGGCAAGACGGAGGTGAACAAGGTATATGACCCGGCCTGCGGCTCCGGCTCCCTGCTGCTGAAGGCGGTGAAGGTGCTGGGCGCGGATGGGGTGCGCAACGGGTTCTACGGCCAGGAGATCAACATCACCACCTATAACCTGTGCCGCATCAATATGTTCCTCCACGACATCGGCTATGACAAGTTCAGCATCGCCTGCGAGGATACCCTGACCCGGCCCATGCACTGGGACGACGAGCCCTTTGAGCTGATCGTCTCCAATCCCCCCTACTCCATCAAGTGGGCGGGGGACAGCGACGCCACCTTGATCAACGACCCCCGCTTTGCCCCCGCCGGGGTGCTGGCCCCCAAAAGCAAGGCGGACCTGGCCTTTGTGATGCACTGCCTGTCCTGGCTGGCGGCCAACGGCACGGCGGCCATCGTCTGCTTCCCGGGCATCCTGTACCGGGGCGGGGCGGAGAAGAAGATCCGCCAGTACCTGGTGGACAACAACTTCATCGACTGCGTGATCCAGCTGCCCGGCAACCTGTTTTTCGGCACCAGCATCGCCACCTGCATCCTGGTGCTCAAGAAGAACAAGCCGGACAACCGGACGCTGTTTCTGGACGCCTCCCGGGAGTTCGTCAAGGTGACCAACAACAACAAGCTGACGGAGGAGAACATCGCTCGCATCGTGGACGCCTTTGCCCGGCGGGAGGAGGAGGCCCACTTCGCCCACCTGGCCGGCTATGAGGAGATCCGGGCGCAGGAGTACAACCTGTCCGTCTCCACCTATGTGGAGCCGGAGGACACCCGGGAGCAGATCGACATCGTCAAGCTCAACGCCGAGATCGCCCAGATCGTCGCCCGGGAGGAGGAACTGCGGGCGGAGATCGAGAAGATCATTGGGGAGATTGAGGGGTAACATATGACGGATGATTGGAGACCGCTGAAAAAGCATACAAAACTGGATTATGATGAATGTCATGCAAAGCTGATTTTGGAAAAATATTTCCCACAGCAGTACAGTGATTTGCGGTTATCAGACTGTCCAGATCTGCGAGACGAAAGCCGCAATGTTGGAATTGAAGTAACATTGGCAAACGATTCTAAAGATGAAGAAGCCTGGTCTTTAGGTAGTGACATACATTATTGTCAGTTAGATGAGAAAACAAAATGCAAGAAGCTAAAGAGATTGGACCAGTTGGGGTATCAATACAAGGGTGAGTGCATGATAGGCCCTGGACACCAATACCCGTCGAGGGGGCCTGACCCTTTGCCGATTGAGAAAACACCTTGTTTATATTTTATTAATGCTGTCAGCGAGAAATTAAAAAAGCTTAACAGTGGAAATTATGCTGTTTTATCCCGTTATGACCTATTTGTAGAATCTCAAGTAAGAATTGAGGATTGGATGCTGCCGAAACTACTGGACAAACTGATTTCCCTTTCTGTGTACAAAATAAACTATACTTTTATTTACCTGTCTGCCCTAAATGGCTTGTTTGTATTTGATTTGGCTACCAAGGAGTACAAATATTTTGAAAGAGAAGAGGGATTGTGGGGATTAGGTGAGCTTGCCCGAAAAATGGTAGAAGAAGGGGAGCACAAATGAGTAAATTAGAAGAACTAATCCGGCAGTTTTGCCCGGATGGGGTGGAATATAAATCGCTTGGGGAAATTGCTACGGATATATTTCGCGGCTCTGGCATTACCCGTAATCAAGTAACGAAAACTGGAACGCCATGCGTTCGTTATGGTGAAATATATACCACTTACGGAATCTGGTTTAGCCAATGTGTTTCTCATACAGACGAGACACAAATTGCGAATAAAAAGTATTTTGAATATGGAGATATTTTGTTTGCAATTACCGGAGAAAGTGTCGAGGAAATCGCAAAGTCATGTGCGTATATAGGAAAAGAAAAATGTTTAGCTGGTGGCGATATTGTTGTTTTAAAGCATACGCAGAACCCTAAATATCTTGCCTATGCTCTTTCAACATCTTCGGCGCAAGTACAAAAGAGTAAAGGAAAAGTAAAGAGTAAAGTCGTACACTCCAGCGTACCAGCAATTAAAGAAATCCGCATCCCCGTCCCGCCGATGGAGGTGCAGCGGGAAATTGTGCGGATTCTGGATCGTTTTACTGAACTCACGGCGGAATTGGAGGAAAAGCTCACCGCCGAGCTCACCGCACGGAAGAAACAGTATGCGTATTATAGTGATGAGTTATTCACTTTTTCAAATCATATTGAGTTTGTTGCTTTAGCTGAAATCGCAGAAATTGGTACGGGAAATAGCAATACGAATGAAGAGTTGGAAGATGGAAAGTATCCCTTTTTTGTTCGTTCTCAAGAAGTGCGTTGGAAGAATACTTATGAATATGATGAAACAGCCATTATTACTTCTGGGGACGGTGTAGGCGTAGGAAAAGTATTCCATTATATGGAAGGAAAGTATGCACTTCATCAAAGAGCATATCGCATTCATATTACTGATAGTCGAATTTTGCCCAAATTCTTTTTTTACTATATGAAAAGTGCCTTTTTGCCCTATATTCAGAAAGCATCCTTTCATTCATCTGTAACATCAATACGGAGACCCATGCTTAACAAATTTCCAGTTCCTCTAATTTCATTAACAGAACAACGCCGCATTGTCTCCATCCTAGACCGCTTTGACGCCCTCTGTAACGATTTAACTTCCGGCCTGCCCGCCGAAATCCAGGCCCGACAAAAGCAATACGAATACTATCGAGATAAACTGCTCAGTTTCCCGGCCCTGCAAGGGTGACCCATAAGGAGGCTTTTTCATGTCCTACTTCAACATCGTCGCCGAGACGACGGAAAACACCGTCGTCACCGACTACACCCCCGCGGAGCGGCGCTCGGACAGCTACCAGAGCGAGGCGGCTCTGGAGGCGGAATTCCTCCGCATGCTCCAGGAGCAGGGCTATGAGTATCTGCCCATCCACCGGGAGGCCGACCTGGTGGACAACCTGCGCCGGCAGCTGGAGGCGCTGAACGGCTACCAGTTTACGGACAGCGAGTGGGAGCGCTTCTTCGCCGAGGCCGTCGCCAACCCCAACGAGCACATTGTGGAGAAGACCCGGAAGATCCAGGAGGACTATGTCCAGGTGCTCCGCCGGGACGACGGCGGCACCAAAAACATCTCCCTCATTGACAGAAAGCACATCCACAACAACCGGCTCCAGGTCATCCACCAGCATGAGGTGGGCCGGGGCCAGGGGGCCCGCCACGACAACCGCTATGACGTGACCGTGCTGGTCAACGGCCTGCCCCTGGTCCACGTGGAGCTCAAGCGCCGGGGGGTGGCCCTCCGGGAGGCCTTCCACCAGATCGACCGCTACCAGCGGGACTCCTTCTGGGCCGGCTCCGGGCTGTTCGAGTATGTGCAGATCTTCGTCATCTCCAACGGCACCAACACCAAATACTACTCCAACTCCACCCGGGAAAACGCCATCCGGGAGCGGGAGGGCGGACGGGGCCGGCCCACGAAAACCAGCAACAGCTTCGAGTTCACCTCCTTTTGGGCGGACGCCAACAACCGGGTGCTCCCGGACCTGGTGGACTTCACCCGCACCTTCTTCGCCCGGCACACCCTGCTGAACATCCTGACCCGGTACTGCGTCTTCACCTCTGAGCATCTGCTGATGGTGATGCGGCCCTATCAGATCACCGCCACCGAGCGGATCCTGAACCGCATTGAGATCGCCAGCAATTACAGGCAGTACGGCACCCTCGCCGGCGGCGGCTATATCTGGCACACCACCGGCTCCGGCAAGACCCTGACCTCCTTCAAGACCGCCCGGCTGGCCTCCGCCCTGCCCTACATCGACAAGGTGCTCTTTGTGGTGGACCGGAAGGATCTGGACTACCAGACCATGAAGGAGTACGACCGCTTCGAGAAGGGCGCGGCCAACAGCAACACCTCCACCGCCGTGCTCACCCGCCAGCTCTCCGACCCCAACGCCCGGATCATCATCACCACCATCCAGAAGCTGTCCACCTTCATCAAGAAAAACCCCGCCCACCCGGTCTATCAACAGCATGTGGTCATCATCTTTGACGAGTGCCACCGCAGCCAGTTCGGGGATATGCACACCGCCATCGTCAGGCACTTCAAGAAGTACCACCTCTTCGGCTTCACCGGCACCCCCATCTTCGCGGTCAACGCCCGGGCGGCCAGCGGGGCCCGGTTCTTTACCACCGCCCAGACCTTCGGCGACCAGCTCCACACCTATACCATCGTGGACGCCATCAACGACAAGAACGTGCTCCCCTTCCGGGTGGACTACATCAAGACCATGGAGGAGGACCCGGACATCGACGACAAGGACGTCTGGGACATCGACCGGGAGCGGGCGTTTTTGGCCCCCAAGCGCATCGAGCTGGTGACCCGTTACATCCTGGACCACTTCGACCAGAAGACCTACCGGGGGGCGCGCTCCTATCAGTTCAGCGCCCTGACCAACGTCGCCGAGGTGGCCGCCGCCAAACCGGGGACGGTGGCGGAGATCAAGCGCAGGCAGCGGCTGAGCGGCTTCAACTCCATCTTCGCCGTCGCCTCGGTGGAGATGGCCAAGCGCTATTACCTGGAGTTCCAGCGGCAGATGGAGGCCGACCCCGCGAAACGGCTGCGGGTGGCCGTCATCTACAGCTATGCCGCCAACGAAGGGGCGGCGGAGGCCGACGGCCTGCTGGGGGAGGAGAACAGCGAGGACGCCAGCGCCTTGGACCAGAGCAGCCGGGATTTCCTGGACGCCGCCATCCGGGACTACAACGCCATGTTCCACACCAACTATTCCACCGACAGCGACCGGTTCCAGAACTACTACAAAGACGTCTCCCTGCGGATGAAGAACAAGGAGCTGGACCTGCTCATCGTGGTCAATATGTTCCTGACCGGCTTCGACGCCACCACCCTGAACACCCTCTGGGTGGACAAAAACCTGAAAATGCACGGCCTGATCCAGGCCTTCAGCCGCACCAACCGGATCTTGAATTCGGTCAAGACCTTCGGCAACATCGTCTGCTTCCGCAACCTGCAAAAGCGGGTGGACGAGGCCATCGCCCTCTTCGGCGACCGGGAGGCCGGCGGCATCGTGCTGCTGCACAAGTTCAGCGACTACTATGAGGGCTATCAGGCCCAGGACGGCCGGCATATGCCCGGCTACCGGGAGCTGATCCAGGCGCTGGAGGAAAAATTCCCCCTCTCGGAGCCGCGCGTCGAGGGGGAGGCGCTGCAAAAGGAGTTTATCTCCCTGTTCGGCGCTGTCCTGCGGATGCGCAACCTGCTCGCCTCCTTTGACGAGTTCCAGGGGCGGGAGCTGCTCTCCCAGCGGGATCTCCAGGACTATCTGGGCCGCTACCAGGATCTGCGGGACGAGTGGTTGCGCCGGGCCAAGAACGAGAAAGAGGACATCACCGGCGACATCGTCTTTGAGATCGAGCTGATCCGCCAGATCGAGATCAACATCGACTACATCCTGCTGCTGGTGCAGAAGTACCATGACTCCCACGGGGACGACAAGGAGCTGCTGATCACCATTCAGAGTGCGGTGGAGGCCAGCCCGGAGCTGCGCAGCAAAAAGCAGCTGATCGAGACCTTCCTGGCGGGCATCAACGACGTGGACGACGTGCTGACCGAGTGGCGCAGCTTTGTGGCCCAGCAGAAGGAGGCGGCGCTGGTCCAGCTCATCCAGGAGGAAAAGCTCCGGGAGCCGGAGACCCGGAAGTTCCTGGACAACGCCTTCCGGAATGGGGAGATCAAGACCACAGGCACCGACATCGACAAGCTGATGTCGCCCATCTCCCGCTTCGGCGGCGGCAACCGGGCGGAAAAGAAACAGACGGTGATCGATAAGCTGAAGCGGTTCTTCGAGAAATTCTATGGGGCACAGTGAGTAACTCCAGGACAAATCTCTGTAAATTTCATAAGGCAAGAGACACCGCCGGCGAGACATCTTGGATCATGTCTCGCCGGCGGTGTTTCTTTTCCTCTCTTCTTTTGTTCTATCTGTCCTGGGCAAACGCTCACGGACAGACAAAATATGTTACCTAAGGCGTCGAATACGTGGTTGTTCCCGAACCAGCTGCCCCGGACCATTCAAGGCTACAAAGGGGTGCCGTCAGGCGTTATAAATAAGGCCAGGCGCCTCGCAAATACTGCCACACCATCCCCTACTCTTGTGATTCCGCAGGTTGAATTGGTGACCAGGCAAAGTCAGTTAAGGCCTGTTGCCCCCCTAATTCTTGCCCCACAATGGCATCTAAATCTTGTCCCAACAACTCCGGCTGGCTGCCTGTATCAATCAAAATCTCTGGCTCTGTTAAGGTATAACCATTCTCCGAAATATGAAACAGAGAATAGCAAACCTGCTCTGCTCCGCTGGCTCCCATCAATACAATACCGCCATCTGGATAAATGGAGAGGCTGGAACGCTCTCCCAAGGTTTCGTAGCCCAAACTGGGATCTTCAAACTGTAATTTGACCGGTACATCCCCACTTAGAGCATATGCATCTACCAAAACAATTTTTTCATCCCAGGGATTACATCCGATCAACTGCTCATCTACACCATTATGATCAATGTCATAAAGCGCACTATAAAATTGAAATCCGTTTTCTCCGTCCATATGCGCTGAATAATAGTGACACATCATGTTGGAATTGACGCCCGTAAACCGCTGGGATAACTCAATGGAAACATCATCCGTTGGAGGCAACGACATCGCCTGCCCATACATCTCCAGTACAGATGCATAAAGGTCCGACTCATTCAACTGTGCAGAACTCTCTTCCTTTGATATCGGTGTTTGCCCCTCATGGGCGTTGTCATCCCTTGTTTCTGCCGCATCTTGTTCCAACTGCTGCTCAGGCTGAGCCGAAGATATTTTTGTGTCACCTTGATCTTCATCTGAGTAAAAATTACCACAACCAGACATGCAAGCCATAAGAATCAGAATAGCAAAAATGGCTGCACTCCGGCCCAACACAGGTAAACCCTTCCGTTTCATCATCTCACCTCTTAGTCCATCTTAGTTTGAGCCGATCGTTTAGCACGATCGTTTAATAACTACAACACCTGTTATTATTTTCGCTTAGGCATCTGAATGGCTTCAAGGGCCTGCTCCTGGGTCGATTCACCCTCTTGATAGCGCAGCAGTTGCTCTTTTGCCTCCAGCTGCCAGCGCAGATAATCCTCCCGGGAATAGACCATTCCGTTGCGCCAGCTGCGCATATAGTAGGCATGGCTGTTTTTTTGGAGCATTTTTGCCACTGGGTCGGTGCGAACCCGCTCCTCATACTGCCGCCAGGGCCCCACATCCCGGCATGTTTTTTCTCCCTCGACAGGTCTGTTGCAAAATCTGGCTCTGCCTGAATAGGGGACAAAATATCTGCCACAGTTGTCACATCTGACAATCTCAATGCCATGATTGATCATATGCTCCACCGACAGGTAAACCATAGCCCGCAGATCATCAGAGGTGTAAAACACAGACCCTTTAATGGGTTTGCTCTTGACAACCGCAACATCTCTCTTGGTCAACACAGTATTTGGAGAGGGCATATGAAGAACACTTTTCTTGTTCACGGAAAATCGGCTCTTATAGCACACCGTTTCCTGTAGTTTGACAGCCTCAATATACGCATTGGTCCGTACTTTCAAATATAGATAATACCGTTGAGCCGTGGTCAGATCGGCATACGGTCCTTCCCGGTCCAGGCAAAAGGACACCAGGTCTTTCATCCGGCTTTGAAACATCACCAGATCATGAAGCCACTGCTTTACCGTCTGTATCTGACTATCCTCATCTTGGAGCAAACACCTCAGACGCACTTCAAAAAACGGATGTCTTGGCGCCAAGTTCTCTATCATGCTCTCTTTCAGTTTTTCCCAAGGCCAGCGCCAGGGCTTGTAATGGTCAAATAGATTTAGCCATCCCTTGAAATCTGTCTCCAACACAGCAAACAAGAGTGTTCCGATCCTGTTTTCCCAAATCCGATCAAACCCATCTGCCAGTTCTTTTTTTCCGATAAACTCCATGGCAAAGAAATGTGGCATTTTACTTCTCCCTCCCTTGTCACTGTTCCAACCCCATCGTAGACGCGCAAAAAGTGATAAATGAATCTATTTTTAATATCATATGGCACGAACAGAGAGATGTAAAGCTCTTTTTGTGATAAATGAAACTTTTTAGTATAATTATCACGCACATAATCCATCAAAACACTATTGCAAAACCATTTCTGGCGGGCTTAGGATGCAGCTACGGCAGGCCGCAACCCGTGGGATCCCACTTCAGCACCGTTTGATCTGAAAGGATGTTGACAATGTTTGTTGCTTTTCGAACCAATACCCGCACACCTGCGTTTTTTCAGTACCCGCGTTTTCTGCTGGACAGCGGTCTGAATGATACAGCCCGGACCCTCTACATGCTGTTGTTGGACCGATCTCGCTTGTCCGCACAACGCAGCCAATGGATCACACCCGAGGGCAAGGTTTTTGTCTATTACACCATTCAGAATCTGTCCAAGGTACTGCATCGGAGTGAGAGCACCGTCAAATATGCCCTGGGCAGGCTGGAAACCGCCGGCATGATCCGTCGGCAGCGCCAGGGCATCGGACGCCCCAATCAAATTTTTGTGCTGGTTCCCGACACCTCCACATCAGAGCCGGAAAGCACGCCCTGTCACAGTCAGCCTTTTGACCCTCACATGGCCGGAAAACAGGCTGCTAATTAAAAAGAAAAAGCCAGAATGAGAGTAATAACTGTACTGAACGGGAAAAAATTTTCTCTGTCCAGATCAGCTTCTTCTGGCAGCAGGTACAGCAAGGCGTCTTTCATTTGCTCCAAAAGCCATGGCAAGCCACCGGCTCTCATAAAACCGACACCTCCAAAAAAGGAAATCATTTACATGTAAAACTTTGAGCAAGCATCGTGGATGTCTACACAAATCCGTTTTGCCATCCACAATCTCTCAGGGGGACACCCCCTGAAACCCCCGCCTCTGGCGGCAGAAAGGAGCAAGCCATGCGCACCCGTCAGAAAGATGTTCACTTTTTCCTAAGCCAGCAAGAATACCAGAAGCTCCTGCATCGCGTCCAGCTTTCCGGCCTCACCGTCTCCTCCTATCTGCGATTGCTGCTCACCGGCAAGGTCCCGCAGCCTCTCCCGCCCAGGTACTTTTATGAGATGACCAACGAAATCTCCCACCTGAAAGAGCAGGTGGCCTTGCTTCGGGATGAGCTGGCCCGCAAGGGCGAACTCCCCGCCGCGGAAACCCTGGAGGCACTACGGCTGGAAATTCTGGAACAGCTGAAGCTCATTTATGGACAGGTGCTGCGGCACTTGCCGCTGCAGCTTCCTCCCTCCGACGACTGACGCGTTTCGCTGCCCACCCATGTTGTTTACCTTTTCTAGTTTCTACGGCCCACAGCCCCCTGAAAGGCGCAAGAAAGGAGTTTTGTATGATTTGTTCTCCCCCTTCCCCGGACCCAATCCATGCTCTCACCGGCCAAGCCCTGGAGGAGCTTTGCCGTCCCCCGGTGCTACCAGTTAACCCGGACAGCCCGGAAATTCCTCGGGTGCTCTCGGTACCCCAGCTGGCCCAGGTGCTCCACATTGGCCGCAACGCCGCCTATACTCTGGTACGCACCGGTCGTATCCGGTGTCTCCGCATCGGCAAACACATCCGCATTCCCCTGTCTGCCCTGGAGGATTTTCTGTCCTCCGCCCAGTGACCCCGTTGCCAAAGCCCGGCCCGTCGTATATACTGAAAGGCACACAAGTAGATGCTCCAAATTTTTAGGGAGGAGGAACCATTGATGAGGATGGTATTTCTTGCAAAGGAGTATCCACATGAAAGCTACTAAATATGGAAATCGCTATCAGATTACCTACCGCTGCCCGGGCTTTCCCCGGATCATCAACGAGTACTTTGACACCCTGGAGGAGGCAGAGCTGCGGATCAGCTGCATTAAGCTGGAGAAAAAGCGAGGGACCCTGACGCCCCCTGCCGAGTATCTGGACAGCCGCAGCGACCCGGCCCTGCTCCGGGAGAAGATGACCGTGTCCATGCTGATGCAGGAATACCTGACCATGTACGGGTTGGACCACTGGTCGGAAAGCACCCTCTCCTGTAACCGGCACCGGATCAACGACTATATCATCCCCTACATCGGGGACTGGACCCTGAAAAGCATCACCACCCACCGGCTGGAGCAGTTCTACCAGGATCTGCTCACCCGGCCGGCGGTGGTCATGAAGGGCCGGGAAGGGGAAAAGCGCACGGTCTCCTTTGATGTGGTGGAAAAATGCCACTCCATTCTCCGCAGTGCCCTGAACCAGGCCATCCGATGGGACTACCTCCGGGGAGCCAACCCGGCTATGGCAGTGGAGCTCCGCCGCACCAAGAAAAAGCAGCGGGAGGCCTGGACCTCCGAAGAGGTGAAACAGGCACTGTCCCTCTGCGAGGACCCGGCCCTGAAGCTGTGCATGTATTTGGCCATGGGCTGCTCCATGCGGATCGGGGAGATCCTGGGGCTGACCTGGGACTGTGTCCACATGGAGCAGGCCCTGCTGGACAGTGACGACGCCTATCTCCAGGTCAACAAGGAGTTGCGCCGGGCGGACAAGCGCAGCCTGGAAGAGCTCCATCAGCGCAACCGGGATGACGTGTACCTTGTATTTCCCAACTGGAAGCTGAAGCCGGTGACTACCCTGCTGGTGCTCAAGGCCCCCAAGACCGAGAGCAGCGTGCGCACCATCTACCTGCCCCGTTCTGTGGCGCAACTGCTTCTGGAGGAACAACAGCGGCAGGCGTGCTGGAAAGCAGAGGGCCACTATCAGGACTACAACCTGGTGGTGGCCCAGGAGACCGGCCGGCCCTATGAGACCCATATGATCCGGCAGAAATTTGAAGCCTTGATCCAGGAACACCATCTCCGCCGTGTGGTCTTTCACAGCCTGCGCCACAGCAGCACCTCCGTCAAGCTGCGGCTCAGCGGCGGAGACATCAAATCGGTCCAGGGAGATACCGGCCATGCCCAATCCAACATGGTCACCGACGTCTACTCCCACATCGTGAACGAAGACCGAAAACGGCTGGCCCGGAAGATGGAGTACGCCTTCTTCCAGGGAGAGAGCAAAAAAACAGCCCCATCTGCCCCCACCGGCAGTGCGGCAGAGAAGCTGATAGAGCTGCTGGAGACCGCGCCGGAGCTGGCGCAGCCGCTGCTGAAACTCTCCCAGATGCTGGCCGAATCCAGGGTGGGAGACAAATTTGTTTGAACTTGTTTGAATTTCGCATTGCTAACCAAATTAAGCCGTTTTAAAAATAACAAAAAAGTTCCGGATTTCTAAAAATCCGGAACTTTTGGAGCTGATAGGCAGATTCGAACTGCCGACCTCATCCTTACCAAGGATGCGCTCTACCGACTGAGCTATATCAGCGCATAGCTTCCGCGAAGCGGAAGTTATGGCGACCCGGAACAGGCTCGAACTGTCGACCTCCAGCGTGACAGGCTGGCGTTCTAACCAACTGAACTACCGGGCCAGATATGAAGTTTTCTATTTCACAGGCAAGCCTGGAAAAGACTTGGCAGGGGCAGAAGGAATCGAACCCTCGGCACGCGGTTTTGGAGACCGCTGCTCTACCTGCTGAGCTATACCCCTATCAATAGAGGTCCCAGGAGTCGGCCGCAAACGCTTTGGTGGGCCTTCACGGGCTCGAACCGTGGACCGTGCGGTTATGAGCCGCGTGCTCTGACCAACTGAGCTAAAGGCCCATGTGATCCGTAAAAAATGCCGCCACGTACTACCGCGTGGCGGCACCTTTTGGATTGGCTCCCCCTGTTGGGCTCGAACCAACAACCCCGCGGTTAACAGCCGCGTGCTCTACCATTGAGCTAAGGAGGAATACAGGAAGCGGTCTGGTCTGGTCGACCAGACCGCTTCAATTGTGTTGGCATTACCTATCTTCCCGGGCCGTCGCCAGCCAAGTATTGTCGGCGC
>CAUGSS010000051.1 GCA_959602365.1 uncultured Eubacteriales bacterium
AAACCATGTCTCTTTTTTTCTACTTTTCAATTTGCGAAACTTATTGTACCTTATCCCCTTTTTGCTGGATCTATGATTTTCTCTCTCTTGCCCAAGCAAAACAGGCGTATTCCGTCCACGGTAAAATGGACAGAATACGCCTGTTTATTTTGTATCATCTGCCGCTTGACAGAAAAAGAGAGCGGGGCTATGCTTGCTTGCTTGTCGCTCATTGCGCCTTGTGCCCTCATTTCTAGCCAAACCCCTTTTTTGGAACGGAACTGTATTTTAATATACCATGAAAGCGGTTGCATTTCAAGGCATTTTCACCGGGTGGGGAATGGCGCAGCGTTCTGGGGCGGGGCGGGGATGGCTCATAGATTGCTGTATGTCTGTTCTCCGTCTGGTCCGGGAGCGTCCTGAATGACCTCGCCGCCGTCCCAGCGGAAGGAGTAGAGAATATAACCCTTGCAGGTCAGCGTGCCCCGGGTGCCGGGCTCCGGGAACTGGGTGATTTCCGGGATGCGGGAGTCAAATTTGCGGGGGCGTTTTTCCCCGTCCACCCGGAAGCTGACGGCAGGGGGAGAGCCGTAGGCGTCATAATAGACTTTGGCAATCTGTGCCGAAAGGGATACCACCGGGGCATGCCTGCTCTTCCGCTTTTTATACAGTGAGGGTCCCCAGATAACCAAAAGAAAAAAGACGATTCCCAAGGTGAAAAACCCGATGATGGGAAGAATGACAATTCGCTCCATAATGATTCCTCCAGGTGTCAAACAGGCGTGTTTTGGAACCAGTGTCTTTGTTGACGCGTCCTTTTTATTGATTGCCTCTTGGGTTGGCGGATTGGGACTTGAGATCCTAAAACCCTATTTTTACCATACCATATTTCTGGCCACTTGTAAATAAATACCCGATCAAACTGTATGCAAGCCGGGCTTTCATCGGTGAAACAGACAGTGCAGCCAGCCGCTTCCAGTGAGACCGGAAGCGGCTGGCTGCGGAAAGAGAAAAAGGGATAGGAACGGAATATGCAGAGGAAGGGTCAGATCAGACCGGCCAGGCCCAGGGCCGCCTGGTTCAGCCGCAGCAGGTTGGCCACCTGCTTGCAGTCGCCCAGCAGGTAGAAGCAGTCGCCGGCCCCGGCGTAGGAGAGGGCCTCCTCGGTCTTGGGCTTCATGCCGGCGGAGATGACCACCGAGTCGGCGGGGACGGAGACTTCCTTGCCCTCGCCGTCCACATAGGTGACACTGTCAGACCCGATGGCGGTGACCCGGGCGTTGGTGTACATTTTCAGACCGTGTTCAGACTCGTCCTTCTCCCAGGCCCGGATGAACAGGGAGCGGTAGTGGGTGGGGGTGCAGTCTGCGGCCAGGGTATCGGTCATCTCCAGCACCGTGACGTCGAAGCCGTGCTCGCTCAGGTGCATACCGGTCTCCACGCCGATCTCGCCGCCGCCGACTACCACTACCGTGTGGCCCAGCTTGTCCAGGTTGGCGTAGGCGTCCACCGCGGTGATCACGTTGGCGCTGTCGATGCCCGGGATAGGAGGCATGGCGGGCTGGGAACCCACTGCGGCCACCACATAGTCGTACTCCTCCCGGTTGAGCTGCTCCACGGTGGGGGTGCAGTTGAGGTAGACATTGACGCCGTGCTTGTAAGTCTGGCGGATCAGGTAGTTTTTATAGTTGTCCAGGGGCCACTTGAAGCTGACGCCCTCGGCACACTTGAGCAGACCGCCCAGCTCGCCGGTCTTTTCGTACAGATCCACCTTGTGGCCCCGCTCAGTGAGCATGATGGCCAGCCGCATGCCGGCAGGGCCGCCGCCCACAATGCCTACCCGCTTGACGCCGGTGGGGGCGTCGAACAGCCGCTTGATCTTGTGCTCATAGCTCCAGGTGGGGTTGACGGAGCAGGCGTCAATCCAGGGATCGCTGTTGCCGGTGCGGTGGCACTTGTTGCAGCGCAGGCAGGGGGTGATGTCCTCAGCCCGGCCTTCGTAGACCTTTTGGCCGAACTCCGGATCGGCGATGAAGGCCCGGGCCATGGAAATCAGGTCGGCCTTGCCCTCGGCGATGATCTGCTCCATGTCGTCTGGGTCGGTGTAGCCGCCCATGGTCTCGATAATGACGTGGTTGGGCCGGTCGGCAATGCCCGCGCGGATGGCGGCACAGGCATCAGCATAGGGCATTTTGGGCTCAAACTGGGTGACGTGGCGGGGATCAATCTCGTCGCCGTAGACGCCCACGATGTCCGCCAGTCCCTCCAGCATCTTGCAGGCCTCGATGGCATCTTCCAGGGTCCAGCCGCCCGCCTGGGCCTCAGGCACTGTGATGTTGGTGGAGATGATGAAGTCCGGGCCGCAGGCCGCCTTGACCGCCCGGCACACGTCCATGATGAAGCGCATGCGGTTTTCCAGGCTGCCGCCGTATTCATCCTTGCGCTTGTTGGTCAGGGGACTGAGGAAGCGGGTGTTGCCGATGATGATGCCGTCAATGCCCAGACTTTTCAGCAGCGTGGCCTGCTCCACCGCCAGTTTTGCCGCGTCCTGCAATACCTCCTTGGGATAGGGTTTGGAATAATGCTGGCCGAACATCTCGCAGAAGGGGTCGCCCATGATGTACATGGAGAGCACGCCGTCGGAGACGTCGTAGAACTCGGGGGCCTCGCCGGGCTTGAAGGAGGAACCCACCGTCATGGGCAGGTTCAGCATCAGCGGGGCGAGACACAGGGAGTTGAACAGATGGATGCCGTCGGCCACCTGACAGACATAGTGCTGGTTGAAGTTGTTGGACACGTTGTAGGGGGGCATATAGTGGTCGCCGGGAACCCGGGAGGCAAACTCAATGCCCGGAAAGCAGACGATGGCGGCGCCGTTCTTAGCCTTGTTGACAAAGTGGGTGATGACGTTTTCGGTGGGGTACTCTTCCGGGCCCTGGATGAAGTGCTTCTTATAGTTTGCGGCGGTCATCCGGTTTTTGATGACCCTGTTGCCGATCTTCAGCGGGGAGAGCAGATGACGGTATTTTTTACTCATGGTCGATGGCTCCTTTCCTGATTTTGGACAATTGCCGCCGGGAGACGGCTGTTTTTCTGATTTTTATTTTATGGGCAATATGCTGAAAAGTCCAATGCCTGATCTGCAAAGTACTATGTGGTTTTTACATGCATTCCTGTGGCACGGGCCGCGGCAGAGCGATGCAAAATAGGCATGCTGCGAACCGAAGCGGGAATTGGAGAAGCGCCCTGGGGATATGGTATGATAAAAACAGATCCAAAGAGAGGTGGCTGCGTTATGATTCCTTTACCTGAAGTGACCGCGGGTGTGAAGACCCCGGAGTACCAGCTGGTGGAGCAGTTCTGCTGTGGAGCCTTTTGGAGCGCGGCGTTCGATGGGCTCTTTGCGCCGGATCTGGTGGCGGATTTTCCCCATGCGCCCCCCGGCATGCTGCAGCATATGGACCGGTTCGAGTTCGACGCCTTCCGGTTCTGGCTGCGCAATACCGTGCAGGAGATGGCGGCGGAGGCGGTTATTCTGCCCACAACAGACCCGGAGATCTTCTGGGCGGTGCGTTTTGCCAAGGGACGGGTGCACTGGGCCAAGCGGGACTGCGCCTATGCCAACGAACATGCCCTGCTGATCCGCCTCCGGGAGGAAAGGATTGTCTATCTCAAAGACTATTTCAATCCCCTGGCCTTCTACCGGGCACTGGATCTGGAGCTGCCCGCCTTTCGATATGACCCGAATCCCGACGCCCCCATGGTGCGTATGCCGGCGGGGGTTTCCAGCGCTCTGACGGAGGAGGAGAATATCCAGCGGGTCTTGGCCAACTTTGTCAACCCCATTGACTTTGATCCAGGGCTGGAGTCCATCTACGCCAATGACATTGTCATGGTGTGTCCCAATGCCCCCTATGCCATGCCGGAGGCCTATGAAGGGGCGGCCTTCGATGTGGAAAACAAGTGGATGTTTGAAAACTGCGTGGATATGGTGGCCCCGGACAGCACCCCCTATTACTGGTCGGAGGACGGCCGTTGGCTGATCATTGAGTCCAACTGCCATCTGCGCACCCTGTGGAGCGGACACCAGGGGCACTATACGCAGCGGGAGTTGTATATGGTCTATCTGGAGGGTGGAAAAATCAGGCACTTTCGGGTGTATTTTAACCCCATTAACAAGTTCAGCTCCATGAACCAGTCGGTTCCAAGTTTCCCCTATTTCAATTTCTGAGCGGACAGCAGCCTTCCCAGGCGGCCGGGAGGAATCCAAAGGGGGCGGCGCAGCGCGGAGTTCCATCTTTTTTTGCATGGGGGGCTGCTGTGTTATCAATTGTAGTGAACTTATGGGCAAGTTATAATATTATGAAAAATTTTGAGTGGTCCGGCGGAGCACGGTTCAGTGCGGCCGCAGCCAATTCCCCGCTTTTGGTGGACATGAAACGCCCTAACGATTTGGACGGACAGGTACTGCCGGGCGGGAGGGGAAAATGAAAAATAAGGAGAGAAAGCCATGAGCCATCGCTATCAAAAACTGTTGACGCCGCTGGTGCTGCCCAACGGCGCGGTGCTGAAAAACCGGATCATCCAGCCCAAGTGCGCCCCGGACCAGATCCAGGGACCGGAGGAGTGGCCCACGGAGCAGTTCATCCACTTCCACCGGGAGGCCGCCCGCCGGGGCAATTCCCTGGTTATCCTCTGTGACGCCTTTCGCCCGGAGGTGCGCAAGATGCCCGCCTGGCACGATTTTTCCCACTCCTACAGCTTTAATCTGGAGGATCCGGCCGTCCACAACTACCTGTGCCAGCTGGCCGACGATGTTCACTTTTACGGTTCCAAGGTGTTGGTCAACATGCATGCCGCATTTCCCCGCGGCGTCTCTCTGGGAGGCAGGAACGCGCCCCGGATGCAAAGCGCTGAGGGATTTATGGAGCTGCCGCCGGGGGTAATGGCCACCCGGGAGCAGATCAGCCAGGTGATTGAGACCACTTCGGACCGGATGAAGGCGTATGCCTCCTGGGGATATGACGGCGCCGCCCTGGATGCGGGACAGGAATTGATGGCCTATACGGATATCCGCACCGACGAGTATGGCGGAAGCGTTGAAAACCGGTGCCGTTTTATCCTGGAGCTGAGCAGGCGCATCAAGGAAAAATGTGGCGCCGGATTTATTGTACATCTGCTGCTCAGCGGCGAATGCCTCCATGGCAACTGCGGAGAACTGCCCCGGGGATACACCCTGGAGGACACCATCACCCTGGCCAAGCTGGCCCAGCAGTGGGGCGTAGTGGATCTGTTCACCATCCGGGAGCGCAGCATGGTGGATTCCCACCCCACCGGATTCACCTTCCAACCCTATGAGCACCGGTGCCAGGAGTATGTCAAGGCGATGAAACAGGCCGGCGTGACCATCCCCCTGGCGGTCTCCGGCGGCTATCAAGAGCCGGATGAGATGGAGCGGGTGCTGGAGGAGGGCTATGCCGACCTGGTCAGTGTAGGCCGGGGCCAGTTCACTGATCCCGACTATTATCTGAAAATCCAGGAAGAACGGGGGGAGGACATCCGCCCCTGCCTGCGCTGCAACCGCTGCCATGGCAGACGCCGGGCCCCCTGGACTTCAGTGTGCTCAGTCAACCCGGAATTTGGCATGGAGTTGAAGACAGCCCATATGGTGCAGCCGGTGCGGAAAAAGAAGAAGGTGGCAGTCATCGGAGGCGGCCCTGCCGGTATGCAGGCGGCTATCACCGCGGCGGAGCGGGGCCACTCCGTGACCCTCTACGAGAAGACCGGCTATCTGGGCGGGCAGCTCTACCATGCGGATCATTTCTCCTTCAAGTGGCCCTTCCACAACTACCGCCTGTGGCTGATCGGCCAGCTGGAAAAGAACGGCGTGACTGTGGAGCTCAACCACGCGCCCGCGCCGGAGGAGCTGACCCAGGCCGGATTCGACGCGGTGCTGGCCGCCACCGGCTCTGTGGCAAAGCTGCCCCATATCGAGGGCATGCGCCGTGCCGACGGCAGTCCGGCGCTGCCCACCTGCCACGACGTCATCGGCCGGGAGGAGGAGCTGGGCCGGCATGTCATCATGGTGGGCTGCTCGGAGACCGGTATAGAGACCGCCTGTTATCTGGCCCAGCACGGGCACCAAGTGACCTGCCTGACCCGCCAGAAGGTGCCGGCCAAGGACGCCTCCCCGCTGCACAGTATCACCATCGCCTGGATCAAGTATGACGAGGAGGCCGGCCAGGGCTATATGGCCCCCTTCTGGGAGCGCTTCGACCAGATTCAGGGCATTACCAATGCAACCACCATCCGGGTGACTGGGAACAGCGCCACTTATCTGGATAAAGATGGCGTAGAGCACACGGTGGAAGGGGACAGCGTGGTGGTCTGCGGCGGCGTGGAGCCCTGCGTGGACAGCGCGCTGAAATATGCCGCCGCGGCCCCGGAATTCTACCTGATCGGAGACGCCGGCGGAGGCCATGACATTCAGACCGGCATCCGCAGCGCCTATGGAGCGGCCAGCCAGCTGTAAAAGAAGGCAGACCGGGCAGGACAACCTGTCCGGACAACAGAATGAGCGCCAATAGAACGGCGCCCCCGAACCAACCGGGGGCGCTGTTCTGTCGTTGTCGTTCGATGGGGAGGTTTTACAGGGCGATTAGTAGGGAATATAATCTGGTTTGTCCGTGTTGTAGGACCGGAGCAGCTGCTGCCAGTTGCCGGGCAGCTCGATCTTGGCGCAGGCGGGGCCGCCGTGGTCGCCGCCCCCGGCCAGCACTGCCATAGAGCAGCCTGCCTGGCCGCCGCCCACCACGGCGAACATATGCTCCCGGGACCAGAAGATGCGGGTGGAGTGGTCCGGGCAGACCGGGAGCGGCACGTTGGCGGGCTGGTGGCTGTTGTTGATGAGCCAGCCCAGATCCACCTGGGCGGCGGGGCGGCGGGCGTATTCCACCACATAGTCGAGAATGTTTTCCTTGGTCCAGCCCGCTTCGGCGAAGAGTTTGGCGCACTTGGGGGAGAAGATCAGGGCCATGCCCGGCTCCCAGCCATAGGGCTCGATGGTGCACAGCCAGTGGAGGAAATCGGGGATGGTGCTGCCCGAGTGGGAGCGGTGCTCCTGAGGCCAGAACATGGTGACCGCCGAATCCCCGGCCTCCAGGCCGAAATCCACATGGAGGGGAGGCCATGGATTTTCCTCCGGGCTGTCCCCCATGCAGAAGCCGCAGCGGAACTCATGGCCCATCTCCGACAGGTCCTCCCGGCCGGGGCGCACACCGGCGATGTTCATCATGATGAGTCCGAAGGCCCGGCCGATGGTGGCGTTGGCCTGATAGCAGGGGGAGAGAAAGTGGCCGCCGGTGTTCAGCCCGATGTCCCGGGCCACCTGGCCGCTGACGGTGACCACCGGCCCCCAGGTGGATTGGCTGCAGCACCAGGCCTCCAGCTTGATGTTGTCGGCCAGCGCCGCCCGGACGGCGGCGATCAGGACGGGCATATAGATGGGCAGGCACCCGGCCATCACCGCGTTGACCGCGATCTTCTCCACGGTGGCCAGCCCCATCATGGGGGGCAGCTTGGCCACCACAAAGTCGGAGGGCAGGCCGCTGCCCCGCACCATCTCGTCCACGGCCTCCCGGGTGGGGAGGTCGATGGGGGCACCGGTGGTCCAGCCGTTGCGGTAAAAGAGATCGCTGATCTCCCGGGGCGTGCCGGTATAGGTGTCGGTGGCCCAGCTCTGCCGGGGGGTGGTGGGATGCGCCTCCTCCGGGGTCAGCGGATCGGTGAGCGCAGCGGCGATCTGACCGGCCAGGGTCTGGATGCCGTCCCCCATCTGCTCCGCTACTTCCTCCCGGCTGGCCCGGCCGAAGATGGCCTCCGGCGGCATCTCGAAGGTCAGGTGCCGCAGCCCGGGCACGCCGAAGGCTTTCAGCCCCCGCTGGGCGGCTCCGGCCACCCGGGTGTTGGTGACGATGACTGTGGGCTTGCCCAGACGCTCCATATAGGCGCTGTTGTAGCCCAGAAACAGAGTGCTGGAGGGGACGCACCCATAGCAGCATAGAATGGCGTCACAGCCGGCGGCCCAGGCGTCGAACTGGGCCTGAAACTCGGGGTCCTCCCCGATCCTTTTGGTCTCCACGGTATAGCGGATGTATTTCACCTTCAGGCCGGGGTAGCGGCGGCAGAGTTCGCCGGCCAGGGCCTCCTCCATGTGGACGCCTACCATGAACAGGTCGGCAAACATGCCGATGGTCTTGCCGGCCAGAGTGTCCAGGCGGGGGCTGAGGCCGCACAGCTGGGTGGTGTCCACAGCGGCCCAGGGGGAGAGAACGGTGTAATTCATAATCTGGAGTCCTCCTTTGGGGATGTTTTGCGGCATAGCTCCATCCAGCGTGAGAGCGCGCCCCTCCGCCTGGGATGGGGCGCGCCGCACTGGGGGATGGGTGTACGCTCAGGCGTTGTTGCCCGCGGCGTAGCCGCTGCGCATGGCGCCCTGTACCGTTTTGACGGCCTCCGCGTCGCCGATGACGGTGGCCTCGGCGCCGGGGGCGCAGAAGGCATAGGCCTCGTCCTTCCTGGACTGGGTGCCCACTGCCATGATGACGGTGTCCGCCGCCAGGGTGTGCTCCGTGCCCCCCTCATCCAAGTAGCTGACGCCGGATTCGGTGATCCCGGTCACCTTGGCCTTCAGGAGGAAGGAGAAGCCCTCGCAGTGGAGCCAGGCATCCTCCACCATGTTGTAATAGTGGATCGGGGTGGCGTCGGCGGCCAGTTTGTCCCGCATCTCCAGCACGGTGGCGGGATGGCCCTGCTTGGCCAGGAACATGCCCACTTCCACGCCGATCTCGCCGCCGCCGATGACGGCTACGGTGCCCTTGACCTTCTCCGGGGTATTCAGGGCGTCAATGCCGGTCATCACATTGGCCCCGTCGTGGCCTGGGATTGGGAGCACGATGGGGTCGGCGCCGATGGCCACGATCACCTTGTCATAGCCGGTGAGCTGACCGGGCTCCACCCGGGAGTAGAAGCGCACCTGAATGTTGGGGTTCTCCAGGGTTTTGCGAACCATATAGTCCTTGAACTGCTTCAGGGTCCACTTGAAGTCGGGGACGCTGGCGGGGATCAGCTGTCCGCCCAGCTGTCCGGTCTGCTCAAACAGTGTGACCTTGTGGCCCCGGTTGGCGGCCACCTGGGCGGCTTCCATGCCGGCGGGGCCGCCGCCGATCACCGCGATCTTCCGGGGAGAGGTGACAGGGGCGGGAGCCATCTTTTTGAGCTGGTGCTCCAGGCCGTACTCCGGGTTGACCGAGCAGACCGAGAGATAGGGGCCGTGGATGGTGTTGACATGGCACTTGTTGCACCGCAGGCAGGGCACCACGTCCTCTCCCCGACCCTCATAGGCCAGCCGCCCGAAGTTGGGATTGGAGATCCAGGCCCGGGCGGCGCCGATCAGATCCGCCTTGCCCTCGGCGATGGCCCGCTCGCAGGTGTCCAGATTGGTGAAGCCGGCCACGGTCTCCACTGTGAGCCGGGCGCCGGACTCCTTGACGGCGGCGGCGTACTTCAGCCAGGGGGTTTCCTCCAGACAGTAGTTGATGGGGTGGTTGGGGTCCAGGTCCGGGGCCCGGAGCTGCATGATGTCCACATAGCCCTCGCACATCTTGGTAAACTTGATGATGTCCTCAAGGGTGGTGCCGCCGGGCACCGGGTCCTCGCCGGAGACCAGCGTCTCGATCAGGAAGTCCTCGCCGCAGGCGTCCCGGACTGCCTTGTAGACCATCAGGGGGAACTTGGCCCGGTTTTCAATGGGGCCGCCGAACTCGTCATCCCGGGTGTTGGTCATGGCGGAGAGAAATTTGGCCCCCAGCGGCCCCCGATAGGCGAAGTGGATGGAACACATGTCAAAGCCCATCTGCTGGAAGAGTTTGGCCTGCCTGGCGTAGTCCGCCGCCACAGCCTGCATCTCCTCCAGGGTGATGCGGCGGTTGTGCATGGGCGGGGAATCAGGGGGCATCAGGAAGGGGGGGACGTCGCAGTCATCCACATCCACCCCCCGGGGCGGAGCGGCCATCAGGGCGATGGAGGCTTTGGCATCATAGTAGTGCAGGCACTCCACCAGCTGGGAGACATAGTTCTGGCAGCGGGTGTCGTACTGGTTGATAATGGGGAAATGGATGATGTCCTCGGCGGGGGGCACGTTGTCCGGATCGTCGAAGCCGGTGAAGGTGACAATGCCCGCCCCGCCCCTGGCCCGGCGGATAACATGCTCAATCATGGAGTCGGCGGGAAAGCGCTCGTTGCCCTGGATGTAATGGGGCATGGAGGTACAGGAGACCAGGCGGTTTTTCAAGTAAGTGCGTCCCACTTTCAGGGGAGAGAGCAGGTGTTGGTAACGGGTGCTGGACATGGTGAAGTTACATCTCCTTTCAGTTAGAGGGTGGCCGGATGCAGAAATTCCGGGCCGATGCGGTTGGAAACGAAGGCGGCCCATCCGGGGATGGGCCGCCTGTAGGGGGGAGGGAGGAAATGGGGATCAGCAGATAATTTTACTCTGCCAGACCAGATTCCTTGGCGGCTTCGGCGGCGTGGCGCGCGTCCAGCTCGGCCCGGATCTGCGTCCACTCTTTGCCGCCCATGCTCAGGAACTGATAACAGATGGCGGAAAGGATACGGGCGATGCAGGGGATGCCCAGGAACATGAAGGTGACAATGGCCTTGCCGGCATCAGGCAGGCCGGCGGCCTGGGAGTAACCGGCGGCGCCCAGCAGGATGCCCAGCAGAGCAGAGCAGATGCCGGCGCAGATTTTATTCAGCGAAGAGGAGAAGGAGCTTCCCACGCCCTCCTGGCGCACGCCGAACTTCCACTCGCCGTAGTCGATGGCACGGGTGAGCATGACACCCTGAGTGCCGTTGCACATAGAGCCTACGGACTGACCGATGACCATGCAGACAACCCATGGAATCCAGTTCTGCAGACCGACAATCCACTGAATACCGGTGGCAATGCCGCCGATCAGAGTCAGAACCACGACAATTTTCTTGGGGTCGACCTTTTTAGAGAAGGGCAGCACGGCGAAGGGGGCGATCATCATGGGAATATTCATAATGGTGATCAGTACACCCACAGGATTGTCACCGCCGTGGCCGGAGGAACCTAGCACGTGGATGGCATAGATGGCCATGGCGCCGATCATGAAGCTGAGGCAGCAAGAATTGAAGAAGGCGGCAATCTGATATCCCAACCAATACTTGTTGCGGAATAGATAGCCATACTGCTCACCCAAGCCCATGGCTTTGTCGGCGTTCTTTTTGCCCTGCTTGGCCCGCATTTCTCTGCGTTCTTTTTCAATTCGCTCCAGATCGACGCCTTTGCGCTTTTCGGACAAGCAGAGGAAGACAATAACCAAGCATACGACAGTCAAGCCGCCCATGAACCAAGCCAAAGCGCGATAGCCGGTCAAAGCATCAGAGAAGCCGGCCACAAAGGGGGTGATGATCCAGCCGGTGATGGTGGCGGCCACATTGGTGCCATAAGAGCTGACCCAGACCATGAACAGACGGACCTGGGAGTTGTCGGAAACCACAGAGGGCAATGCGTAACCTGGCATACGGGCCGCGGTGAGAGCGGTGCAATACAGGTTGTAAATGATCATAGCCCAAATCAGTTTGACTGCGTCGGAGCCATTTACGGGGGCCATAAACATCAGACCGATTGTCACGCCGATGGGCAGAGCAGTCCACAGGAACCAATGGCGGGCTTTGCCCCATTTGGTGTGAACGCGGTCCATGATATTGCCCATAATGATGTCAGTGGCGCAGTCGATGAACACGCCAACTGATGTGACCAGGCCGATGGCGACGGCGCTGACGCCCAGATATTCTACATAGACTACCGTCAGGAAGCTGCTGAACATGGTGTAGGCCAAGCCCTGGGTGCCGAACTGGGCAAAGAAGCTGGCGATGTAGTTCAGAATACTTGTTTTGCTAAATGCGCGGTCGTTTGGCGAGACAGCTTTGGTCGGTGCCTTTGTGGGATCACTCATGAAAATACCTCCTCTTTCTTAGTTGTTCTCGCAGTGCGGACGCTGGATGAACATCTCCCTCCTCAGCATGGCCCTTCACATGACAGTTTTTCTCATTGCTTATTGTATAAAATGCAAATTGTAGCTACTATCATATACGAATTACCATGCATTTTCTACAAAAACTGTATCATATTCGGAGAAGAAAGGGAAATTCAAATAAGGGATTGCTCCATGCATGAAACACATCAATTGCGCAGCAGACCGGGTATTGTCCGCATTCTGCGCGAGGCGGCGAGTGCGGACGCCTACATGCGGTTGGCCAGCACCGTACCCCGGTGGATGACCAGAGCCGGACGGAGCAGCGGCTCAAAACCGCCGGACAGCGTGCCTCCGACGGCCACAACGCAGGCCAGTTTTCCCGGCTCCAGGCTGCCCAGCTGCTCCTCCAGCCCCAGCGCCTTGGCGGGGGAATTGGTGCCTGCGCTCAGGATGTCCTCGGTGGGAATTCCGACGCTGCGCAGGGCCTCCATCTCCAGCACCGGAATGCAGGCGCAGGTGTCATAGTTGTTGCTGAACATCAGGTCGGTGCCCAGCAGTATGGTGCCGCCCAGGGCGTGAAAGCGGCGCAGGTTATCCAGGGCGCCCCGGGTGGCCGCCTCCTTTTGCCTGGCCATCTGTTCCGCCGCCTCCGGCGGGGGAGGGGGCGGGCCTGGGCGTTTCGGTTTCAGTCCCGGGGTGTGGTCCTCCACCGGCCCCACCGCCGTGGTCACCATGGGGATGCCCTGCCGGATCATCTCCTCCAGCATATCCTGGGGAATCGGGTCGGTTGGAGTGTGCCCGGCGTCGCTGATGCCGCAATCCACCAGGGTGCGCAGGTGCTTTGCCGCCAACACATGGGCGGTGACCTTCATGCCATGGTTCTGGGCGCGGCCGCAGATGGCCCGGATCAGCGCGGGGGTCAGGTTGTGTGCTCTCGGGGCGGGGTGAAAGGGAGAGGGGCTGTCATCCAGGGCGATCTTTAGCTGAGTGCAGCCGTTCTCCCGAAGGTAGTCCACCGCCACAGCAGCCTCTTCCGGAGTGGAGACCAACAGGCCGATCCTGTGACCAGGGGGCAGTTCGGAGCCGTAGCCTCCCGGCACGTCGATGTACTTGCCGGTGTTGACCACCAGCGGCCAGTCTGTCCGCTGATGTTCCGCCTGCCAGCGCATGAAGTCGGGCACGGAAAGGCCGGACAGCATGGCGCAGTCCCGGACTGCCGCCACGCCGTTTTTGGCCCAGCCCAGCAGCGCCTGGTCGTCGAAGGGGCCGTCATCCAGGGCAATATGGACGTGGGCATCGATAAATCCAGGCAGCAGCGTGTGGCCGGAGAGATCGATGACCTGATCCGCCCTTTGGCCGGACAAGCGGCCTTCGGCGGAGATGTGCTGGCCGTCCAGCAGCAGATCGTTCCGGCGCCAGCCGCGGGCTGTGTCCCAGAGCGTGGCGTTTTTCAGCAGAGTTTTCAAGGTCAATCCTCCTTTTTATCAGTTGCATTGTTATGCAGATGGCCCTGATTTTTATATCAGGGCCATCGATGTGCCGCAAAAGCGGTGATATGATTTACTCTGTGGGATTTACCAGCTCCCGCAGCGGCTTGGCCTTGCGCAGGATGAAGAAAGCCACGATACCAAAGAGCAGCATATAGGCGGCGGAAAACAGGAAAGCCGCGGGATAGCTGCCCCAGTCGATGATGGCGCCGAAAAACAGCATGCCGATGGCCATGCCGCCGTCAAAACCCAGCCAGTAGGTGGAAGAGGCCGCGCCGCTGCGGCTCTCCGGAACCATTTTCATGGCCATGGCGTTGAACGTGGGTGTCAGCATGGATTGGTACATGCCCATCAGCACTGCCGAGGTGATAAAAGCCCATTCGGACAACGTAAAGCCCAACAGGGCATAGGACAGTACGTTGATGGCAATGGCGATGACCGCCACAGTGCGGGGCTTGATGGCGTCCAATTTGGAGCCGAGCAAAAAGCGGAAGCCTACGCTGACCACGGCGTTGATGACATAATAGACGCCCACGCTGGCAAAGCCGTAGTCGTTGGCAAAGACGATCATGTACACACCGGCGCCGGAGGCGAAGGAGGTGAAGAACATCATCACTGCCGGCAGCAGCGCCCGGCGGTCCACAAAGTCGGTGACGTGAATCCCCTGGGGCCGGCGGAACGCGCCGGGATTTTGGGCTTTGAGCTTTTTCTCGTAATTCATGGACAGGCCAATCAGCAGCGCTGCCACACCCATTCCGCCGCCCACCAGCATGGGCAGCAGATAGTTCTGCCCACCGGACACGGCCGCCGCGCCAACGCCCATCAGCGCCAGAGAGAGGGTGGGGCCGATGGCGTTGGTCAGCATGGAATGCAGGGAGTAATAGCCAATGCCCTGGCCCACTTTGTCCCGGGGAAGCACCTCCGCCGCCACCGCGTTGGAAGTGGTGGAGTTCAGTGCATGGCCGATTCCCTGGATCACTTTAAAGACCAGCAGCATAATCAGCGTGGCCTGGAACCCCAGCATAAACAGGGCGAGGGCCACAATGCCGGCGCCCAGCACCAGCGTGAAACGCCGGCCAAAGCGGTCACAGATATAGCCGGCCACAAAGCGGCAGCAGACACTGCCAATGGTGAAAGCGGTGCCCAGCAGGCCGCTCTGGGCGGCGGACATGCCGAGACCGTTGATGACGTACAGTGGAAGCACTGTGTTCGTGATGCTCATGGTGAACTGACACAGGATTGCGTAGATCAGCACGCGCACAAAGCTGCTGTTCCAGATGCCTGAAAACAGCTCGGTTTTGGAGTCTTTTTCCATCCCTATCCCCGCTTTCTTCTCTTCAGCATACAACAGACGGTATCTTTGCGTTTATTATACCAAAGGAGGCGGGCATTCGACCCCCTCGAAAACTGCATGCCCCTATGCAAATTTGAGATGGGTTTGCGCCGGGGCTGCCGCCGGTGAAGCGGGGCGGAGTTTGCTGTGAGGAGGCGCCCACGGGCGCCGGCGCGGGCCGGCTTGTCAGAGAGTGGAAAAGATGTTATGATGACGGCGTTCCTCTGCCGGGATTTGGAGGCCGAAGGCCTGGTAAAAGGGCACGGCCTTCCGGAAATGACGGGCTGGAGGAAACGGAATATCAAGCTTGAGAGGAGACGGTCTGAATGACTTCAGTGTTGGAGGGCGCCGGCAGTCTGGTCATCCGCCGGGAGACCCCGTCGGAGTATGAGGCGGTGGAATATCTGACCCGGGAGGCCTTTTGGAATGTTTACCGTCCGGGCTGCAATGAGCACTATGTGCTCCACACCTTCCGGGACAACCCGGATTTTGTGCCTGAGCTGGACCTGGTTTTGGAGCGGGACGGGAGGCTGATCGGCCACATCATGTATGCCCGTGCCACAATTCAGGCGGACGATGGGCGCACCATTCCGGTGATGACCTTTGGCCCGATCAGCATTCACCCGGACGTTCAGCGCCGGGGTTATGGCAGGTATCTGATGGACCGCTCCATGGAGCGCGCCCGGGCGCTGGGGGCAGGCGCCCTGTGCATTGAGGGGAATATCGCGGTCTATGGCGGGTCCGGCTTTGTGCCCGCGGGCAGCCGGGGCATTCGGGACCGGGAGGAGGCCCAGGGGCAGGACAACCCCTACTTCCTGCTCCGGGAATTGCGCCCGGGGTTCCTGGAGGGCGTCACCGGCGTGTACCGTACCCCGGCAGGGTATTTTGTGGATGAGGCGGCTGCGGAGGCCTTTGACCGGCGCTTCCCGCCCAAAGAGAAGCGGAGGCTGCCGGGGCAGCTGGTCTGACCGGGGCGAAGGCTGTGCCCGCCGCGGGAGCATTCACTTGCCGGAAAATCCGGGCGGCCGCCCGGAGACTTTTCTCTGGGGGAAGGGATACGGCTCCCAACCCGGCTGCCGGAATGGTATCAGACGAACAACGGCATGGGCAGCCGCCCGTCGGGCTGCAACCCATGCCGTTTTCTCGTGGGAACAGATCGGAGCGGCGCATCAGAGCTGGGGTGGATCCGCCGCGACGCGGCGGACTGTGACCCTGGCCCGGCTGCCCACCGTGCAGGTGAAGAGCGTGAGATCCCATCCCTCCTCCAGCAAAAGGGGCAGATCGGTGGGCTGCAGCACCGCTATCTTTGCCACTTCGTAGAAAGACAGATGCCCTTTTACATCGGTGAACGTGATCCGGGGGCGCTGGGGGAGAGGTGGCTGGGGATGCCCAAGTAGGAGCGATAGTGGTGCCAGGCAAGTACAAGATTGCCTGAATAGGTTGAGTCAGCGTGGTGTCAGGGGGTAACGTAACGGTTGGAATGGCTCCATTGGCTTACAGGCAAAGCTTGCGCTTTGGCGGCCTGTCATGTAATAGCTGCGATGCATCATGTACGTTATGCGGTTACTATGGCTGCACTAAGTTTAGGGCCTCAATCTGCCTGCGGTGCTCACCTCCGGATGTGGCGATATAGATCCGGGTGGTGTTGATATTGGAGTGGCCCAGGATGTCCGCCAGGTGGGCGATGTCCCGGTCGGCGGAGTAAAAACAGCTGGCAAACAGGTGCCTCAGGTTGTGGGGAAATACTTTTGACTCCGCCACGCCCGCCCGACTGCAGAGCTGTTTCATCCGCTTCCACACGTAGGACCGGTCCAGCGGCCGGCCGGAGCGGGTGACAAAGATGGGGCCGGAGGTGATCCCACGGCGGGCCAGGTAGTCCTGCAGCGCCCGGCAGAGCTGCTCCGGCAGCAGAATGGTGCGGTGTTTTCCCTTCAGGTGGATGCAGGCCGCCCCGGCAGAGGCCGCCTCTGCGGTGATAAAGGGCAGCTCTGACACCCGGATGCCGGTGCTGCAGATGGTTTGCAGCAGCAGGGCCAGCCGTTCGTCCCCGGCCAGCCGGGCTGTTTTCACCAGCTGGGCATACTCCGCCCGGTTCAGCTCCTTCGACCCGGGGAGAAAAGGGCTTCGCTGGATTTTCAGCTGTTTGACCCGCAGCTGGGGCAGCTCCAGAAAGGAGAGAAACCCGTTGACGGCGGCCAGTTTGGCGTTGACGCTGGAGGGCTGATAGCGCTGCTGCAGTGCCTGCTTGTACTGGATGACCCGCTCTTTGCTGGGCGGTTCTTCCCCCAGAAAGGCGCAGAAGTGCAGAATATCCCTGCGATACTGCTTCCTGGTTGCCAGGCTTCGCTCTTCCTGCTCCAGAAACTGCATATATGCGTCCATTTTTCCTTGCATTGAAATTCCTCCCGGTGTAGCATTGAGCGCTTGCGCGCCCTGAACTCATTGTAGCATTGCGGTTTTCCGCGCCGCCTGGCTGAGGGCCGGGAGGATGGGGCGGCC
>CAUGSS010000052.1 GCA_959602365.1 uncultured Eubacteriales bacterium
CCGTCATTCTGAGTGCTTTCCTCCTATTGTCATCCTGAGCGCAGCGAAGGATCTTTTTCTCCCTCTGTACCCGCCGGTCTGCGGAAACAGATCCTTCGTCGCTGCGCTCCTCAGGATGACAGGGGAGAACAAGACGCTCTTCAGAAGGATCAGCGGGATAACGCGCTTGCCCATGACAAGGGAGAAGAAAGCGCTGCCTGGAATAATACAGGGGAGGAAAACACCCCCAGAATGACAGAGGAGACCGCCGCGCTGCCCCAAATGGCCGGGGAACAGGCCGCATTTCTCAGGATGGCAAAGAAAAAGGGAACCTGTGCGCCCAGGGCGGCAGGAGAGAAAAGGCGCTGCTCAGAGACGCCGCAGCGGGAACACCGCCCTTCCCGGACGGCGCCGAAGGGTCAGAACCCGGGCTCCTCGCTGCGGCGCAGCAGGGTGGCGGTGGAGAGCTGGGAGATAAAAACCCTCTGACGGCCCCGGCCGCCCGCCACAATAAAGGACTTGGGCAGCTCATCGGATACCGCCTCCACCTGCCCCCGCTGTTCGGCGGCGGCCAGGTACTGGCGGGTGCGCAGGGACTGGCTGGTGATGTCCAGGTCAAAGATGCCGATGATCTCCCGGTCCCGGACCAGGGTGTTCTGTCCCAGATGGAGATACATGCTATCCCTCCTCCTGAATCTCGCCGTTCCGAACCCGGAATACCTTGCCCTCCCGGAGGGCGGCCAGCCGCTCCTCCTCACAGCAGGTGATGAAAACCTGCCCCCCCTGGATGTGGTTCAGCACAAATTCCTGCCGCCGGGGGTCCAGCTCGCTGAGCACGTCGTCCAGCAGCAGCACCGGGTACTCCTCCCGGTCGTCATAGATGATATCCCGCTGGGCCAGCTTCAGGCTCAGGGCGGCGGTGCGGGTCTGGCCCTGGGAGGCATACTGCCGGGCGGGGCGGCCGTCGATATCCACCGCCAGCTCGTCCCGGTGAGGGCCCACCAGACACTGCCGGGCGGCCAGCTCCGCCCCCCGCCGCTCCTCCTGATGGGAGAGCAGCCGCTCCAGAATGGTCCGGGTGGGGGCCAGGGGGTCGGTGACGGCGCTGTCCGGCTCATAGCGCAGGCTCAGCGCCTCCGCCCCACCGGAAAATTCCCGGTGAATGGCCGGGGCGATCTCGTTCAGCCGCCGGATGAAATAGGCCCGGTAGTGGGTGACCACCGCGCCGGTCTGGCAGAGCTGCAGGGAGAAGTCGTCCAGGGTATCCAGCAGGTCGGGCCGCTCCTCCTGGTTGCGCAGGATAAAGCTCTTGGCCTTCAGCACTTTTTGGTATCGCTCCAGGGCCTCCGCGTACTTGGGCCGCAGCTGGGAGATGGTGTCGTCCAGAAACCGCCTCCGCTCCGCCGCTCCCGCCCGGATCAGATACAGATCCTCAGGGCAGAAGAGCACGGTGTTCAGGGTCTCCCCCAGCTCCCCGGCCTTCTTCAGGCGCACCCCATTGCGGGTGATCTGCCGCCGGCCCTGGGTGTTCAGGGCGATTTCCACGGTGTAGTCTCTCCCCCGGCAGCTGATCTCTCCGGTGATAAAGCCGTGCTCCACCCCGAACAGGATCAGCTCCCGGTCATACCTGGCCCGGTGGCTCCTGGCCGCGGAGAGAAAGGCCACCGCCTCCAGCAGGTTGGTCTTGCCCTGGGCGTTGTCCCCGCAGATGATGTTCATGCCGGGGTGAAACTCGGCCCGGGCGGACAGATAGTTGCGGTAGTATTCCAGGGTGACGGAGTTCACCCTCATTGGATGGTCACCGTCACACCGTCAATGGTGACGCTGTCGCCGCTGCGCAGCTTCTTGCCCCGCATGGTGCAGACCTGTCCGTTGACCAAGACCTCCCCGTCCTGGATGCGGACCTTGGCCATGCCCCCGGTCTCACAAAGTCCCTCGTATTTCAGCAGGTCCTGGAGCCGGATGAATTCGGTGCTGATGGTGGTGGTGTAGTCTTTTTGGTTCATATCAATTCCATGCCTCGGTCTTTTTTCGGTGTCTCGTTTTACCCCGGGCATGCCCGGGCTTTTCGTTATGTCAACCTGACATTTCTCTATGGCATCCTGCTCATTTTCCCTATGTCATGTCATCTTGCTTATTCTCCCTATGTCATCCTGATCATCCCACTCTTTTGTCATCCTGAGCGAAGCGAAGGATCTTTTCCTCCATATCTGCCGGTCTGCGAAAGCAGATCCTTCGTCGCTGTTGCTCCTCAGGATGACAGGGGGGGAAGAATGAACTTCTCAGGACAACGGATGTCATCCTGAGCGGAGCGAAGGATCTTCTTCTCCGCATCTGACGGTCTGCGAAAGCAGATCCTTCGTCGCTGTTGCTCCTCAGGATGACAGGGATGGAAGAATGAACTTCTCAGGACAACGGATGTCATCCTGAGCGAAGCGAAGGATCTTCTCCTCCGCACCTGCCGGTCTGCGAAAGCAGATCCTTCGTCGCTGTTGCTCCTCAGGATGACAGGGAGAGAAAAATGTGCTTCTCAGGGCAACGTATGTCATCCTGAGCGGAGCGAAGGATCTTTTCCTCCGCACCTGCCGGTCTGCGAAAGCAGATCCTTCGTCGCTGCCGCTCCTCAGGATGCCAGAGGGGGAAGAATGCGTTTCTCAGGATCGGAGATAAAATGGAGCGCTCCGCGGATGAAGGGAGAAAAATACCTCTCATGATGCCAGGGTCGGCAGTTTTCTCACTGTCCGGCCCGGAGCCGCACCGGCAGCACCATGTAGAGGAATCCCTCTCCCCCGTCGGCGGGGGTGATGACACAGGGGGAGATGGGGCTGTTCATGCACAGGTTGACGGTGTCCGCCGGGGCCGCCTTCAGGGCGTCCAGCATATATTTGTTGTTGAATCCGATCTCCAGCCCCTGGCCGTCCCCGTTCATGGGGCACTCGTCGCTGGCGTCTCCCAGGGCGGTGTTGACCCGGATCTTCATATTGTCGTTCTCAAACAGGCAGCGGATGGGGCTGCGCTGTTTTTCGGTGATGATCAGGCTCACCCGGTCGATGGTATTCAAAAGCTGGCGCTTGTCGCTGACCATAATGGTCTTGTACTCCCCGGGGATGGCCTTGCGGTAATCCAAAAACTCCCCCTCCAGCCGCCGGGCCACCAGCATGGTGTCCCCGGCCTTGAACATGACGTGCCGGGTGCCCACCACGATGTCCGCCATCTCCTCGCTCTCGCCGCAGATCTTTTCCACTTCGCTCAGGGCGGCGGCGGGGACCACGAAGGAGAAATTGGGCTTTCCGGTGGTCTTTTCCACACTCTCCCGGCGCAGGGCCAGCCGGTATCCGTCCACGCTGACCACGGTGAGCACCTTGTCCTCCCCCATCTCGAAGAGGGAGCCGGTGTGAATGGGCCGGGACTCGTTGGTGGACACGGCGAAGAGGGTTTGGGAGATCATGCTCTTCAGGGCGGAGCGCTTCAGAGTGATGGTGTGCTCATACTCCACCAGGGGCAGGTCGGGGAACTCCTCGGGGTCGGTGCCCATGATGTTGAATTCGCTCATGCCGCACTTGATGTTGACCATGTTGTTGTTGGTGACGATGCTCACCACGTCGTCGGGGAGCCGGCGGATGATATCGCCGAAGAGATGGGCCCCCAGCACCAGGCTGCCCTGCTCGGTGACGTCGGCGGGGATGGTGGTGCGGATGCCGGTGGAGAGGTTGTAGCCGGTCAGCCGCAGTTCGTCGGTGGCGTTGACCAGAATACCCTCCAGGGCGGAGATGGAGCTTTTAGGGCTGACCGCCCGGGAGGAAATGGAGATGGCGCTCTGGAGCAGCGCCTTTTCGCAGGAAAATTTCATAGGGTGGGACCTCCGTTTCAAGCAGGAATTTCCTCTTCGGAATCAAAGAGAGAAGGGTAATTTTTTAGGAGCAGTAGTAGAATGGCGCCCCCTCTGTGGAAAAACGGAAAAAACGCGGCGATTTCGGGAAAAAGTTGTCCACAAGTATCCAGACGTTTTCCACAGCCCGCCACTGACAGGGCAGGGGGCGCCGGGGAGAAAAAACAGGCGCATTTTCCACAGCGCCGGTTTTATACAGGGAAAGTGTGGATAAGTTGGGCCTTTCTGACGTTTTTTGTGCCCGCCGGGCGGCCCGTCCCGGGGCTGAGCCCAGGCTTCGGGGCGCCGGGATGACGGCCCGCTCTCCCGCCGGTCCAAACCGGCGGGCAGAGCATTCACCCTTCCCCGGCCGCCTCCCGGAATGGGAGCGGCGGAACAAAGGCGGGACAGCTCCGAATCAGTAGGTCCGGGCGTTGACGTTGCTCTTGATATCCCGGATGTTCTCCGCGGTCTCCCGGTTTTCCTTGATGAGGCCCTCCACCTTCTCCAGAGAGTGGATCACGGTGGTGTGGTCCCGGCCGAAGACCCGGCCGATCTCGGGCAGGGAGAGCTTGGTCAGCTGGCGGATGATATACATGGACACCTGTCGGGCCATGGTGACCTCTTTGGTCCGGGAGGAGCTCATAATATCGCTGACCTCGATGCCATAGCATTTTCCGGTCTCCTCGATGATGACCTCCGGAGAGGGCATAAAGCTGTCGGAATTCCGGATCAGGTCCCGCACCGCCCGCATCACCGTGTCCGGGTCCATGTTGGCGTTGTCCAGTTCCTTGTAGGCCAGCAGTTTTTTGACTGTGCCCTCAATCTGACGGATATTGGAGGTGATATTTTCAGCGATGTATTCCAGCACCGGCTTGGGCAGGTCCAGCCCCAGCTGAAGGGCCTTTTCCCGGACGATGGCCGCCCGGGTCTCGTAGTCCGGGGGCTGGATGTCCGCCATCAGGCCCCATTCAAAGCGGGAGCGCAGGCGCTCCTCCAGCCGCACCATGTCGGAGGGCGGCCGGTCGGAGGTCAGCACAATCTGGTGGCCGGACTCATAGAGGTTGTTGAAGGTGTTGAAGAACTCCACCTGGGTGGCCTCTTTGCCGGCGATAAACTGGATATCGTCCACCAGCAGCATGTCCTTGTCCCGGTATTTGGCCCGGAGCTGGTCGGTGGTCTTGTGGCGGATGGCCTCGGTGACCTCGTTGGTGAACTGCTCGCCGGTGACCAGCACGATTTTGGACCCGGGGTTGGAGGTGCGCACCGCGTTGTAAATGGCATAGAGCAGATGGGTCTTGCCCAGACCGGGCTCCCCATACAGAAACAGGGGGTTGTAGCTGTGCCCCGGGGAGCCGGCCACCGCCTGGGCCGCGTTGTAGGCAAAGCGGTTGGACGCGCCCACCACGAATTTTTCAAAGGTGTACTGGTTGCGCACCGGCACGGCTTCGTCCTGGCTGGCGGGGGAGGAAAAACCGTCCCGCTCGGCGGGGCTGATGACCTCCACGCTGATCTGCTCGGCGAAGAGCTCATAGAAGGCCTTCTCCAGGGTGGGCAGATAGCGGGAGCGGATGATCTCCCGCTTGAAGTCGGTGGGACAGCACAGTACAAACCGGTCTTCGTCCAGAGAGACCGGTTCAATGTCGTAAAACCAGGTGGAGACCGCGGTGGGAGTCATCTCGTTCTCCAGCAGGGTGAGGATTGTTTTCCAGATTTCTGCGGCAGAGTTCATACAACGCCTCTCTCTTGTCTTTCGGTGTCTTTGTGTATTGGGATACGCAGGGCGATAATCTCCCTATCATAGCTATCATAACTAGTTTAGTGTATCACAAAAGCGCCTTTCAGGCAATACAAAATGCCATATTCATTTAATAAAAAAGGCATTTTCCCCGCCGGAATGGTCTCTTTTGCGCGCCTGGGGGCAAGAAGCGGCCTTGGGTCGGTTCCAGTTTCCCGCCGGCGGTTTTCAGGGCCTCTCAGTTCTGCTCTCCTGAGTATCTCCATCCATGCTTTTTCTGCATTCCTACCCCTGTCCTCCAGAACGCTTTCATCCCTGTCATCCTGAGCGCAGCGAAGGATCTTTTCCCCATGCCTGCCGTGCTTTTGGAGAAGAAGATCCTTCGTCGCTGCGCTCCTCAGGATGACAAAGAAGGGAAAGTGTTTCTCAGGATGACAGAGCGGAGGGAAAAGCAGCGCCCCGCCGTCCAAAGCTTGTGTTCCCCATTTTTTCCGGCCACCAGATATGGTATCGCCCGGAAAAATGGGAAAAAATCCGCATTTTTTCATTGACAGCCAAAAGATTTCTGTACTATAATACTGTCTGCGCTATCGCGCGCCAAGGGGTTTTTATGCCCATCCATGTGCAACTGCGGCCCGTCCCACCCCAAAAAGGGACAGGACAGGCTTGTTGAGTTCGCCCTGCCGGCCCTACTCCACCGGTCGGGCACCCTATCTGTGATTTGGAGGTGTTATGTCATGACGAAACGTACCTATCAGCCCAAGAAGCGCCATCGCTCCAAGGTCCACGGCTTCCGCAAGCGGATGCACACCGCCAACGGCCGTAAGGTTCTCGCCCGCCGCCGCGCCAAGGGCCGCGCCAAGCTGAGCGCCTGATGCGCTCCCTGGAACGGGAAATAGTGTAACCAAGACAGGGTGGATGATTTTGGAAATCGTCCACCCTTGTGGAGCTTACGGGGAAATTTGGCCCGCGAAAAAAGGACCGGTCTGAGCAGATGCAGTACACTGTCTCTCTGAAATTGAATCACGTCTTTCAGCGGCTGTACCGGAAGGGAAAGCGCGCCGCCACACCAACCCTGGCCCTCTACTCCCGCCCCAACAGGCAGGGGGGAAACCGGCTGGGGCTGACCACCGGGGCCAAATTGGGCCACGCCGTGGTGCGCAACAAGCTGCGCCGCCGTTTGAGGGCCATTTACCGCATTCATGAGTCGGAATTCAAACCCGGCTTTGATATTGTGGTGGTGTGCCGGGCTGCCTCGGTAGAGGCGAGCTACCGGCGGCTGGAGCGGGATTTTCTCAAGCTGGCCCGCCGCAGCGGCCTGCTCCGGGAGCGGACAGGGGAGGGCGTGGACACATGAAGCGCCTGCTGTTGCGGCTGATCCGGTTTTACCGCCGGAGGATCTCCCCCGCCCGCCCACCGGCCTGCCGGTTCATTCCAACCTGCTCGGAGTACGCCTATCTGGCGGTGGAGCGGTTTGGACCGGCCAAAGGCTCTCTGCTGGCCGCCAAGCGGCTGGCCAAGTGCCAGCCCTTCCACCGGCAGAAGAGCATTGAATACGACCCGGTGCCCGAGTGGGAGCCCCGCCATCTCTGAGGCGGAGCGCGCCCCGGCCGCCGGGCGTGGAACTGAAAAAGAACGAGAGCGCCCTCGGGCGCGCGGAGGTATTCCATGACACAAATTTTACAGTGGATCGGCTGGTTCCTGCTCCAGATCTACGAGTTCTTCGCCAACGCCCACATCCCCGCCGCCTACGCCCTGTCGCTGGTGGTGTTCACACTCATTGTGAAGCTTGTCCTCTTCCCCCTGTCCTACAAGGGCAAGAAGAGCATGATGCGGATGACTGCCCTTCAGGGCCGGATGAAGCAGCTGGAGGCCCAGTACGGAAACAACCGGGTGAAGTATCAGGAAGAGGTGCAGAAGCTCTACCAGAAGGAGAATGTCAGCCCCATGGGCGGCTGCCTCTGGTCCCTGCTCCCCCTGCCCATCCTGATGGGCCTGTACTATATCATCCGCCGGCCCATGCTCTATATGATGAGCATTCCCAACGATGCCATCCAGACCGCCCTGGAGGCGGTGCAGAACGCCGGATTTACCTTTTCCGGCAATGTGGCCTATCAGGAGCTGCAGCTGTCCGGCATGCTGAACAACTCGGAAATTCTCTCCGTGGTGCAGAATGCCATCCCCGAGTATGCGGACAAGCTGCACTATATCAACTTTGACTTCCTGGGCATCAATCTGGGCGAAGTGCCCAAGCTGATGTTCTGGAACAGCTTTGACACCCTGGGCGTCTGGTGCGCCGTGGGCCTGTTCCTGATCCCCCTGGCGGTCACCGCGCTGAACTTCTGGTATACCCGGTTCAGCATGAAGACCAACCAGTCCCTCACCGTGACCCAGGAGGAGACCAAGAAGAAAAAGAAAAAGAAGAAAGACGAGCCTGAGAAGAAGTCCTCCGCCGAGCGCTCCAACCAGATGATGATGTGGCTGATGCCCCTGATGTATCTGTGGTTCGGCTACAGCATGCCCGCCGGCATGTGCGTCTACATGGCGGTGAACGCCCTGTGCACCGTGGGACAGGACGCCATCTGCGTCAGAATGATGCGCAAGTCCTTCCTGGAGATGCAGGAGCAGCAGCGTCTGAAAGAGGAGCAGGAGAAGGCGGAGCTGGCCGCCCGCAAGGCGGAGATCGCCGAGCGCCGCCGGCTCCAGGAGGAGGCCAACAAGGCCAACAAGGGAAAGAAGCGCAAAAAGCAGGTCAAGGCCCCCCAGAAGCCGGTCAACAAGGCCGGGCGCATCGGCATCCGCACCTATGCCCTGGGCCGGGACTATGATCCGGACCGCTACGGCGGCGTGACCCCCTACCGGGATCCCCAGGAGATCATCGACGAGCAGGCCGTGGAAGAGGCCTACAAGAAAAAGCGCCGCCGCAAGGCTGAGGCGGTGGAGCAGGCCATGGAGCAGGCCGTAGAGGCCGGCGATCTGGAGGCCGTGAAGGCCCTGGAGGTGGAGCAGGCCGCCCTGGCCGAGGCCGAGGAGGCCGCCGCCGAGGCGGAGCGCGAGGCCGGAGCCGAGACTGCCGGGACCGATGCGCCGGAGGCATCCGCCCCGGCGGAGGAGGATGCCCCCCTCTCCGAGCAGGTCTTTGAGGACATTTTTGAGGAGACCGACCAGGCCGGCGCGGAGGATGAGGACAAGGATTCCTCCGGCCCGTCCAAGGACGCGTGAGTAGAAAGGACAGATCAGACGATCATGGAAAAGTATATTGAAGTCACCGGCAAGACCGAGGACGCCGCCATCAGCGCGGGCCTTGCCCAGCTGGGACTGGACCGGGACAGCGTGTCCGTGGAGATCCTGGAGCGGGCCAAGACCGGCTTCCTGGGCATCGGCAGCAGCCCGGCCCGGGTGAAGATCACCTATGAGGCCCCCGACGAGCCCGCCCCGGCGGCGGAGCCCGTCCCGGCCCCCCAGGCTGCTCCGGCGGAGCAGCCCCAGGAGGCGAAAGCCGCTCCGGCCAAGGCCGAGGCGCCCGCCCGGGAGCAGGAGGCCAAAGCCCCCGCCGCCCCCCAGAAGGCCGCCGGGGACCGCACCGAGCGGATTGTGGATTTTCTGACCGGACTGATGGAGCACCTGGATAACGACGCCCGGCCCCAGGTCACCCTGGGCGAGGACGGCAGCTATCAGGTGGAGCTGGTGGGCAGCGACCTGGGCGCCCTGATCGGGCGCCGGGGCGAGACCCTGGACGCCATCCAGCAGCTGACCAACTACGCCGTCAACCGGGGTCAGAGCAAGCGGGTGCGCATCCATCTGGACGCGGAGAACTACCGGGCCAAGCGGGAGGAGACGCTGGAGCGCCTGGCCCGCAAGACCGCCTCCAAAGCCCTGAAGTATCACCGGAATATGACCCTGGAACCCATGAATGCCTATGAGCGCCATGTGATTCACGCCGCGCTCCAGGATTTCGACGGGGTGACCACCTACTCCACCGGCACCGAACCCAACCGCCGGGTGGTGGTGGCCTGCGAGCGCTGAGCCTTTTCCAGCGCCAGGCGATTACATCAGATACAGCAAAACCCCCGCCCGGGCCCAGACCGGACGGGGGTCTTTTCAAAACTGCCGTGTTTTGCCCTGTCCTCCTGAGGGACATAGCGTTTCATTTTGCTGTTTTGAGCAGTACTGTATTTCATTTTGTCATTCTGAGCAGCGTATCGTTCCATTTTGTCATCCCAAAGAGACATGCATTTCTGCCCTTCTGAGCCGCAGAGCTTTCCCGCCCTGTCTCCCTGAGGAGTGCAGTTTTCCCGCCTTGTCCGCCTGAAAAGCGGAGCTCTCCCACCATGTCATCCTGAGGCGCGGAGCTTTCCCGTCTTGTCATCCTGAGGAGGCGAAGCTTTCCCGTCTTGTCATCCTGAGGCGCGAAGCTTTCCCGTCTTGTCATCCTGAGGCGCGAAGCTTTCCCGTCTTGTCATCCTGAGGAGGCGAAGCCGACGAAGGATCTTCTCCCACAGACCGGCGAATACGGCGAGAAAAAGATCCTTCGCTGCGCTCAGGATGACAGAGTGGGGAAATGCTCGGGATAACGTTTAGGAAAATACCGAGGGTGACAAACATGGAGAATGTTCCTTCCTGACATTCTTGAAAGCGCAGCCTTCCTGTCCTGTTGTCCTAGTGAGAAGCGGCATTTTCCCGTCCTGTTCTCCTGAGAGGCACAGCTTTCCCGGTCTGTCCTCCTGAAAAGTGCAGTTTTCCCGTCTTGTCATCCTATGGAGCGCAGCTTTCCCGTCTTGTCATCCTGAGGAGGAGAAGCTTTCCCGTCTTGTCATCCTGAGGAGGAGAAGCCGACGAAGGATCTTCTCCCGCAGACCGGCGAATACGGCGAGAAAAAGATCCTTCGCTGCGCTCAGGATGACAGAGCGGGAAAATGCTCAGGATGACAAGTAGGGAGAGTTCAGCATGGCAGATAGGGAGGGCCCGGGATGTCATGGGTAAGAAGTACTCAGGATAACAGACAGGAAATGCTCAGGGTGACAAATAGGGGAAATACTTCCGAAATCCTGGGGCGGACAGAGACGGCGGCCAGTTCAACAGAAGCTGAGCGTGAGCGATGAGGAGATTGCAATGAAAACTGTGACCTTGTACACCGACGGGGCCTGTTCCGGCAACCCGGGGCCCGGGGGCTGGGCGGCCATCCTGATGTTCGGCGCCCACAAAAAGGAGCTCTCCGGAGGCGAGCGGGAGACCACCAACAACCGGATGGAGCTCACCGCCGTGATCCGGGGGCTGGAGGCCCTGAAGGAGCCCTGTGTGGTGGAGCTCTACTCCGACTCCAAGTATGTGATCGACGCCCTGGAGAAGGGCTGGGCCAAGGGCTGGCAGGCCCGGGGCTGGGTCAAGGCGGACAAAAAGCCCGCCCTGAACCCGGACCTGTGGGAGCGGCTGCTGGACCTGTGCCGGGTTCATAAAGTGAACCTCCACTGGGTCAAGGGCCACGCCTCCAACCCCTACAACAACCGCTGCGATGAGCTGGCGGTGGCCGAGTGGCAGAAGTTAAAGTGAGCGCGGAATCCGCCTGACGATGCTGCGCTGAGTTGTGCTGATTTCGACGCCCCCCGGCGGCTGCCGCGGGCGGAAAATGGTGAAATACCTGAGAAAAAAGGGCTGTTGCATGTATCTGCAGCAGCCCTGGTTTTTTTATTTCCTGTGTGGTTCCCCTTTCTGCCCTGCCGTCCTTTTGGGCGTTTTCCCGCTATTTTCCTGAACGCCTCCCCTCCTGTTATCCTGAGGAGGCGGGTAAGTGTCATCCTGAGCGCAGCGAAGGATCTTCTTTCCTTCTCCGGCAGCTGTGGGGAAAAAGATCCTTCGTCGGCTCCGCCTCCTCAGGATGACAGAGGCGGGAAAGTGTCATCCTGAGCGCAGCGAAGGATCTTCTTTCCTTCTCCGGCAGCTGTGGGGAAAAAGATCCTTCGTCGGCTCCGCCTCCTCAGGATGACAGAGGCGGGAAAGTGTCATCCTGAGCGCAGCGAAGGATCTTCTTTCCTTCTCCGGCAGCTGTGGGGAAAAAGATCCTTCGTCGGCTCCGCCTCCTCAGGATGACAGAGGCAGGTAAGTGTCATCCTGAGCGATAGCGAAGGGGCTTCTTTCCTTACCTGGCGGCTGTGAGGAAAAAGATCCTTCGTCGGCTCCGCCTCCTCAGGATGACAGAGGCGGGAAAGTGTCATCCTGAGGGATAGCGAAGGATCTTCTTCCTGCCTGCATCGGGTTCACAGGAAAAGACCCTTCGTCAATGGCGCTCCTCAGGATGAAAGAGGACGAAAAAAGTACGCCTCTCCAGAATGACACGGAATAAAAAGAGCATGTCTCCTCACAGGAGGACAAAGGACGACAAAAACATACTTTCCCAAGATGAAATGGGAGGGAAGGCTCTGCTTCCGGCCCCGGGGCGCTGGGCGGGGGATGGCTTCATCACAGGCCCTGTGGAGAAAGCCTGGAGGGTCAGCCCTCCAACCCCTCGCAGGGGTAGACAATCCCCATCTGGGCGCGGAGGTGGTCCATGACCTCCATCATGTGGATCGTCTCGCTGTGGGGCATGGAGGGACACTCCAGCAGCCCCTGGGAGATGCAGCGGGCGGTCTCCAGCACCTCGTACTCGTAGCCGGTGAGCTGGGGCGGACAGGCCGCCTGGGCCACCAGCCGGTACTGGTCGTCATATACCCGGTAGCCCTGGGGGTTGTTGATATTCTCCACCACCAGAAAGCCCCGGGTGCCGTAGACGATGCCCTGGCGGTCGGAGATACAGGCGGCGGCGGCGTTTAAAACGGCCGTCCGGCCGTCCTTCCAGGTCAGGGTTATGCTGTTGGTGAGATCCACCCCGGTCTCGTGCTTGGTGCAGCTGCCCTGAACCCCGTCGGCGCGGCCAAAGACCATCTCGGCGAAATTCAATGCGTAGATGCCCACGTCCAGCAGGGCGCCGCCGGCCAGCTCCGGCCGCACCACCCGCTCCCTGTCAGTGATGGCATAGCACAGGTTGGCGGTCAGCATGGCGGGCACGCCGATGATACCGGAGGCCAGAACCTCGTCGATTTTACGGCGCATGGGCTGATAGCGGGTCCAGATGGCCTCGGTGACCAGCACCCCCCGGGCCCTGGCATAGGCCAGGGCGTCCTGGGCCTGGCGGGCGTTGACGGTAAAGGCCTTCTCGCACAGCACATGCTTGCCGTGATCGGCGCAGAGCTTGATCTGCTGATAGTGGTGGGAGTGGGGGGTGGCGATGTACACCAGGTCCACTTCCGGATCCTCCAGCATCTCCTCATAGCTCCCGAAGGCCCGCTCCACGCCGTTTTCCGCGGCAAAGGCCTGAGCCCGGGCGGCCTCCCGGGCCGCCACAGCGTACAGCCGGACGGTGTGGTCGCCGGTTTGATTGAGTTTGCGGATGGTCTCCGCCATGACGGCCGCAATGCGGCCGGCGCCTAAAATACCAAGATTCATAGACAGATTTCCTCCTCTGCGGTACTGGAGCCGGACTCCGGTTTGTCTGTGCCTTCAGTATATAACGGGCCGGGGTCTGTGTCCAGCAGGGAGCCTGGTCCGGGGAAATCCCCATTGACAGGGGAAAATAGAACGGATATAATCTAAATTCCATCTGTACAGATGGTATCTAGATTATATCGGGAGGGAACAGCCATGTTGGAAGAAAACAGTGAGAAATTGACCATCAACATTTCCGTTGTGGATCTGGGGAAAATTGACTACCTTGTGGAGCAGGGATTTTACGGCAACAGAACGGATTTCCTCCGTACCGCCATCAAAAGCCAGCTGCATGGCCATGAGGAATGGCTGAATCGGGAATTTGTGGCGAAAACCATAGATGTGGGCATTGTCCGCCTTTTTCCTGAGCAGTTAAAGGAAAAGCAGTATCAGGACTATACGGTGCTTGGAAAGCTGGTCATAGACCCGGCGGTGGAGCTGGATGATCTGAAAAAAGTGTTCCGAAGCATCAAAGTGTTTGGCAAAGTGAAATGCAGCGATGTCATCAAGAATTTTTACGGATTATAAGGACTGATAAAGAAAAGCCGGGGCTGTTGCAAATGGTGCAACAGCCCCGGCTTGTATTTCGTATGGGGTTCAGTCGACAAATTCCACCACGCCATCCCCCAGCCTGGACACCCGGGCCAGGGATTCCACCCGGATCCCCATCTCCCGCAGCCGCTGTCCGCCGGGCTGGAAGGCCTTTTCCACGGCGATGCCGCAGCCCACCAGGGTGGCTCCGGCCTGGCGGACCAGGTCGATCAGCCCCAGCATGGCCGCGCCGTTGGCCAGAAAATCGTCGATGATCAGCACCCGGTCCCCGGGATTCAAAAACTTTTTGGACACGATCACCGTGTTCACATTGCCGTGGGTGAAGCTGGTCACCGTGGTGGAGTAAACCTCCCCGGCGATGTTCTTGGTCTTGCTCTTCTTGGCAAAGATCACCGGCACGTCAAACTCCAGGGCGGCCACGCAGGCGATGCCGATGCCGCTGGCCTCGATGGTCAGAATCTTGGTCACGTTGTCCTCCCGGAACAGCCGGTACCACTCCCTGCCCATCTCCTGATACAGCTTAACGTCCATCTGGTGGTTCAGAAAACTGTCCACCTTCAGTACGTCCCCCTGTTCGATGGTGCCGTCCCGGCGGATGCGGTCCTCCAGCAGCTTCATCCCTTCACGCTCCCTCTCTCGTCTGTTCTGGTTTCTCTCAAGGTATTTGCTCTATTGTATCTCCTGGAGGGCGATGGAGCAACCTTTTTTTCGCCTTTTTCTCCCTTTTTGCCCCTTCCCTGTTTTCCGCTTTCCCCGCTTTTCCCGCCTATGTCATTCCGGGCATCTCCGTTTCCCTGTCATCCGGGGAGCGGTTTTTCTGCCTGTCCTCCTGAAAAGGTGTGTTCTCCACTGTCCTAAAAGAGTATGCAGTTCTCTGTCATCCTGAGGAGGCGGAGCCGACGAAGGATCTTCCCTCCCGCAGCTGCCGGGCAGCGGAAGAAGATCCTTCGCTGCGCTCAGGATGACAGGGGGAAAGCACTCAGGAGGACAGAAGGAGAAGTGCTCGGGATGACAGGACAGGAAAACGCTTGAGTTTCCCTGTCCTCCAGAAAAGGTGTGTTTTCCGCTGTCCTAAAAGGGTATGCAGTTCTCTGTCATCCTGAGGAGGCGGAGCCGACGAAGGATCTTTTCTCCCGCGGCTGCCGGGCGGCGGAAGAAGATCCTTCGCTGCGCTCAGGATGACAGGGGGGAGCGCTCAGGATGACAGGGGGGAGCGCTCAGGATGACAGG
>CAUGSS010000053.1 GCA_959602365.1 uncultured Eubacteriales bacterium
TCCGTGAACCCGATGGGGGTTGGAAGAAGATCCTTCGCATACGCTCAGGATGACATTTTCCCACTCCCCCTGTCATCCTGAGGAGCGCCAGCGACGAAGGATCTTCTCCTGAGGCCCCGATGGGGGTTGGAAGAAGATCCTTCGCATACGCTCAGGATGACATTTTCCCACTCCCCCTGTCATCCTGAGGAGCGCCAGCGACGAAGGATCTTTTCCTGTGAATCCGGCGCGGGTTGGAAGAAGATCCTTCGCATACGCTCAGGATGACAGGGAAAACGGGAGCTCAGGATGACAGGGAAAACGGGAGCTCAGGATGACAGGGAAAACGAGCGCTCAGGATGACAGCGAAAGTATCCGAAAGCATCCAGGATGACAGGGAACGCGCCCAGACGGACAGGCTGGCGCTCCAAATGACAAAAAGCGGGGCTGTTGCAGCAGTTGCAACAGCCTCTTTTTTGACGGATGCGGCAAGGGAAAGATGAAGATGGGGTTAACTTCCATGAAAATTCCATAAAAACGGTTGCAATCTTCCCTGGCGGTTGCTAAGATAGGGCCATAATATTTTTTGTTTGAAAAGGAGTTCTTTTCATGGGCAGAGCACAAGAGCTGTTTGACCAGGCCACGGGGTACTATGATCATGCCGTCGGCCTGATCCGCAAAATGGACGAGCTGTTCCAGAACGCGGCGTTCAAAAACGACCCGGGCAGGCGCTATGACCCCCGGCTCACCCTGGCCCAGTTCGACATGATCCTCCAGGCCTCCCTGCTGAGCGTTGCCGTCAGCGACGGCCGGTTTGACCCGCTGGAGCAGCAGTTTGTGGACAAGATCACCGATTACGGCGATCTGCCCGGCTACATCAGGGGGGAGACCCAGGGCAAGCTGGATCTGAGCTGGGGCGAAATGGCCGCGCTGTCCCGGGACAACCAGCGCCTTCTGGTGGAGGTGCTGCCCACCATCCTGGACAGGCTGTGTGACGACTTTGTCAGGCCCCTGGCCCTGGTGGACCAGGCGGTGCTCCGGGCCCAAGGGCTCAAGCAGATCATACAGGATGTGGCCAGGATCTGCGCCTGCCTGAGCCAGGTGGACGGGGTCAACCAGGAGCGGGAGCGCGCCGCCTGCATCCAGATGGTGAACGAGCTGCTGGGCAAGCGCTGGGAGAGATACATGTCCTGACCCCGGAAGAGGGGCCGGGGCGGCCGGCCGGCGCCGGAGCGGAAGGCAGCCGCCCCCTTCTTCGGGGGAGAAGGCGAAAACAATTTGCCGGCATACCCTTAAAAATGGTTGCCATTTTTGCCTGGGATTGGTAAGATAAAGCTGTAATCTTATAACCGAAAGGGGTTTTTACTATGGGCAGAGCACAGGAATTGTTTGATCAGGCCACCAGAGCTTATCAGAACTCCATCGACATGATCCGCAAGATGGATGAGGCATTTCAGAATGCGGCGTTCAAGAACGACCCGGGCAAGCGTTACGACACCCGGATCACTCTGGCCCAGTTTGACATGATCCTCCAGGCCACCCTGTTGAGCATGGCGCTGAGCGACGGCAATTTCGACCGGCTGGAGCAGCAGTTTGTGGATAAGATCACCGATTACGGCGATCTGCTCACCTATATCAAGCAGGACTCCCAGGGCCGGCTGGATCTGACCTGGAGCCAGGTGGCCAGCCTGCGGGAGGACACCCAGGCCTCCCTGGTGCAGGCCCTGCCCGCCATTCTGAACAAGCTGTGCGACAGCTTTGTCAAGCCCCTGGCCCTGGTGGATAAAGTGGTGGACGACGTGGACTTTTTGCGGCAGCTGGAGCGCAATATCGCCGAGATCTGCGTCTGCCTGAGCTTTGTGGACGGCAGCAGCGACAAGGTGGAGGCCGCCGCCTGCAGCGAGATGGTGGCCGATCTGCTGGGCACCCGCTGGAGAAAGTACATGCGTTGAGACGTCTTTGATCAACAGAACAGTGATCTGAACCCCGCCGGGGCGGCTGCGGCCGCCCCGGCGGGATTTCTGTGCTTTCCGCCAGTTCTCTGTCGGAGTTTTCTGCCCCGGCCGGCGGACTGGATGAGGGCTGTCAGGGCCCTGCCACGGGTGCCGGCGGCAGAGACATGTTTTCCGCCGGTCCGCTCCGGAGCAAATGCGGGCGGGAGCGTTTTTTGCCGGGGCAGGTATGGGAGGCCCCGGCGGGGATATACTAGAAAAACTATGCAGGAAGAACGACATTTGAAAAAGAATTTTATAAAGCTGTTTTTTCTAAGTACCTAATAAAGTGAAAAAAACTGGCTAAAATTACAAAAATAGCTTGTGTTTTACGAAAAATTATTCTATAATGCGCTTGTGCAAGAACGTTTGGCAGCATGCTCCGCCCTGGGGCCTCCCGGCCTCAAATGCAGGAAATAATGCAGACGCGGTGGGGCGAAAAATTGCAAGGAGGAAACACCCGAATGGCAAAGAAGTTTATCTATTACTTCAGCGAAGGTTCCGACGCATTTGCCGGAGACAAGGTGACCATGAAGAACATCCTGGGCGGCAAGGGCGCCGGCCTGGCGGAGATGACCGCCGCCGGCATGCCGGTGCCCCAGGGCTTCACCATCACCACCGAAGCCTGCACCCAGTACTACACCGACGGCCGGAAGATCAACGACGAGATTGTCGCCGACATCTTCGAGCACGTCAAGGGCCTGGAGAAGATCACCGGCAAGACCTTTGGCGACATCAATAACCCCCTGCTGGTCAGCGTGCGCTCCGGCGCCCGCCAGTCCATGCCCGGCATGATGGACACCATCCTGAACCTGGGCCTGAACGACGAGGCCGTGGAGGGCCTGGCCAAGAAGACCGGCAACGAGCGCTTCGCCTACGACTCCTACCGCCGCTTCGTCCAGATGTTCTCCGACGTGGTCATGGGCGTGTCCAAGAGCCTGTTCGAGGAGCAGATCGACAAGATGAAGGAGGCCAAGGGCATCACCGAGGACGTGGACCTGACCGCCGAGGACCTGAAGGAACTGGTCAAGATCTTCAAGAAGATCTATGAGGACAACGAGGGCAAGCCCTTCCCCCAGGATCCCAAGGAGCAGCTGATCGAGGCCGTCATGGCCGTGTTCCGCAGCTGGGATAACCCCCGGGCCAACGTCTACCGCAAGATGAACGAGATCCCCTATGAGTGGGGCACCGCCGTCAACGTGCAGCAGATGGCCTTCGGCAACTCCGGCCCCAAGAGCGGCACCGGCGTGGCCTTCACCCGCAACCCCGCCACCGGCGAGCACGGCATCACCGGCGAGTATCTGATCAACGCCCAGGGCGAAGACGTGGTGGCCGGCGTGCGCACCCCCTCCCCCCTGAGCAAGCTCCACGAGGAGATGCCCGAGGTCTATGACGAGTTCGTGGCCATCGCCACCCGTCTGGAGAACTATTTCAAGGATATGCAGGACATGGAGTTCACCATCGAGGATGGCAAGCTCTACATGCTGCAGACCCGTAACGGCAAGCGCACCGCCCAGGCGGCCCTGAAGATCGCCATCGACCTGGTGGAAGAGGGCCTGATCGACGAGACTGAGGCCGTGCTCCGGGTGGAGCCCAAGCAGCTGGACACCCTGCTGCATCCCCAGTTCGACACCAAGGCTCTGGAGGACGCGGAAGTGGTCGGCAAGGGCCTGGCCGCCTCCCCCGGCTCCGCCTGCGGCCAGGTGGTCTTCTCCGCCGAGGACGCCGAGGAGAAGGTGAAGTCCGGCGAGATGCCCAAGGTGGTGCTGGTGCGCCAGGAGACCTCCCCCGAGGACATCGTGGGCATGCAGGTCTCCCAGGGCATCCTGACCGTCCGGGGCGGCATGACCAGCCACGCCGCCGTGGTGGCCCGGGGCATGGGCACCTGCTGCGTGTGCGGCTGCGGCAACAGCAATGAGGTCACCATCGACTACGACACCAAGGTGTTTACCATCAACGGCACCACCTTCCACGAGGGCGACTGGATCAGCATCGACGGCTCCACCGGCAACATCTACGCCGGCAGCATCAAGACCGTCGCCGCCACCGAGAACCCCTATCTGCAGAAGTTCATGGGCTGGGCCGACGAGCGCCGCCAGCTGAAGGTGCTCACCAACGCCGACAACCCCGCCGACGCCCAGAACGCCATGGACATGGGCGCCCAGGGCATCGGCCTGTGCCGCACCGAGCACATGTTCTTCGCCGCCGACCGGATCAAGGCCGTGCGGGAGATGATCTGCGCCCCCGACACCGAGAGCCGCAAGGTGGCTCTGGCCAAGGTGGAGCCCTTCCAGGAGCAGGACTTTGTGGAGATGTACCGCATCTGCGGCGACAAGCCCATGACCATCCGCTATCTGGATCCCCCGCTGCATGAGTTCCTGCCCACCAAGGCCGAGGACATCGCCGAGCTGGCCAAGGAGATGGGCATGACCGCCGAGGCCCTGACCAACGTGGTGGAGTCCCTGCATGAGTTCAACCCCATGATGGGCCACCGCGGCTGCCGTCTGGCCGTCTCCTATCCCGAGATCGCCGAGATGCAGACCACTGCCGTCATCAAGGCCGCCATCCAGGTCAGCAAGGAGACCGGCACCCTGATCACCCCCCACATCATGATTCCGCTGGTGGGCGAGGTCAAGGAGCTGAAGTTTGTCAAGGACGTGGTCACCGCCACCGCCGACAAGCTGATCGCCGAGTCCGGTCTGGACATGAAGTATCTGGTGGGCACCATGATCGAGATCCCCAGAGCCGCCCTCACCGCCGGCCAGATCGCCAAGGAGGCCGAGTTCTTCTCCTTCGGCACCAACGACCTGACCCAGATGACCTTCGGCTTCTCCCGGGACGACGCCGCCAAGTTCCTGGACGCCTACTACGATCACAAGATCTATGAGTCCGATCCCTTCCAGCACCTGGACCGGGACGGCGTGGGCAAGCTGATCCAGATGGCCGCGGCTGCCGGCCGCAAGACCCGCCCCGACCTGGAGCTGGGCATCTGCGGCGAGCACGGCGGCGACGCCACCAGCGTGGAGTTCTGCCACCGCGTCGGCCTGAACTATGTCTCCTGCAGCCCCTTCCGGGTGCCTCTGGCCCGGCTGGCCGCTGCCCAGGCTGCCATCAAGTATCCCCGCGAGAACAAGGAGTTCGTGGAGATCCAGCAGATCGTGGAGTAATTTCCCCTGCTGCCCTTGAATAGAAGAGAGAGATGAAACGGCCCCCGGGTCCCTTTTGGGACCCGGGGGCTTTCGCCTGTCGAAGAAGACAACCTCTTTTCCCACAGGGGGATTGCGCGCCATACAGGGCCCGATTGCCTGTGCAAAAGTCGCCCCACATGGCGCGTGAGCCCACACCAGAAAAGCGCCGGTGGCGGCCGTTCCGGGCGAGTGGGAAAGACGCCCCAGGCGCGCACTGGAACGAAAGTGTCATTTTCCAGGCGCATGTCCCCGGAAATGACAGAATTTCTGTTCCTTCCGCCCTCCCCACATTAGATTGACTTTGGAAATGATCTGTGGATTGCAGCCTGGGGGCTGCGGAGGACGGAATTCTGTGAAACCGCTTTTCCCGGTCACTTTCTTTTTTCGGCATGCCGGCGCCGGCTCAGCCCAGCAGATAGTACCCCCCGGAAAAGGGCGGCAGATCCAGCCCCAGGCCGCCGCCCGCAGGAGGGATAATTCCTGTACCTCCGTTTGCAGGTATGCCGGGCTCCGCCCCGCCGTCTGCGAGTGTGACGGTTTCCGTGTCCCCGTCCGCAGGCAGGCCGAGGCCGGTGTTCTGCGCCGTCCCCCATAAGCGTACCGGGCTTCCGCCCTGTCATCCTGAGGAGGCGGAGCCGACGAAGGATCTTTTCCCCGTTTCTCTGACAGGCGGCGGGGGAAAGAAGATCCTTCGCTGCGCTCAGGATGACATGGGGAAAGTTCAGGATGACAGGGGGAGAAGTCCGGGACAGGCCGGTTTGCATGCCAGTGCCCGCGGGTATGCCAGTTCCTGCGCCGTCGTCCGCAGGCAGGCCGGTTCCCATACCTCTGCTCGCGGACATGCCGGTTTTTTGTACCGTCGCCCCTAAGCGTGCCGAGCCTCCGCCCTGTCATCCTGAGGAGGCGGAGCCGACGAAGGATCTTTTTCTCCGTTCCTCTGACAGGCGGCGGGGGAAAGAAGACCCTTCGCTGCGCTCAGGATGACATAGGGGGGAGGCTCAGGATGACAGGAGGAGAAAACTCAAGAGGACAGGGGAAAGTGCAGGATAACAGAGAAAAGCTCAAGATAATGGGGAGAAAGCCCAGGATAACAGGGGGAGAAGTCCGGGACAGGCCGGTTTGCATGCCAGTGCCCGCGGGTATGCCGGTTCCTGCGCCGTCGTCCGCAAGCGTGACGGTTTCCGTGTCCCTGCCCGCAGGCAGGCCGGTTTTCTGCGCCGTCCCCCATAAGCATGCCGGGTCTCCGCCCTGTCATCCTGAGGAGGCGGAGCCGACGAAGGATCTTTTCCCCGTTTCTCTGACAGGCGGCGGGGGAAAGAAGATCCTTCGCTGCGCTCAGGATGACATGGGGAAAGTTCAGGATGACAGGGGGAGAAGTCCGGGACAGGCCGGTTTGCATGCCAGTGCCCGCGGGTATGCCGGTTCCTGCGCCGCCGTTCGCAGACGTGCCGGTTTCCGTGTCCCTGCCCGCAGGCAGGCCGGTTCCCATACCTCTGCTCGCGGACATGCCGGGTTTTCGTACCGTCGCCCCTAAGCATGCCGGGCTTCCGCCCTGTCATCCTGAGGAGGCGGAGCCGACGAAGGATCTTTTTCTCCGTTCCTCTGACGGGCGGCGGGGGAAAGAAGATCCTTCGCTGCGCTCAGGATGACATAGGGGGGGAGGCTCAGGGTGACAGGAAGGAGGAAAGATGGGGATGGCGGGAGAGGAAAATAGGGGACGACAGGCGGGGAAAGCACGAAAGATGGGGGAAGAAGCCTGGGATAACTGAAGAGGGAACGCACAAAATGACGGGATGGGGAAAGTTCCACAGGACAGATCTTCCGGGATCGGATCGAGAGAAAACCGCCCGCGGCGCCGAAAGGGGCGCCGCGGGCGGTTTTGGGTTGTTCCAGGGCGGCAGACCGGCGGCCGCATCCCTCTGGCTGCGGCGGCGCTGTTCCGCGGCGCCGCGGGGCCGGGCGGGGCTCAGTCCCGCAGGGAGAGCGGGACAAAGGGCTTTTTCGGCCCCACCGCCTTGTAGGCCGGGCGGATGATCTTGTTGCCCGGGGTGTAGACCTCCTCCAGCCGGTGGGCGCACCAGCCCACCATCCGGGCGGCGGCAAAGAGGGGGGTGAACAGCTCCTCGGGGATGCCCAGCATCTGATAGACGAAGCCGGAGTACAAATCCACGTTGGCGCACAGCATCTTGTCGTGGCCGGTCTCCCGGGCGAACACCCCGGGGGAGAGCCGCTCCACCGACTCGATCAGGTCCAGCTGATCGGTCATGTCCTTCTCCTGGGCCAGCTCCCGGGCAAATTTCTTCAGGATCACCGCCCGGGGGTCGCTCATGGTGTAGATGGCGTGGCCCATGCCGTAGATCAGCCCCGAGCCGTCCCCCAGCTCCTTGCGGACGATCCGGGAGAGCACGTCGGACACCTCTCCGTCGTCCTTCCAGTCCCTCACGTTTTCCCGGATCACGTCCAGCATCTGTTTGGCCTTGATGTTGGCGCCGCCGTGGCGGGGGCCCTTCAGGGAGCCCACCGCCGCCGCGATGGAGGAGTAGAAGTCGGTGTGGGAGGAGGAGATCACCCGGCAGGTGAAGGCGCTGTTGTTGCCGCCGCCGTGCTCGGCGTGGAGCACCAGGCACAGATCCAGCAGCTTGGCCTCGCTGGGGGTAAACTGGTTGTCTTTCCGCACCGCGTAGAGGAAGTTCTCCGCCAGGGACAGCCCGTCCTGGGAGCGGTGGAGATACAGGGAGTCGTGGTCGAAATAGCAGCGCTTGGCGGCGTAGGCGTGGGCCACGATCATGGGGGTGCGGGCCACCAGGCTGATGGCCTGCCGCAGTTCATTTTCCAGCGTCATAACCTCGGCCTGATCGTCATAGGAATAGAGGGCGAGCACGCTCCGGGCAATCTTGTTCATCACGTTCTGGGAGGGGGCCTTCAGGATCATGTCCTCGGTGAACATGGCGGGCAGGGGCCGCAGCTGGGAGAGCAGCTGGGTGAACTTTTCCAGCTCCTCCCGGTTGGGCAGCCGGCCCAGCAGCAGCAGGAAGGCGGTCTCCTCAAAGCCGAAGCGGTTTTCCGAGACAAAGCCCTGGATCAGATCCTCCACGCTGATGCCCCGGTAATACAGTTTGCCGGGCATGGGAATTTTCTCCCCGTCCTCGATGTAGTAGCCCTGGACCGAGCCCACCTGGGTCAGGCCGGTGATGACGCCGGTGCCGTCGGCGTTGCGCAGGCCCCACTTTACGTCGGTGTGGTGCTCCTGCCCCCGCCGGATGTTCTGGTTGTCCGGGTAGAGGGCGGTCAGCTCGGTCAAAAAAGTGTCTACCTCTTCCCGTGAATGAAAGCGGAAGCTCTCCTGCATTTTCGACAGCTCCTTTCAGGAAAATTTTATCGTTTACAAGCCTAAAGTATACTGCGAAAAACAGCCCGTGTCAACGGACAACTCGACTTCCGCCGGGGGGCGTCCCGGCGGGAGCGGATGCGAAAAGAGGACAAAGGATGAAACGTGAATTTCAGAGGAAGCGATATTTCAAAAATCAGTTCCGCCTGCTGGCGGCGGCCTTTGTATGCGCCCCGGCGGCGGTGTTCGCCCTGACCCTGTTGTGTCTGGGCCGGGGGCTGCTGAGCCAGAGCCAGGGAGAGCAGCCGGCGCTGACGGTGGAGCTGCCCCTGTCCGCCCCGCTGGAAGAGGAGGGCGCGGCGGAGGAGCAGGCGGCGGGGTCTGGGGAAACCGGCCAGGCAGGTCAGGCGGAGACCGGCCAGGCCGCCTCAGAGGAGGAGGACGCCCTGTGGGATCAGAGCGTCACCCTGTCCGTGCTGGTGGGGGATCAGGTGCAGGAGATGACCCTGGGGGACTATCTGTGGGGGGTGGTGGCGGCGGAGATGCCCGCCAATTTCCATGAGGAGGCGCTGAAGGCCCAGGCCGCCGCCGCCCGGACCTACACGGTCTACAAACTGCTCCACCCCTCCGGGGCCCATGAGGCGGACCTGTGCTCCGACCCCGGCTGCTGCCAGGCCTGGATGAGCCGGGAGGATCGGATGGCGGCCTGGGACGCCTCGGAGGCGGAGGCGCTGGCGGAGAAAGTCACCCGGGCGGTGACCGAGACCGACGGCATGGCGGTGTGTTATGGCGGGGAGCCCATCCAGGCCGTGTTCCACGCCGCCAGCGACGGCACCACCCGGTCGGCCCAGGAGGTCTGGGGGACTGAGGTGGCCTATCTTCAGAGTGTGACCTCCCCGGAGGGGGAGGAGGTGCCCAACTATTACAGCACCGTCCAGGTCTCCGCCTCCGACTTTGCCGCCGCCGTCACCGGGGCGGTCTCCGGGTGCGACCTGTCCGGAGCGGTGGAGAGCTGGATCGGAGAGGTGCGCTATGATGAGGCGGGACTGAGCGAGGCGGTGGTGATCGGCGGGGTGGAAGTGCCCACGTCCACCCTGCGCACCCTGTTCTCGCTGCGCTCCTCCAGCCTGACGCTGGAGGCGGCGGGGGACACCGTCACATTCTATGTCACCGGCTATGGCCACGGGGTGGGCATGAGCCAGTACGGGGCCAACGCCCTGGCGGGACAGGGCAAGGGCTGGCAGGAGATTTTGACCTGGTATTATTCGGGCACGGCGGTGGAAAATCTTGCTGACAAAGCGTTGGATTTGGGGTAAAATAAGAGACACGGCGGGGCGAGGCCCCGCCCGGCCCCGCCGGGGTGCCTTCGGGCGGGGGCCGGAGAGAATGACCCAGATACAAAGGATGTGTCCCAATGAAACGCTATCCCGCCGCCTTGATGACCGCCGCCCTGGTGGGCGCCGCCCTTCAGCTCTGGTGCCAGAGCGCCGCCTTTGATCCCTTCACCGGCCTGGTGGAGCCCGGGGCGGCATCTGCGCTGGCGCTGTGGGCCTTTTTCATCGCGGTGCCGGTGCTTGCCCTGTTGTCTGCGATGCCGCTGCGGGGACGCGCTGTCCCCGGGGAGGGGGAGCTCTACGGGGATCTGGGGCCGGTGGGGCGGCTGTTGGGTGCGGTGAGCGGCGGCCTGGTGGCCGTGGGCGCCATCCTGGAGCTGATCCCTGATCTGCGGGCCCTGATGGCCTTCCCCCGGCCGGCCCGGCTGGGGAGCTGCGCCGTGGACGCGCTGCTCTGGGCGGGCGGGCTGTGCCTGCTGGCGCTGGCCCTCCGGGGGGACCGCCCCAAGCCCCGGAGCGTCGCCGCACTGATCCCCGGTTTTGGGGTGTGCTTCTGGCTGGTGGTGTTCTACCACGCCGAGACCCGGGACCCGGTGCTGGAGCGCTATGTGTGGACGCTGCTGGCCCTGATGGCTGCTGTGCTGGCCCTCTATCACCAGGCGGCCTGGGCCTTTGGACGCCCCGCCCCGGTGCGCACCCAGTGGTTCACCCTGACCGCCGGCGTGTACGCCTTTGCCGCCCTGCCCGGGGCGGGGGAGCTGGCGGAAGTGCTGGCCCTGGCGGGACTGGGGGGCTGGATGCTGGTGTTCAGCTTCCGCATCTCCGCCCTGAGCGCCGGCGCGGCCCGGCCGGAGGCGGACGGCCCGGAGCCGGAAGGGCCTGGCCCGGCGACCCAGGGCGCGGCGGGCAGCGGGAATTGAGCGAGATCACGAGAAAGATTATTTATCCCCATACCGCCTTGGCGGTATGGGGATATTTCTTTGATGGAAAAAGAGAGACGGGGCCCGGGCCCTCCGGACCCCACCTCGGTCTGATGTCCGGCCCGGGCCCGGCGGAAGAGCTGCCGCGGGTTGTTGGGAGCGCCGCCGGCGGCCCGGGGGCGCCCCTCCGGCCGCAGACCCGCAGAACTGCAGCTGCAGAATGCAGAAAACCCCCATCCCGCGGCGGCGGGATGGGGGTGAACTGGTTTCAGAGTGTGCGCCCGGGGGATATCACAGGTCGCTCAGATCCAGGTAGTCCATGGGGTTCAGCGTCTCGGCCACATACAGCCCGGCATACTCGCCGGAGCGCACCTCAAAGTGGCAGTGGACCCCGGTGACCCGGCCGGTGGCGCCCATGGCGGCGATCTGCTCGCCCTGCTCCACGGAATCTCCGACGCTGACATAGATGGAGGAGTTGTGGGCGTAATAGGTGTGGGTGCCGTTGTCGTGCTGGATGACCACCAGGTTGCCGTAGCCGCCGTTGTCCCAGCCCGCATAGACCACGGTGCCCGCCCGGGCGGCGCAGATGGCGGTGCCGCTGGAGGCGGCGATGTCAATGCCGCTGTGCTTCCGGTTGGCGCCGTTGATGGTGTCAATGCCGTAGCTTCCGGTATAGGAGCCATGGGCGGGCCAGACGAACTCGGGCCGCTCCTGGGTGCCCACATGGATCAGGGTGTCCTGGGCCGGGGTGAGCACCTGGGCGCTCACCGCCTTGGTCAGCACCGACTCGCCGTTGAGGCGGACCACCTGCTGGACCACCTGCTGTTCTCCGGCGTGGCCCTCTTCCGTGTAGCTCTCGTCGGTATAGAGGGTGTCGTCCTCCACCGTGACGGTGGTGTAGGGGATTTCCACGGTTTCAGAGACCTGGCTGACGGTCTGGACGGAGAGGGCCTCCTCCAGGGCGGACAGGATGTCGGCCTCTTCCCGGGGGGTGTCGGCGGTCTGGCCGGCCTCCACAGCGGTGATCTCAACCTGGCTGAGCACTTCCAGCGAGAGCACGTCCTGGGTGTCATAGCGGTCCACCGCAGTCTCATACAGCGCCTGAAGGGCGGCTTCCTGATCGGCGGCGCCCAGAATCTGGCCGTCCACAGCGATGACCCAGGCGGTGTTGGCGGCGGGGGCAGCCAGGGCGGAGGTGGCGCCGATGCCGCCGGCACAGGCCAGCGTCAGGGCGATGACAGGCAGGGCGCCCAGTACCGGGTGCCGTCCGGTCAGACGTTGGTAGAGCTGCTTCAGCTTGCGCTGCATGGCAATCACAGACCTTTCTGAAAAACAGTAACAAGTAAAAAACAAGTAAAATACAAAACGGATTCATTTGGTAACAACAAGTAACAAAAATATGATACACAAAACGCCGCCGTCTGTCAACCACAAGATGTGGGCGAAACCGGCCCGGGTTTTATGGAAAACACAAGATAGGGAATTGTCCCCCTCGGTTGCATTTTTCCCCGGTTTAGGGTAAAGTTACCTTATAGCATAAAAAATGACCTGAATCTGAAACCGGACCCCAGAGATGGGCCGGGAGAGGGGGCTGGTCCCAGTGTGGGACGGATTGATCAAAGTGGCGGCGGCCACGCCGGACATCCGGGTGGCGGACTGCGGATATAATGCGGGGCAGATTGTGGAGCTGTGCACTCGGGCGGCGGAGCAGGGGGTAAAAGTCATCTGCTTCCCGGAGCTGTGCGTCACCGGCTACACCTGCGGCGACCTGTTCTTGCAGGACACCCTGCTCCGGGGGGCGGAGGCCGCCCTGGAGGGCATCCTGCGGGAGACCGCCGGGCTGGATCTGCTGGCCTGCGTGGGGGTGCCGGTGCGCTGGAGCGGCAAGCTCTACAACTGCGCCGCGGTGTTCTGCCATGGGGAGCTGCTGGGGCTGGTGCCCAAGGTCAATATTCCCAATTACACCGAATTTTATGAGCAGCGCTGGTTTACCTCGGGCCGGGCGCTGGGGGATACCGACTTCTGCATCCCCTTTGCCGGGCAGGAGGCGGTGGAGTTCTCCACTGCTCTGGTGTTCCGGTGCGAGAGCCTTCCCCTGCTCTGGGTGGGGGTGGAGATCTGCGAGGACCTGTGGGTGGCGGACACCCCCTCCACCCGGCTGTGCGCCGGAGGGGCCACCCTGATCCTGAACCCCTCCGCCAGCGACGAGATCGTCAGCAAGGCGGACTGGCGGCGGCTGCTCCTCCGCTCCACCTCCGGGCGGCTGGAGTGCGGCTATGTCTACGCCGACGCGGGCCGGGGGGAGAGCTCCACCGACCTGGTCTACGCCGGCCACTGCCTGGTGGCGGAGGGGGGCTCCATCCTGGCAGAGTGCCGGTTTGAGACCGGGATCACCATCTCGGAGATCGACCTGGAGAAGCTCGCCCACGAGCGGCAGCGGATGAACACCTTCCCCGCCGGGGCGGAGGACATCTACCCCTGCTATTTCGACCTGGAGCTGGGGGAGACCGCCCTGACCCGGTATGTGGACCCCAACCCCTTTGTCCCCGCCGACCGGGGAGACCGGGAGGAGCGGTGCGCCGAGATCCTGGCCCTGGCCTCCCAGGGGCTGGCCAAGCGGCTGGAGCACACCCGTGCCCCCAAGGCGGTGGTGGGCCTGTCCGGTGGGCTGGACTCCACCCTGGCCATCCTGATCACCGCCCTGGCCTTTGACAAGCTGGGCCGGGACCACCGGGACATCCTGGCGGTGACCATGCCCTGCTTCGGCACCACCGACCGCACCCGGGACAACGCCTGCGCCCTGGCGGAGGAGCTGGGGGCGGAGCTGATGCGGGTGGACATCGGCGAGGCGGTGAGCGTCCACTTCCGGGACATCGGCCAGAGCATGGAGGACCACTCGGTGACCTACGAGAACGGCCAGGCCCGGGAGCGCACCCAGGTGCTGATGGATCTGGCCAACAAGACCGGGGGGCTGGTCATCGGCACCGGGGACCTGAGCGAGCTGGCCCTGGGCTGGTGCACCTACAACGGCGACCACATGAGCATGTACGCGGTGAACGCCTCCATTCCCAAGACCCTGGTGCGCCACCTGGTGGCCTTTGTCAGCGACGACAGGCGGGACCGGGATCCGAAGCTCTCGGCGGTGCTGGACGATATCCTGGCCACCCCGGTGTCCCCGGAGCTGCTCCCCGCCGTGGACGGCCGGATCAGCCAGCGCACCGAGGAGCTGGTGGGGCCCTATGAGCTCCACGACTTCTTCCTCTACTACGCCCTGCGCTGGGGCTTCGGGCCGAAGAAGATCTACCGGCTGGCCCGGTACGCCCTGGGGGAGAAGTACGGGGATGAGGTCATTTTGAAGTGGCTCAAAAACTTTTACCGCCGCTTCTTCTCCCAGCAGTTCAAGCGCTCCTGTCTCCCCGACGGCCCCAAGGTGGGCACCGTCACATTGAGTCCCCGGGGGGACTGGCGGATGCCGTCGGACGCGGTGAACGAGCTGTGGATGCAGGAGCTGGAGGGACTGTGACGGGGCCCGCCGGCGCCGCGGAGCGGGCCGTCGGCCTGAGAAAGACGCCGCGCCCGCCGTCAGCCTGAAAAGGTTCCGCCGCCTCCGCCTTGTCTCATCCTGAGGAGACGTTGGGCCTGCTGTCATCCTGAATAGGCGCCGCCGGATCCGTTGTCATCCTGAGGAGCGCAGCGACGAAGGATCTTTCCCCGGTTTTCACCAGACTGTCAGCGGGGCGGAAGAAGATCCTTCGCTGCGCTCAGGATGACAGGGCGGGAGAAGCTCAGGATGACAGGGCAGGAGAAGCTCAGGATGACAGGGCAGGAGAAGCTCAGGATGACAGGGCAGGAGAAG
>CAUGSS010000054.1 GCA_959602365.1 uncultured Eubacteriales bacterium
CCACAATCATCAACATCATCACCATCATCACCATCATCACGGCCATGACGCCGACGAGGTGTTCGTAAGCTGGGGCGTGGAGACCCCCAGGAAGTTTACCGAGGCGGAGATCCGCAAGGCGCTGGAAGCGCTGGACACCGGGGAATACGGCGCAGTGCTCCGGGCCAAGGGCATCGTCCCCACCGCTGAGGGGGGCTGGCTCCACTTCGACATGGTGCCCGGCGAGTTCGACGTGCGCAGCGGCGCCGCCGACTACACCGGCCGGCTGTGTGTCATCGGCTCCGAGCTGAAAGAGGACGCGCTGCCCGGCGTGTTCGGCCTCTAATATCGGGAAAGGACGTGCCGCCAATGGCAAAACAGCAAATTCCCGTCTATATGATCTGCGGTTTTTTGGAGTCAGGCAAGACCAACTTCATCTCTCCCATGCTCACCGGCCCGGACTTTACCGCGGATGAACGCACCCTGCTGCTGGTGACAGAAGAGGGGGAAGAGGAGTACAGCGAGCAGGCCCTGATGCACTATGATGTGCGCATGGCGGTCTTTGAGGGCAAAGACGATTTCACCCGGGAGGCCTGCCGCCGGCTGGATGACAAATACCACCCCACCCAGGTGGTGATTGAATACAACGGCATGTGGAATCTGCCGGACATCCAGGAGGTGCTGCCCGAGCACTGGGTGCTCTATCAGATCGTCACCACCGTGGATGCCACCACCTTTGACATGTACTCCAAAAACATGGCCTCTCTGATGATGCAGCACATCGGCAACGCGGATATGGTGGTCTTTAACCGCTGCACCGACGAACTGGCGGACATGCTCCGGGGCCGCAACCTGAAGATGCTGAACCGCAGGGCGGAGATGTATCTGGAGTATGAAGGGGAGCGGATGGAGGAGTACGACGACGGCACCTCGCCCTTTGACCTGAGCCAGCCAGTGCTCAACCTCAGCGATGAGGATTACGGCGTCTGGTATGTGGACGTGATGGACAACCCGGAGCGTTACAAAGGCAAGGTGGTCTCCTTCCTGGGCCAGGTGGCCCAGTCCGACAAATTCCCCCGGGGCACCTGTGCCTGCGGCCGCTTCGCCATGGTGTGCTGCGCGGAGGACACCACCTTCCTGGGAGTGCTGCTGAAGGGCCCCGAAATCAAAGACCTTCACACCCGGGACTGGGTCCGGGTCACAGGCCGGGTTCATCTGGAACACGTCAAGCTCTATCAGGGCGAGGGGCCTGTGCTCCATATCCTGGATATCGCCAAGGCCCAGCCTCCCGAAGAGGAACTGGTCTACTTTTGACATGAATCTCCAAAAAATTGCCGCACTCCTGCGGCAATTTTTTGTGCTATTGTGCACAGTTTCCCGGAAAGTTTCACTTTCGTTCTGCCATATTGTCACAAAGTTCAAATAATATTGTTAAAACATTTGACAATTTGAAAATATAACACTACAATGAAGAGCACTAACACCTTCCCGCCCCATTGCAGCGGCGAGACGTCAGGAAAGGCAGGACTTGCATGAAAAAGGGAAAAGTATCCAATGCGGTTATCCGCCGTCTGCCCCGTTATTACGGCCAGCTGGACTCCCTGTATCAGGTGGGCGTAGTGCGCATCTCCTCTTCCGCCCTGGGCAAGGCCATGAACCTCACCGCCAGCCAGATCCGCCAGGACCTGAGCTGCTTTGGCGAGTTCGGCCAGCAGGGCTATGGCTATAATGTGGAGAGCCTGCGCAATGAGATTGCCGAGATCCTGGGCATGAATCTGGGGCACACCGCCATCATTCTGGGGGCGGGCAATCTGGGGCGCGCGCTGATCCACAACTTCCAGTTCTCTCAGAACGGCTTCCGACTCACCGCCGCCTTTGACACCGTGCCCTCCATTGTGGGCCGCAGCATCGCCGGAGTCCCCGTCTACTCCATCGACATGCTGGACCAGTATCTCGCCGAACACCCCACCAGCGTGGGCGTGCTCACCGTGCCCCAGAGCGTGGCCCTGTCCACCGCCCAACGGCTGATTGCCGGCGGAGTCAAGGGGCTTTGGAATTTTACCAACATCGAGTTGGGCATCCGGGACCCCGGCGTGGTGGTGGAAAACGTCCACTTCGCCGACTCTCTGCTGGCGCTGAGCTACCTCATCTCCCCCCGGGGCACAGAACAGGACAACGCCTGATCACACCGCAGCTCATTTTTCCCACACTCCGGCTCCGGGCCGCACCCTTTTCCGCCCGGCGCATAATATGGGATTGAGGTCGGACAATACGGCGCTCAATCTTCATATAGGAGGTATCTCTTTATGGGATGCGGTAACAATTGCTTTGGCGGGAACAGCTGCATGTGGATCATCATCCTCATCGTCCTCTTCTGCTGCTGCGGCTGCGGCAGCAGCAACAGCAACGGCTGCGGCTGCTGAGTGACCCCTCCGCCACCGGGCGGCGAGGCATTCCCTCTACAGAGAGAGCCGGGGATTTGCTCCCCGGCTCTTTGCTTTGAAAACACCTTTCCCATAGAAAAACACCGCCCCGCCGGCACTGCCGGCGGGGCGGTCCTATTCTGATTCAGAACCAGCTCACTCGTCCTTTTCCGCGTCATAGGCGGCAGGACGGCGGCCGGAGACACCGGAGGAGCTGACCAGGGCGCGGAAGTGGTCATGGGACTCCTTGATCTCACTGTAGGCCTCGGCCACCGCATCCTCAGTGCGGCGCAGGGCGTCGGCACAGTACTCATTGGCGGCCCGCTTCAATCCGGCAGCCCGCTCCTCGGCCTGCTCCGTGACGTCCCGGGCATCGTCATTGGCCTTGGCCAGGATCTCGGCAGCCCGGGCCTTCGCGGTGCGGATGGCCTCCTCCGCGGCGGCGCGGGCCTTGCGCACCACTTCATTCTCATCCACCATGCGCTGGGCCTGGGCCTGGGCCTGCTCCAGGATGCGGCTGGCCTCCTTCTGGGCGTCCGCCACATACTGATCCCGATTCTGTACAATTTTAATCGCCTCGCCCAGCTCCACCGGGAAGCGGTTGCGGATGCTGTCCAGCAGATCCAGCGCCCCGTCCCGATCCAGCCGGCAGTCATTGCTGAAGGGGATCGCCTTTGCGTCGTCGATCATCTCATAGAGCATATCCAGCATCTCGTCCACGCCGTTGGTGCTTGCCTTTGCCATGTAACTCATCCTTTCTGTCGCCGTCTCATTCAGGACTGGCTTTTCTGTAAAAATTCATCCATTTTCGCCTGTACATCCCCGGCAATCTCCTTGGGCACATAGCCGCTGAGGCTGACCCGATAGCGGGCCATCTCCTTGACCACGCTGGAGCTCAGGTATGTAAAATTCTGCCTGGCCGGCAGAAACATGGTGTCCAGTTTTGGATTCAGCTTTCGGTTGATCAGGGCCATCTGGCACTCCTTCTCATAGTCCGAAACCGCCCGCAGCCCTTTGACCACGATGGTGGCCCGCTTGCGCTTGGCGTAATCGCTGAGCAGCTCGCTGGACATATCCACCTCCAGATTGGGGATGCCCGGCGTCACCCGGCGGATCAGTTCCACCCGCTCCTCCGGAGTAAAAAGCCCGTGCTTGTCGGAATTGACCATGACACAGACAATCAATTTGTCAAACTGACACGCGGCCCGCTTGATAATGTCCAAATGGCCCAGGGTCACCGGATCAAAACTGCCCGGATAGATGGCAGTACTCATAGGTCAAACTTCCTTTCGGTAGACGGTAATCTTAATCTTTCCGTACCGATACTCCCTGCCCTTTCGATAGGGCTGGGGCAGCTCCGGAAGAACCTTGTCCGCCGGACTTTCGCAGATTATTATACCATTTTCCATCAGTATGTCAATCTCAGCGATCTTTTTGAGTGCATTTTCCAGCAGCTCTGTCTGATAGGGCGGATCCAAAAATACCAGGTGGTAGCGTTCCCGGTCCGAGGCGAGGAAACTGAGCGCCTCCCCCTGGACCACCCGGGCCCGGTCGCTCAGCCGGCACAGCTTCAGGTTGGAGCGCACCAGCGCCGCCGCGTCCCGGCGCTGATCCACAAAAGTGCACCCGGCGGCCCCCCGGCTCAGGGCCTCAATGCCCAGCTGTCCGGTGCCGGCAAACAGGTCCAGCACCCGGCGGCCCTCAATGTCGAACTGAATGATATTGAAAATGGACTCCTTCACCTGGTCGGTGGTGGGCCGGGTGTCCATTCCCTGGAGCTGGCCCAGCTTTCTGCCCCGGGCCGTGCCTGTGATCACGCGCATGGTGTCATTCCTCCCTGTGGAAATACTCGTAGACGTTCCGGCCGGCTGCCGGGCCGATAACCTCCCCCAGCTGCTCCGCCGTAGCCGTCCGAATGGCTTTCAGACTCTTGAAGTGTTTGAGCAGGGCGGTCTTCCGGGCCGGCCCCACCCCGGGCACCTGATCCAGCGCGGAGCCCTTGGCGCTCTTCTGGTGCTGCTTGTGGTGGAATTCGATGGCCGAGCGGTGGGTCTCCTCCTGCATCCGGCCAATCAGCGCGAACAGGGCCGGGCTGGACTGAATGCCGATCTCCCGCCCATCCGGGGCCACCAGGGCCCGGGTGCGGTGCCGGTCGTCCTTCACCATGCCGAACACCGGCACATGCAGCCCAAAGTCCTCCAGCACCTGCACCGCCACCTTCACCTGGCCCAGGCCGCCGTCCATCAAAATCACGTCGGGCAGGACGGCGAACTTCTCATCTCCGTCCTTCCAGCGCTGGAAGCGGCGGCGGAGCACCTGGTCCATGGAGGCGTAGTCGTCCGGTGTATCCATATCCCGAAGCTTGTAATAGCGGTAATCCCGCTTCAGGGGCTTGCCATCCAGAAATACCGTCTGGGCCGCCACGATATCAGAGGCGCCGGTGTTGGAGATGTCGTAGGACTCGGTGCGGTGGGGGGTCTCCTTCAGCCCCAGCAGATTGCCCAGCAGCACCATCAGCCTGTTCTGGCGCTCCTCCCGGGTGGTGGCCCGCTCCGCCTCGTCGGCGGCGTTCTGGCCGGCCATGCGCACCAGCTCCGCCTTCTTTCCCCGCTGGGGCACCAGCACCTCCACCTTGCGGCCTGCCGCCTCGGTGAACATGCGCCCCAGCTCTTCCCGGTCCTCCACCTCCCAGGGCAGCAGGATGCCCCGGGGCAGGTTGCCCCGGCCCCCGTAATACTGCTTGAGCAGGGCAGAGAGCACCTCGCCCCGGTCCTCCTCCATGGGGGTGGGGAAAATCTCCGTGTCCCGGCCCGCCAGGTCTCCGGCCAAAAAGTGGAGCACGGTAAAGCAGCTTTTGGCGTCCCCCAGAAAGAGGCCGCACACGTCCACATCGGCGCGCAGGGAGGCCACCACCTTCTGCCGCTGTCCCAGCAGCTGGAGGGCGCGTATGCGGTCCCGGTACTCCGCCGCGGCCTCAAAATGCAGCCCCTCGGCGGCCTGCTCCATCTGGCGGGTGAGCTCCTGTTCCACAAAGGAGAAGTCTCCCTCCAGCAGATGGACCGCCTGGCCGATCCGCTCCCGGTAGGCCTCCTCACTCATCTCCGGGCGGCACCAGCCGTCGCAGTTGCCCAGGTGGTGGTTCAGACAGGGCCGCTCCCTGCCGATGTCCCGGGGGAACTTGTGCTTGCAGGTGGGCAGCCGCAGGGCCAGAGCGATGGCGTCCAAAATCTCGTTGGTGTTTCCCCGGGTGCCGTAGGGGCCGAAGTATTTCGCGCCGTCCTCCGCCGTCCGATTGACCAGGGAGAAACGGGGGTAGCGGGCATCCAGGTTGAGGCGCACATAGGGATAGCCTTTGTCATCCTTCAGCAAAATATTATACTTGGGCTTGTGCCGCTTGATCAGGGAGCACTCCAGCACCAGGGCCTCAAACTCGCTGTCGGCGAGAATGACGTCAAAGTGGTCGATCTGGCTGACCATAGCCCGGGTCTTCTCCGTATGGCTGGCCAGATCCAGGAAATACTGGCTGACCCGGTTGCGCAGGGCTTTGGCCTTGCCCACATAGATCACCGTATTGCTGGCGTCCATCATGATGTAGACCCCGGGGTGCAGCGGCAGGGAGTGGGCCTTCTCCTTCAATTCTTCCTTTGTCATGGCATCCTCCAGCACAGCCGCGGCGCACCGATCCCCGGCGGGCCGCCCGCCGGCGGAACACGGCGGATGGCAGTCTAAACGAAAAAAGCGCCGCAGCGTGAACTGCGGCGCTTTCGCTCTTCTAACAGGCTGATTATTCAGCAGGCGCAGTGGAAACCAGCTTGGCCAGGGCCTCCAGCGCCTCCGCCTCATCGACGCCGTCGGCGATCAGAGAGATCGTGGTGCCGTCCGTGATGCCCATGGAGAGCACACCCAGCAGGCTCTTGGCGTTGACGCGTCGGTCGTCCTTCTCCACCCAGATAGAGCTCTTGAACTCGTTGGCCTTCTGGATAAAGAAGGTGGCAGGCCGGGCAAACAGGCCGACTTTATTGTTGACAACTGTTTCTCTCACCGTCATACGGATAATCCTCCCCCAATTTTGATAAAAGAAAGCTTTTTCTAATTAAGAATACCAAAACCCGCAAAGTCCCGTCAACGGCAAAATAGACAAACTTCCCAAAAATGAAGGGGCCTTTCATGAAGGAATCGCTGGACAAGTTCACCATCTCTCCGCTGTTATTTCAGTTCCACCACGGTGACGCCGTCCTCCCCCTCGCCAAACCGGCCGGGGCGGAAGCTCTTGACATACTTGCTGGTCTTCAAATGGCGGCGCACGGCGCTCCGGAGGGCGCCGGTTCCCTTGCCGTGGATGATGGTCACTGTGCCCAGATGGGCCAGCAGCGCGTCGTCCAAATAGCGGTCCACGGCGTCCAGGGCCTCGTCGCTCATCATCCCCCGCAGATCCAGTTCCGGCTTGACTCCGGCGGCCCGGACCCGGGTCACAGCCCGGGAGGCCTGCTTCTGGCGCTGCTTTTTGGCCCGGGCCGCGGCGTCCTCCACCACCCGGACTTCCTCCTGTTTGGCGGTGATCTTGAGAATGCCCGCCTGGAGCTGGAGGGAACCGTCCTTGCCCACGCTGATGACCTCAGCCTGGGTGCCCATCTTGACCAGTTCCACAATATCTCCGGCCACGGCGGGCCGGGTGGGGGGCGGGGCCTCCTCCTGGCGCCGGGCCTGGGTGCGGCTCTCGGTCTCGTTGATGAGCCGCCGGACCTCGGAGCGCTGCTGGTTGACGGCCTGGAAATCCTGTGTTTTCCTGGCCTGCTTCTTCATCTCAGTGAGCTCGTTGAACACCAGCTCGCTCATCTCCCGGGCCTCCCGGATGATGGCCTCCGCCTCGGCCCGGGCGTCCTTCAGGGCCCGCTCCCGCTCCTCTTCCAGCCGGCGGCGGTAGTCCCGGGCGGCGTCGGCGTCCTTTTTGGTGCTCTGGCGCAGCCGGGCGGCCTCCAGCCGCTCCTCCTCCAGGGCGCGGCGCTGGGCCTCCAGCTGGGCGATGACGTCCTCAAAGCGGATGTTCTCCTCGCTCATATGGGTGTTGGCCCGCTCGATGATGTGGTCGGGCAGCCCCAGCCGCCGGGAGATGGCAAAGGCGTTGGACTTGCCCGGCACCCCGATCAGCAGCCGGTAGGTGGGCCGCAGGGACTCCACGTCGAACTCGCAGCAGGCGTTCTCCACCCCGTCGGTGGTCATGGCGTAGAGCTTCAGCTCGGCGTAGTGGGTGGTGGCGCACACCCGCATCCCCAGGGAACGGCTCTCCTCGATGATGGCCTCGGCCAGGGCGGCCCCCTCGATGGGATCGGTGCCCGCCCCCAGCTCGTCGTAGAGCACCAGGGTGTGGTCGTCGGCCTCCTTGAGGATCTTGACGATGTTGGTCATGTGGGCGGAGAAGGTGGACAGGGACTGCTCGATGGACTGCTCGTCCCCGATGTCCGCCAGCACCTGGGAGAACACCGAGAAATAGCTGTCGTCCCCCACCGGCAGGTGAAGGCCGCACTGGGCCATGACGGTGAGCAGGCCGGCGGTCTTGAGGGTGACGGTCTTGCCGCCGGTGTTGGGGCCGGTGACAATCAGGGTGTCAAAGTCCTCTCCCAGCCGCAGGTCGATGGGCACCGCCTTCTTCTGGTCCAGCAGCGGGTGCCGGGCCCGGCGGAAGCGGAAACCGCCGCTCTCCCCCATCCGGGGGGCGGAGCAGTTGAGCCGGTAGGACAGCTTGCCCCGGGCGAAGATGGCGTCCAGCTCCACCAGGAAGTCGTAGTTCTGGGCGATGACCTCCCGCTGGGCGGCGCACTGGGCGGAGAGGGCGCGCAGGATGCGCTCGATCTCCTTCTCCTCCTGGGAGAGCAGCTCCCGCAGCTCGTTGTTGGCCTTCACCGCCCCCATGGGCTCGATGAAGTAGGTGGAGCCGGTGGCGGAGACGTCGTGGACCAGGCCGGGGATCATGGAGCGGTACTCCGCCTTCACCGGCACCACAAACCGGTCGGAGCGGATGGTGATGATGGCCTCCTGGAGGTATTTGCTGGCCTGGGAGGCGATCAGCTTCTGGAGCACCTCCCGGGCCTTGCCCGAGGTGGAGCGGATGTGGCGGCGGATGTCGGCCAGGGCGGCGCTGGCGGTGTCGGCGATCTCCTCCTCTGAGAGGATGGAGCCGGTGATGGTGTCCTCCAGGGCCTTGTCCGGAGTCAGGGCGCGGAACAGGGGCCGCAGGCAGTTGCGCTCCTCGTCCCCGTCGCAGTAGGCGGACACCGCCCGGGTGGTGCGCAGCACCGCGGCGATGTCCAGCAGCTCCCGGTTGTTGAGCATGCCCCCCAGCTCCGCCCGCTGGAGGGCGGCCCCCACCGGCTTGAGCCCGGCAAAAGAGGGGGTGCCCAGCCGGTCCATCATGTCCCGGGCGGCGGTGGTCTCCTCCTGAAGCCGGGCCACCTCCCGGGGGTCGGAGGAGGGCCGCAGGGCGGCGCACTTGTCCTTGGCCGCCTGGGTGACGCACTGGGCGCACAGCATCTCCAGCACCCGGGGGAACTCCAGGGTGCGGAGGGATTTTTCGTATAATTCTGTCAGTTCACTCATGGTTCGTTTCCTTTTTGGGGCACAGCCGCCGCAGGGCCAGAGAGAGCAGCCAGCCCAGCAGCGCCCCCAATGTATTCAAGATCAAATCGTCGATGTCCCGCTGGCGGCCCACCAGGGGCTGGACCAGCTCGATGAAACAGCTGCACCCAAACCCCAGCAGCACCGGCCAGGCCTGCCCCATCCGGGGCCAGAGCAGGGGCGGCAGCAGCCCCAGTGGGACAAACACCGCCACATTGCCCGCCAGATTGACGGCGCCGGCGGCGCTGGCAAGCCCCAGGCGCAGATACCGGCGGATGGAGACAAAGGGGATATAATTGGCCCCGCCGACGCCCCAGCCCATCAGGGCCAGGCCCTCCCCGTCCCATACCAGCCGGGGCAGCACCGTCTGCCGGGCCAGGGCGGCCAGATAGAGCACGAACAGGGCCAGCAGCGCCTCCCGGCCCGAGGAAGTCTTTCGTCCGGTCTTCTTCAGAAAAACCAACCGGACCAGGGCCCAGAAGGGCAGCAGGCAGAGCATAACCAACCCCATGTTTTTCAGATAGTACAGGATGCTCAAGGGCCCACCTCTTCCAACTGCTTATAAAAGTCCAGGGTGCGGAACCCCCGCTCCAGCTGGGAGAGGACAAAGGCCTCGGAGGCCGCCCCCATCTTCTCCAGGGAGGCCGGCGAGAGCCGGAAGGAAAACAGCTTGCGGCTGTCCCCGTAGAGCACATGCCGCATGGCGGCCAGGCTGCCCGCATCCAGGGGCAGGGAGATGCCCGCCCCCAGCGCGCTCCGGCAGCCGGGACAGTGGAGCACTCCCTGGTTCAGATGGAACCGGGGCTCCTCCGGCTCCTGCCCGCAGACGGCGCAGCTGTCCAGCCGGGGCTCGTAGCCCGCCAGCGCCATCAGCTTGAGCTCAAAGGCCCCTTTGACCAGCGCCAGGGGGCGGTCCAGCTCCTCCAACGCATAGAGCGCGTTGAGCAGCAGGCTCAAAATGTCCGGCGCGGGCAGCTCCTCGGCAGTCAAGGCCTCGGTGAGCTCGGCAAACCAGGCGCCCAGGGACAGCTTGTCCAAGTCGCTGCGCACCCGCCGGAACTCCCGCAGCACCTCTCCCTCCCGGACACTCCAGCGCCCCCGGTACTCATATAATGTAAATTCAGAATAGCACAGCAGCTGGCTCACCGCCGCCACAGGGCTGTTCTTCCTCTGACAGCCCCGGGCGGAGATGGTCAATTTGCCCGCATCCCGGGTCAACACCGTCAGAATCTTGTCCGACTCCTTGTAATTGACTTCCCGCAGCACAATGCCGGCAGTGGTCATATGCATGGCGGTCTCTCCTTCGCCTATGTACCGCGGCGCTCAATCGCGCCGCGGTCCGTTCCGGCCCGTTTCCCGGTCCCGGGCCTTTTGGCCCTCCCGTTCCTCCTGCCGCTTTACCGCCTGGCTGTAGGTATAGGCCTGGGGCAGTCCGCTGACCAGGAAGATCCGGAGGGCCTGCTGGGAATCCAATGCCATGGCCATCTCTCCTCTCCCCGTCTAGTCTGCGGCGGGGCGGGCGGACTCATGCTGGAAATTTGAGCAAAGACAGGCCGCCCTTTTCCAGCGGCCGCTCACCAGGGAGCGCCCGGCCTCACGAATCCTCCCGATAGCCCATGTTGTGAACCCCGGCCAGGCTGTCCCGCCAGTTCTCCTTGACCTTGACCCAGGTCTGGAGGTAGACTTTCGTGCCCATGAACCGCTCCATGTCCTTGCGGGCCAGGGAGGACACCTTCTTCAGCATGGCGCCCCCCTTGCCGATGATAATCCCCTTGTGGCTGGCCTTCTCGCAGAAGATGGTGGCCTCCACGTCGATGATCTCGTCCTCCCGCTCGGAAAAACGGGTGATCTCCACGGCGGTGCCGTGGGGGATCTCCTTGTCCAGGCAGTAGAGCAGCTTCTCCCGCAGGATCTCCGCCATGACCTGGCGCTCGGGCTGGTCGGTGGTCATCTCCTCCGGGAAGAGCTGGGGCCCCTCGGGCAGGAGGCGGCCCAGCAGCTCCAGCAGCTCCTCCACCCCGTCTTTATTCCGGGCGGAGATGGGCATCACCGCCTCAAAGCTGTGGACGGCGGTGTAGGCGGCGATGACCTCCAGCACCTTCTCTTTGCTCTCCAGGGTGTCCACCTTGTTGATGACCAGCACGGCGGGCAGCTTGAGGGCCTCGATGCGCCGGATCAGCTCCAGCTCCGGCTCTCCCACGTTGGCCACCGGATCCACCACCAGCAGCACCGCGTCCACGTCGGCCACGCTGGCGCGCACCACCCCCACCATGTACTCGCCCAGCCGGTTGCGGGCCTTGTGGAGTCCCGGGGTGTCCAGAAAGACATACTGGCGCTCCCCCCGGGTGACAATGCCGCTGATGCGGTTGCGGGTGGTCTGGGGCTTGCTGGATACAATGGCGATCTTCTCCCCCACGAAGGCGTTGAGCAGGGTGGACTTGCCCACATTGGGCCGCCCGCACAGGGTAATCATGCCGGAATGTGTAATCTTCATATCGTTTTCTCCTGAGTTTGGCCGGCCTGAGCCAGCTCTTTTTTGCGCAGCCCCCGGTAGGAGGTGAACAGGAATGTGAGGAAGCAGGCCGCGGCAGAAATGGTGTCCGCAATGGGCTCGGCCGCAAAGATGCCGGCCACGCCGAACCCCAGCCGGGGCATCAGCAGAATCAGCGGAATCAGCAGAAACACCTTGCGCAGCAGGGCGAAAAAGGTGGCCTTTTTGGCCTCACCCATGGCCACAAAGGTGTTCTGGCTGGCGGTCTGCAGGGCAAACAGGAAGGTGAGCAGGAAAAAGATGCGCAGCATGGGCACCGCCGTGGCCAGCAGATCCGGGTCGCTGTTGAACACGGAGATGATCTGGGGCATGAACAGCTGGATCAGTCCCCAGGCCACCACGGCATAGGTCAGGCAGGCGCCGGTCAGGAACCGGTAGCACTGGCGCACCCGGCTGTAGGCGCCGGCGCCATAGTTGTATCCGGTGACCGGCTGGGCCCCCTGGCCAAACCCCTGAATGATCATGGTGTAGATCTGGCTGATGGAGGTGGCCACTGTCATGGTGGTCACATAGATATCCCCGCCGTAACGGAACAGGCTGGCATTGAACACGGCGGAGATGGCGCTCTCGGTGATCTGCATGATAAAGCTGGACACGCCCAGGGCGCAGATCTTTCCCAGCAGCGGCCAGCTGGGCCGGAGATACTGCCGCCGCAGCCGGATCAGATTCTTTTTGCCCAGCAGGAAGCGGAACACCCACAGGCAGGAGACCACCTGGGAGATCACCGTGGCGATGGCCGCACCGGCCACCCCCAGCCCGAGGACAAAGATAAAGATGGGGTCCAGCACAATATTGCACAGGGCGCCGATGCCCACGGTGACCATGCCGTCCCGGGTGAACCCCTGGGCGTTGATAAAGGTGTTCAGGCCCAGGGTGAGCATCACCGGCAGGCTGCCCATCAGGTAAATGGTAATATACTCATTGGCATAAGGATAGGTGGCGTCGCTGGCCCCAAACAGGTATAAGACGGGCTCCCGCAGCAGGAAACAGGCCAGGGGCACCACAATCCCCAGCACCGTCAGGGCGGTGACGCAGTTGCCCAGCACCTGCTCCGCCCGCTGGTCCCTCTTGCTGCCCCGGAGAATGGAGCTCAGCGGCGCGCCGCCGTAGCCGATCAGGGCGGCGAAGGCGGACACCGTCATGGTGATGGGAAAGCACAATCCGATGCCGGTCAGGGCGGTCTGCCCCACCCCCGCCATGTGGCCGATATAGATCCGGTCCACGATGGAATACAGGGCGTTGACAATCTGGGCCACAATCATGGGGATGGCCAGCTTCATAATCAGCCGGGGCACATTGCCCTGAGAAAAATCATTTTTTCTCTCTTGTGTCTCTGACATTGCTTATCCGGGTCAATCCCGGGTCATACCCAGTTTGCCCAGAATAGCCTCCTCTCTTGCCCGCATTTGGGCCTTCTCTTCTCCCTCGTCCATATGGTCATAGCCCAGCAGGTGGAGCACCGAATGGACGGCCAGATAGCACAGTTCCCGCTCCAACGGATGGCCGTACTCCTCCGCCTGGGCCCGGGCCCGCTCCAGGGAGATGACCATATCCCCCAGGGGGGTCAGGCCGGTGGCCGGATCGGCGTCGGCGCCGTCCGCCGGGGGCTGGCCGGGAAGGTAGTTGAACATGGGAAAGCTGAGCACGTCGGTGGGCCGGTCAATGTCCCGCTGTTCCAGGTTGATCTGGTGGATGCCCTCGTCGTCGGTGATGAGCACGTCCACCTCGCAGGGGATGGCCACTCCCTCCGCCTCCAGGGCGGCGCCGATGGCCCGCTCCAACAGCGCGGCGCAGGGGAACTCCCCCTCCAGATCCGAGGAAATCAAAATCTGATGGTTCACAGCTTTTTCCCTCCCCGCTCCGGCGTCTTTTTCTCCCGGCGGTGCTCGTCCCGCTCATAGGCGGCGATGATCCGCTGCACCAGCACATGGCGCACCACGTCCTGGGCGGTCAGCCGGCAGATGGCGATGTCCTCCACCCCTTTGAGCACCCGCATGGCCTCCTTCAGCCCGGACACGGTATCCCGGGGCAGGTCAATCTGGGTGATGTCGCCGGTGATGACCACCCGGGAGCCGAAGCCCAGCCGGGTCAAAAACATTTTCATCTGCTCCCGGGAGGTGTTCTGGGCCTCGTCCAGGATGATGAAGCTGTCGTCCAGGGTGCG
>CAUGSS010000055.1 GCA_959602365.1 uncultured Eubacteriales bacterium
CCCGGATGATCCGCGCGGGCCTCTCCTTTGAGGCGGCGCTGAAGGAGGCCCAGGAAAAGGGCTATGCCGAACGGGATCCCTCGGCGGATATTGAGGGCGCGGACGCCTGCCGCAAGATCTGCATTCTCTCCGCCCTGGCCTTTGGCCGCCACATCTATCCGGATCAGGTGCCCACGGAGGGAATCACCCACATCACCCTGGCCGACGTGGCCTTCGCCCGCAGCGCCGGCATGAAGATCAAGCTGTTGGGGCGGGCCATCCGCCGGGAGGACGACAAGGTGTGCGCCTATGTGGCCCCGCATCTGGTGCCCGATGAGTCTCCGCTGGCCAATGTGGAGGACGTGTTCAACGCCATTTCGGTCAAGGGCGACGCCATTGGCGACGTGATGTTCTACGGACGGGGGGCCGGAAAGCTGCCCACCGCCTCCGCGGTGGTGGCGGATGTCATCGATGCGGCCAAACACCTGAAGAGCAGAAAATACATCACCTGGGAGGACGGCGGGCCGGATGCGGTCTACTCCATTGATGAGGTGAAAAACCGCTGGTATGTCCGGGTGAATGCCGGATCCGCCCTGCCCCGGGGCGCCACGCCCTTGGCCAACACCTGCGGAGCTGACTGCGAGGCGTTCTTGACCGAGGCCCCTCTGTCTGAGCGGGAGCTTCGGGCATCGCTGCCCGCCGGAGCCATTCAGGCCGCCTATCGGGTGCTTGACTAACTATATGCGTTTGGGCTTCTGCCATGTAATTTACATGAGATTTTAGTTTGAGTTATGGAGGTCGTGCAGTCACATGGGACTGATCGTACAGAAATTTGGCGGCACCTCTGTCGCCAATGCGACGCGCATCCGCAACGTCGCCCGCATTATCACTGATACCTATCGCGCCGGCAACGACGTGGTGGTGGTGCTCTCCGCCCAGGGGGATACCACAGACGAACTGATTGAAAAGGCCGCGGAGCTGAATCCCAAGGCGTCCAAGCGCGAGATGGATATGCTGCTGTCCACCGGAGAGCAGCAGTCCATCGCCCTGTGCGCCATGACCATTGAAGGGATGGGCTATCCCGTCATCTCCCTGACCGGATGGCAGGTGGGGATGAACACCAACTCCACCTACGGCAATGCCCGGATCAAGCGGATTGCCGGCGAGCGCATTCGCTCTGAGCTGGACAAGCGGCGCATCGTCATCGTGGCCGGTTTCCAGGGCATCAATAAGTATGACGATATCACCACCCTGGGGCGGGGCGGCAGCGATACCAGCGCTGTGGCGCTGGCCGCGTCCCTGGGGGCTGACCTGTGCCAGATCTACACCGATGTGGACGGCGTGTACACTGCGGATCCCCGGAAGGTGAGCGGCGCCCGCAAGCTGGAGGAGATCTCCTTCGATGAGATGCTGGAACTGGCCACCCTGGGCTCCCAGGTGCTCCACAACCGCAGCGTGGAAATGGCGAAGCGTTATCATGTCAATCTGGAGGTTATCTCCAGCTTCTCCGGGAATCCGGGTACCAAAGTCAAGGAGGTAGCAAAAGCTATGGAAAATTCTCATGTTGTGGGTGTTGCCAAGGATACCAATATTGCCCGTCTGGCTCTGGTGGGCCTGAGCGACAAGCCCGGCACCGCCTTCCGTATCTTCTCCCTGCTGGCCAGAAATAAGATCAACGTGGACATTATTCTCCAGTCCATCGGCCGGAATGAGACCAAGGACATCAGCTTCACTGTGGCCAAGTCCGATTTGGATGCCGCCCGGGACCTGCTGGAGTCCCACCGCGACACCATCGGGTTTGACAGCATTCAGGTCAGCGATCAGATCGCCAAGGTGTCCATTGTGGGAGCGGGCATGATCAACAACCCCGGTGTGGCCTCCGATATGTTTGGCGCGCTGTATGATGCGGACATCAACATCAGCATGATCTCCACCAGCGAGATCAAGGTTTCCGTGCTGGTGGATCTGGAAGATGCCGATCAGGCCGTACAGGTGGTTCACGACAAATTCTTCAAGGAGTTCGGCGAGTAAGCTCTTATCCATTCCAAAAGCGACCGCCCCTGGATGCAGGTGCATCCAGGGGCGGTTTTTCGGTTACCGGGAGTCCAGCCCATCCAGAAGCCGGCGCAGCTCTTCCGGGGATTGCGCCCGGCGGGCGGCGGCAATCACGCGGTTTTGGCGGGTGGGGGAGAGCTGGGAAAAGGCGCGCAGTGAGGCCGGGTCATCCATCAGAGCCAAAGCCAGGCCCATAGGAAGCATGCCCAAGGGCGCCACTTTGGGATCCATGGAATCACCCCCTGTTCTTGCACTGGTTTTCTCTCAGTATATTCGTTTTGCATCAAATTATGAGAAATCAGCGGCGTCCGGCCCGGTCAAGAGAGGCTGGACGCCGCTTTTGCTGCGCTCATTGATATTGGAATGTAATGGGGGCCGCATCCTCCAGCACCTGGAGGTAGCGCCGGCACTCCAGCTGAGCGGCCTCCAGATTGAGGTTGCGGTAGTTGCCGCATTCTTTTCGGGCTGCGCCGAATACCGGCCCCGTGTGGGCGATGATCTGTCGGAGCACAGCCTCGATTGCCTCCAGCACCTGCTCTTTCGGGGTGCTGTCCACCAGCAGGTAAAAGCCGGTCTGGCAGCCCATGGGCCCAAAGTAGAGCACCTTGGGGCCGATGCTGGAGGAGCGGATGTAGGTGGCGAAGAGGTGCTCTACAGAGTGCATGGTCAGGTTGTCCATGTAATCTCCGGCATTTGGCTTCCGGGTGCGCAGATCATAGGTGGTCACTGTGCCGTCTACCCGGGAGATGTAGAGCCCCGGCTCCAGTTTGTCGTGGTCGACAGTGAAACTCTGGATTTTCTGGATTTCCATATTTATTCCTCCAACAGTGCGGCGAATCTGCGCACAATGGCGCAGGCCAGTTCGGCCGCCTCCCCGGCAAACTGTTCAAAGCTGGCCGGTGCGTGACCGGAGGCGTCGTCGGAGATGGTGCGCAGTACGGCAAAGGGGACGTGGTTCAGATAGCAGACCTGTCCGATGCTGGCCCCCTCCATTTCGCCGGCGATGGCGCCGAATTGGCGTACGATGAATTCCTTCCGCTCGGCGGTATGGAGGAACATATCCCCTGAAGCGATGGTGCCCAGGCGCCAGTTGCAGCCCTGCTCCTGAACTGCCCGCTCCAGGGCGGCCACCATGTCCTTGTCGCAGGGGATTTTCAGCACGTCCAGACTGGGGATCTGGCCCAGGGGGAGCCCCAGTGCGGTCACATCCATGTCATGCTGCACCACATCCTGAGCCACCGCCACATCCTTGATGCCCAGCGCATCGCAGAGGGTGCCGGCCACGCCGGTGTTGATGATCCGGTCCACGTTATATTCCAGGATCAGCGTCTGAGCGCAGATGGCGGCGGCCACTTTGCCCTCTCCGCAGACTACAGCCACCACCGGGCGGCCGTCCAGTTTGCCTGCTACATATTCCATATTGCTGATGGTGCGCACCTGCTGGTCTGTCATAAGGCCTTTCAGGGCGTCAACTTCCACCTGCATTGCACCGATGATACCAAGCATATATATGCTCCTTTCTGTCATAGACTAAAGACGGGAGAAGATCCTGTGCTGGATAGGGAGTGTTCCGGGGGCTGAAGCGCAGTCACAGCAGGGTTTGGCTGCTGGCCTTGACTTTGAGCGTCCAGGGGACTACCTCCGAAGCGATGGGTTCTCCGGCGATCTTTTTCAGCAGTTTGGTGGCGGCCAGAGCGCCGGTGTTCAGATCCTCGTGGGAAAGGGAGGTGATTTTGATGCTGCCCAGCTCACTGAAATAGCTGTTGTCAAAGCTGACGACGGCCATGTCCTGGGGGACCCGGACGCCGGCCTCCTCCAGCAGGGAAATTAAAATATAGGCCACTTCGTCATTGTAGCAGACGGTGGCGGTACAGCTCCTGATATCCTCCACCAACTGCCGGTCCATCACTCTGGCCCTGTTTTCTGTGGTGAACCAAGCGGCGGGAATGGTGTTGTCGCCCAGCTTCCCGTGGTCCCGCAGCGCATGAACGTAGCCGGAGTAACGCTCGATTCCCTGGATGTCGTCGCTTTTGAAAATGCCGGCAATGCGGCTGTGCCCCTGGCCGATCAGGTACTCCACAAGCTGATATCCGCCGCCGAAGTTGTCGTCCAGCACCGAGATGCAGTCGGGCAGGGCGGCATAACTGCCATTGATGAAGATGACGGGAATACCCTTGCTGTGCAGCTGCCGGTACAGGTCCAGATTGGGGTTGGGCAGTGCGGTTTTGGTCCCCTCCACAATGATTCCGTCGATATCCTGGACAAGCAGACCCTCTAAAATCTGGCGCTCCAGCGTGATTTTGTTCTGGGTGGCCAGCAGCTGCATGGTGCAGTTGTGCTGGGAAAGAACGTCCTGGATGGACCGGAGGATGCTGGGGAAGATGTAGTCGCTGATATAGGTCGTGATAATGGCGATCTTATAGCTGTTGCGGGTGCTGTTGAGTCCGGCCTGGGTGATGTGGGAACCGCTGCCCTGCCGTTTTTCAATGAGCCCTTCCGCCACCAACAGGCTCAGTGCCTGGCGGACCGTTTGCCGGCTGACCTGGTACTGCTCGCTGAGCTGCAGTTCGGTGGGGAGCTGACGTTTTTCGCGGAATGCCCCATCCCGGATCAGGGTGCGCAGCGTATCCGCCAACTGTACATATTTTGGTGTCATCAGGAGCACCGTCCTTTAATTTGTGCGTAATTAGATTATAGCATGCTCATATTCAAATGTAAATGATAATACAAATTTTAATGAAAATAAAAAAATACGACTATTAATCCGGACAAATTAAGTCAAATAGAGGGAGGAGAGAAAGACAAAAGGAAATAACTTGAATTGACAGATTGGCCGATTCTGCATTATTGCAAAAAGACTAATAAAAAATACGGGGCTGTTTTTACAATATGACGAAGAAAACCGGAAAACGAAAACCATCAAAACAGTAAAAAAGAGGTGTAAAACAGAAAGAAAAGATCTGGCTGGCCGTAAAAATGACCATTAAATGGGTTGTTTTTTGTGAAAGAGTGATAGAAATGTATTTTAAGTTTATTTTTTAACAAATATTTGTATTGTAGTATACAACAAAGTTAAAAAATGTACGGACAAAACTCTTGGCGAAAGGCGGAGGTGAGACAAAAATATGTTTTACAAAAGTTCCACAACAAAAGGGACAAATCGCTGTGGGACTGGGAAATCGAAAATTTGAAAAAGGAGAATCGCAACATGAAAAAACTACTTGCTTTGCTGATGGCTCTGGCTATGGCCTTTGCTCTGGTCGCCTGCGGCAGCGGCGGCGGGACTACCGCTGATGACGGCAGCGCCAGCACCTCCTCCGGCGGCACCAGCGCCGACGCCTCTTCTTCTGCTGAAGGGGATTCCACTGGAGACACCTCCGGCGATCTGATCACCATTGGCTTCGCCCAGGTGGGCCACGAGTCCGACTGGCGTACCGCCTCCACTGAGTCCTGCCAGAATGTCTTCACCCAGGAGAACGGCTACGACCTGGTCTTCGTGGACTGCGACAATGACTCCGCAGCTCAGCTGCAGGCGGTCAGAAACTTCATCCAGCAGGGCGTGGATTACATCATCATCGACCCCATCGTCTCCACCGGCTGGGACACTGTCCTGGGTGAGTGCGAGGACGCCGGCATCCCAGTCATCGTTATCGACCGCACCATCGACGATTCCGACAACTATGCCGCCTGGGTGGGCTCCGACTTTACCGTCGAGGGCAAGGCTGCCGGCGAGTGGCTGAACGCCTATGCCGCTGAGCGGGGCATCGACATCTCCGGCATCCTGGTCATCAACGGCACCACCGGTTCCTCCGCCCAGCTGGGCCGGACCGAGGGCTTCAACGAGGTGGCCGAGGCCTATGGCTGGACCATTCTGGACGAGCAGGACGGCGACTTCACCGAGGCCGGCGGCCAGGAGGTCATGGAGTCCTATTGCCAGAGCTATGCGGGCCAGTTCAACGTGGCGGTCTGCCAGAACGATAACGAGGCCTTCGGCGCTATGACCGCTATGGACGCTGCCGGCATCACCTACGGTGTGGACGGCGACGTCATCCTGATCTCCTTTGACTCCACCAGCGCCGGTCTGGAAGAGGTCATGGCCGGCAACATCAACGCCAACTTTGAGTGCAATCCCCTGGCTGCTCCCTATGTGGAGGAGATCATTCAGCAGCTCGAGGCCGGCGAGACTCCTGAGCAGCAGGTCTACATGACCGAGCAGTGGTTCACCAACGGCGACGTTGTGCCCGAGTTCTCCGTGGACGGCGAGGCTCAGGAAATGACCGTGGTGGATCAGACCGTGCTTGACGCTCGGGCATATTGATCTGGCGCCGACGGCCGGCGGAACGCCGGAACCTGAACCCATCTGTGACGGATCCGACGTGACGCGGTAATCTCTCAGGGCGGACCCGGATAACTCTGGGTCCGCCCTTTTCGCTTGGAAAGTTGGAAGGAAGGATAGCATGGAACATGAGATTGTATTGACCATGCGGGGTATCTGCATGGAATTCCCTGGCGTCAAGGCACTGGATCATGTGGACTTCACCCTGCGCAAGGGCGAGATCCATGCCTTAATGGGAGAGAACGGTGCGGGCAAATCCACTCTAATCAAGTGCCTGACCGGCATCAACGATTTCCAGGCCGGTGATATCCACGTGGACGGCGTGGATGGACCTGTGAAAAACCACTCCACTATGGATGCGCAGCGAGTGGGGATTTCCACCGTGTATCAGGAGGTCAACCTCTGCCCCAACCTGAGTGTGGCGGAGAACCTCTATATCGGCCGGGAACCCACTACAAAGTTCGGCACTGTGGACCGCAAAGCCATGGTCCGCAAAGCCCACCAGCTGGTACAGGAGCTGGATATCCATGTGGATGTCGCACAAAATTTGGAAAACTACTCCGTCGCCATTCAGCAGATGATCGCCATTGCCCGGGCGGTGGATATGGATTGCAAAGTGTTGATTTTGGACGAGCCCACCTCGTCTCTGGACGACAACGAAGTGGAGAAGCTCTTCGTCCTGATGCGCCGCCTGCGGGATAAGGGCGTGGGGATTGTCTTTGTCACCCACTTCCTGGAGCAGGTCTATGCGGTGTGCGATCGCATCACCGTGCTCCGCAACGGCACCCTGGTGGGCGAATACCCTGTGGAAGAGCTGCCCCGCGTCAAGCTGGTGGCGGCGATGATGGGCAAGGATTTTGACGACCTGGCCTCCATCAAGCTGGAAGGCACCCGGGATTTCAGTAGCGCTCCGCTGGAGATCGACGCTAAGGGCCTCAGCCACAAGGGCACTATTAAACCCTTTGACCTGGAAATTCACAAGGGCGAAGTGGTGGGCCTGACGGGCCTGCTGGGCTCCGGCCGCAGTGAGCTGGCCCGGGCCATTTACGGCGCAGATCGGGCCCAGACCGGCACGTTGAAGGTGGACGGAAAAGAGGTCAAGATTAAGGCACCCATTGACTCTATGAACCTGGGTATGGGCCTGCTGCCCGATGACCGGAAGGCGGAGGGCATCATTGGTGACCTCTCGGTGCGGGAAAATATCATTCTGGCGCTCCAGGCCAAGCGGGGCATGCTGCGGCCCCTGTCCCGGGCCAAGCAGGAGGAGATTGCAGACCGGTATATTGATCTGCTTCAGATCAAAACAGCCAGCAAGGAGACGCCCATCAAGCAGCTCTCCGGCGGCAACCAGCAGAAAGCCATTTTGGCCCGCTGGCTGGCCACCGACCCGGACTTCCTGATCCTGGACGAGCCCACCCGGGGCATTGATATCGGCACCAAGACAGAGATTCAGAAACTCATTATCCAGCTGTCGGAAGAGGGAAAGAGTATTCTGTTTATCTCCTCGGAAATTGAGGAGATGCTGCGCACCTGCAACCGAATGGCGGTGCTCCGCGACGGGGAAAAGGTGGGCGAGCTGGATGGCGAGCTGACCCAGGAGCGGGTCATGGCTGCCATCGCTGGAGGTGCAAATCATGAGTAAACTGAAAAAGCTGACAAGCATGCGGCTGTTTTTGCCCATCTTCTGCATGCTTTTGGTGCTGGCCATTAACGTGGTCTATGATATTATCCAGGGCAATGCGTTTTATGATTTCTTTACCATCTCCATTCAGAACGGCGTGCTGTACGGTCGTCTGATCACCGTGCTCAACCGGGGCAGTGAGGTGGCTATCCTGGCCATCGGCATGACGTTGGTGGTCTCCTCTTCGGCGGGCACCGACATCTCTGTGGGCTCTGTGATGAGCCTGTGCGCCTCGTTCTGCTGCATGCTGGTGGCCGGCTTCGGCGTGACCAGCGTGGCCTCCGCCGCCGACTTTGCCTGCCCGCTGGCGTTGGGTATCATTGCCGGTATTTTGATGGGCTGCCTGTGCGGCGCCTTTAACGGCGGCCTTGTGGCCTATCTGAACATTCAGCCCATGGTGGCGACGCTGATTTTGTACTCTGCGGCCCGGGCCATCGGTCTCTTGCTGTGCAACAACATGATCGTCTACATCCGCACCGACGCCTATGGCATGCTGGGTTCCGGCAGCATCGGCCCGATTCCCACCCCGATCATCATTGCCGCCGTCTGTGTGGTGGTGACCTACATTGTGCTCAAAAAGACCGCGCTGGGTATGTATATCCAGTCCGTCGGCATCAACAAAAAGGCCAGCCGCATTGCCGGCCTGAACAGCCGCCGCATTATCTTCCAGTGCTATGTGATCTGCGGCCTGTGCGCCGGCATTGCCGGTATCATCGCCTCTTCCCGGATCACCAGCGCCGATTCCAACAACATCGGCCTGAACTTTGAGATGGACGCCATTCTGGCGGTGGCCCTGGGCGGCAACAGCCTGGGCGGCGGTAAGTTTAACCTGTTGGGCTCCATCATCGGCGCCTATACCATTCAGGCGATCACCACCACCATGTACGCCATAGGCGTGTCCACAGCTCAGGCCCCTGTGTTTAAGGCCATCGTCATCATCATTATCGTGGCCATCCAGGCGCCGCCTGTCCAGGCATGGTTCCAGAAACACCGCGCAAAGCGATTGGAGCGCACCGGAAAGGAGGCTGTCGGGGTATGAAAACCTTACAGCGCAAACAGATGAACAGCAACACGCTGCTGCTGGTCATTACAATCATTTTATTTGTGGTGCTGTACGCAGCGGGCTGCATGGCCTATGCCGGCAGGGGCTTTACCCATGTCCAGACCTTCCTGAATATCCTGATCAACAATGCGGGCCTGATCTGTGTGGCCTGCGGCATGACCTGCGTCATGCTCACCGGCGGTATTGATATCTCTGTGGGTTCCCTGATCGCCATGGACTGCATGCTGCTCTCGGTGGGTATGAGCCAGTGGGGGATGAACGCCGTCGTGATGTGTCTGCTGGTGCTGGTGATTGGCGTGGCATTCGGCCTGATCCAGGGGTTCCTGGTGGGATATCTGGAGATTCAGCCCTTTATCATCTCCATGGCGGGCATGTTCTTTGCCCGGGGTATGACTGCGGTAATTTGCACTGAGCAGGTATCCATCACCGAGGCGGACAGCCCCATGTTCTACAGCTGGGCCAACGCCAGGATCAATCTGCCCGCCTTCCTGGGATATACCAATAACAAAGGCGTGGTCCAGGTCCCCTATGTCCGCGTTGGTGTCATAGTGGCACTGATCGTCGTGATTGCAATTTTCCTGATGCTGCGCTACACTAAGTTCGGCCGCAGTCTGTACGCGGTGGGCGGCAGTGAACAGTCCGCCGCCATGATGGGCCTGAACGTCAAAAAGACCAAGATGAAGGCCTATGTGCTCTCCTCCTTCCTGTGCTCCATCGGCGGCATCTGCTACTGCCTGAACACCATGTCCGGCAGCGTCCAGCAGGCCACCGGCCTGGAAATGGACGCCATCGCCTCCTCCGTCATCGGCGGCACCCTGCTGACCGGCGGCGTGGGCAACGTGATCGGCTCCTTCTTCGGCGTGCTCATCAACGGCACCATCTCCAGCATCGTCCAGACCAACGGCAGACTGGCCAGCTCCTGGCCCAACATCCTCACCGCGGCGCTGCTTTGCTTCTTCATTGTGCTGCAGTCCGTGTTTGCCCTGATCAAGGCCAGAAAGAAGTAAACGTCATTCCCTGGGATTCTGTCACCCCGGCTCATCAGAGCCGGGGCGGGGATCCCTTGCGCGAAAGGAAGAGAAATGCTATGAGTGAGCGTATTGATCCGGCCGTTATCCAGTCCCGCAGGACGGCCCTTGGCATCGAGCTCGGCTCCACCAATATCAAGGCGGTGCTGATTGGACCGGACCACAGCCCCATCGCCTCGGGCAGCCACGGCTGGGAGAACCGGCTGGAAAACGGTGTCTGGACCTACAGCCTGGAGGATGTCTGGGCCGGGCTTCAGGACGCCTATGCCAAACTGGCGGCGGAGGTGCTGGAGCGGTCTGGTACGCCGCTGACCGGAGTGGGGGCTTTGGGCTTTTCTGCCATGATGCATGGCTATCTGCCCTTTGACAAGGACGGAGCGCTGTTGACTCCTTTCCGGACCTGGCGCAATACCATCACCGGCCAGGCCGCCCAGGAGCTGACCGAGCTGTTCGGCTTCAACATTCCCCAGCGCTGGTCCATTGCCCATCTGGACCAGGCCATCCTGAACGAGGAGAGCCACGTCAAGGATATCGCCTACCTGACTACCCTGGCCGGTTACGTCCACTGGAAGCTCACCGGCCGAAAGGTGCTGGGGGTGGGGGAGGCCTCGGGCATGTTCCCGGTGGACAGCAGTACCTGCCGGTTTGACGCGGACATGGTGGCCAAATACAACGAACGCATCGCCCCCCGGGGATATCGCTGGCGTCTGGAGGACATCCTGCCCCAGGTGCTCTGTGCGGGGGAGGACGCGGGCTGTCTGACAGCCGAGGGCGCCCTGCTGCTGGATCCCACCGGCACGCTCCAGCCCGGCATCCCGGTGGCGCCTCCCGAGGGGGACGCTGGCACCGGCATGTGCGCCACCAATTCGGTGGCCCCCCGGACGGGCAACACCTCGGCGGGCACCTCGGTGTTTGCCATGGTGGTGTTGGAAAAGCCCCTGAGCCGGGTCTATCCCGAGATTGATTTGGTGACCACACCAACCGGCCGGGCGGTGGCCATGGTTCACTGCAACAACTGCACCTCGGACATCAACGCCTGGGTGGGGCTGCTGCGGGAGTTCGGGGAGCTGTTCGGGCTGGAGGTGTCCGCCAACGAGCTGTACACCAAGCTGTTCCAGAAGGCCATGGAGGGCGAGCCCGACTGCGGCGGCCTCATGTCCTATAACTTCTACTCCGGCGAGCCGGTGGTGGGCACCGAGGAGGGCCGGCCCCTGTTCGTGCGCCAGCCCGACGCCCATTTCACCCTGGCCAATTTCATGCGCACCCATCTCCAGGCCGCCCTGGCGGCCCTGAAAGCAGGGCTGGACATCCTGGCCCGGGAAGATGTGAAGATCGACGCCATGTACGGCCACGGCGGCTACTTCAAGACCCCCGGTGTGGGCCAGGCCCTGCTGGCCGCCGCCATCCACGCCCCGGTCTACGTCATGTCCACCGCCGGCGAGGGCGGACCCTGGGGCATGGCGCTGCTGGCAGCCTATCTGGTAGAGAAACAGGCGGGGGAGACCCTGGAGGAGTGGCTGGCAAAGTCGGTGTTTGCCGACACCTCCGGCACCTGTCTGGAGCCCGATCAGGCGGATGCAGCCGGCTTTGACGCCTTCCTGGAGCGGTTCCAGGCCGGGCTTCAGGTGGAGCGGGCTGCCCCGGCAGTGTTTCCAAACGTTGAGTGAGATCGTATCTTTGTAAATGACTGAGTAAAAGGAGGATATACGATCATGTCCATGCGAGATTATGAATTCTGGTTCGTCGTGGGTTCCCAGTTCCTGTACGGCGATGAGGTCCTGGAGACGGTGGAAGCCCGGGCCAGGGAGATGTGCGAGAAGATGAACGCCGCCGGCCGGCTGCCCTGCCCCCTGGTCTTCAAGGGGACCGGCGTCACCAGCAGCGGCATCACCGAGGTGATGCGCCAGGCCAACAGCGACGACCGCTGCGCCGGCGTGGTGACTTGGTGCCACACCTTCTCCCCCTCCAAGATGTGGATCCACGGCTTCAACCTGCTCCAGAAGCCCTACTGCCACTTCGCCACCCAGTACAACCGGAATATCCCCAACGAAGAGATTGATATGGATTTCATGAACCTGAACCAGGCCGCCCACGGCGACCGGGAGCACGGGTTCATCGGGGCCCGGATGCGGCTGCCCCGGAAGATCGTAACGGGCTACTGGCAGGACGAGCCGGTCCAGCGGGAGCTGGGCGACTGGATGCGCGCCGCCGTGGGCTACGCCTTCTCCCAGAAGCTGGTGGTGGTGCGCTTTGGCGACAACATGCGGGACGTGGCCGTCACCGAGGGCGACAAGGTGGAGGCCGAGATCAAGCTGGGCTGGCAGGTGGACTACTGGCCGGTGGGCCACCTGGTGGAGGTCATGGACGGCTGCACCGAGGAAGAGGTGCAGGCCAAGTACGACGAGTACCTGGAGCGCTATGAACTGGCCACCGACAACCTGGAGGCCATCCGCTATCAGGCCCGGGAGGAAGTGGCCATGCGTAAGATCCTGGACCGGGAGGGGGCCAAGGCCTTCATTAACAACTTCCAAGATCTCTACGGCATGCGCCAGCTCCCCGGCATCGCCTCCCAGAACATGATGGCCGACGGCTACGGCTACGGCGGCGAGGGCGACTGGAAGGTGGCCGCCATGACCGCCATCATGAAGGCCATGGCCGAGGGCATGGAGGACCAGGGCGTGGCCTTTATGGAGGACTATACCTATGACCTAGAGCCCGGCAAGGAGGTCTCCCTGGGGGCCCATATGCTGGAGGTCTGCCCCTCCGTGGCGGCGGCCAAGCCCCGCATCGAGGTCCACCCCCTGGGCATCGGCAACCGGGAGGACCCGGCCCGGCTGGTCTTTGAGGGCAAGCCCGGCAAGGGCATTGTGACCACCCTGATCGATGTGGGCGGCCGGATGCGGCTGATCATCCAGGACATCGAGTGCATCAAGCCCATCTATGAGATGCCCAACCTGCCCGTGGCCCGGGTGATGTGGAAGGCCCAGCCCGACCTGCTCACCGGCCTGAAGTGCTGGATCGAGTGCGGCGGCGCCCACCACAGCGTGCTGACCACCGCTGTGACCGCCCAGATGATGATGGATTGGGCCGAGATGATGCAGATCGAGTGCGTCCACATCACCGCCGACAGTACCGCGGAGGGCATCAAGAAGGAGCTGTTCTTCAACGACGTGGCCTGGAAGCTCAAGAGCATCTGAACGGGGAGGGGACCGGTATGTTAGAGGAACTGAAGCAGCGGGTGTATGAGGCCAATCTGCTGCTGCCCAAGTACGGCCTGGTGACCTTCACCTGGGGCAACGCCAGCGAGATCGACCGGGAGACC
>CAUGSS010000056.1 GCA_959602365.1 uncultured Eubacteriales bacterium
CTTTTTGCCGCTCCCCCAAATCTGAAATTTCTACTTGACTTTTGTTAGCAGGTCTCTCGTCACAGTCCGTAGCTGAAGGTCTCAGCGAAGGTCTCATAGGGCTCCGGATAGGCCGGGGGCGCGTAGAAGGGCCGGCCGGCGGAGTAAGTCTCGTAGACCGTCATCTTCACGTTGGGCTCCGGGAAGCGGAATTCCGCCAGCTCGGCATAGGCGGGGTCGGCGGGAAATTCCGGCATGGGAGCGACCCAGTCGCAGCCGGCGGGGGCGTCCAGGTCCTGGACATAGAGCAGGTGCCACACCTTCCAGGTCCCGTCCTCCCAGACGAAGTCCACGGCCACATAGGCCCGCTCCCAGCAGCCGATCTGGCCCGAGGCGGTGAGCTTGGTGTTCATGCCGTGGATGGTCCAGATGCCCTTGGCGGTGGCGCCGTCGGCGGCAATCTCGATGACCGGGGCTACCAGGGACTTCATATCCATGATGCCGATGCCATAGGCCTCTTCGGCGGACAGATTTCCCACCTGGTCGGCGTATTTCTGCTGGATCAGCCGGCTCTCCAGGGCGGTGCGGTCAGCCAGCCCCTGATAGTAGGCCTTGACGGCCCCGGCGCCCTGATAGTAGCCGCTGTTGACGCCCAGGCAGACGTCGTCGGCCTTGGACCAGTAGGTGTCGTACATTTTGTTCTCCCGGCGCATCAGATAGTCCTGGGAGAAGAAGCGGACCATCAGATTTTGGATGGAGCGGCGCTTTTCCCATCGGGTGAGCAGCTCTTCCGAGTTCCATTGATGAGACACAGAGATCCCTTCCTTCCTTGATTTGTTGAGAGGACATACGGCCTCTCTGTTCTGACTCCATTTTACCAGGGGCGGCGGCGGAAGGAACAGGGGCGGTTTTCAACCTGAGATATCCAGTTTTCAAACCGGGCCCGCAGCAGGCCCGGGACAGGAGGCGGCATATGAGAGAGAATACAGGATTGGACAACCAGGCCCTGCTGCGGCAGGAGAACCAGGTGATGCGGTATGACGCGGCGGTGCGGCGGCTGTTCACCGCCATGCCCGGCGGCGGCGCCTTTGACCCGGCGGCCTTTGCGGCGGACACCGGGCTGCGCTTTTCGGGGGAGCGGTTTTTCTGTGTCCAGCTGGAGGACGACCCCCGCTATCCCTCCTGCCCGCCCAAAGACGAAGGGGCGCTGAGCCCCTGCCAGCGCTATCTGGAGCTGCGGAATCTGGTGTGCGGGGTGCTGGGGCGGGATCAGCCGGCGGCGGTGTGCAACCAGAGCGGCCGCATCCTCTGCGCCGTCAACTGGCAGGGGGACACCGCCAACTGGCACGGCCGCTGCTCCGAGCTGGTCGAGGAGCTGAACGAGGCGCTGTGGCAGGCCCACGGCTTCCGGTTCCAGTGCACCGTCAGCCGGATGGGGGAGGGGATCGCCTCCCTGCCCCAGGCCGCCCGGGAGCTGGACCAGGCCCGGGATTACCGGACACTGATGGGGGGACTGCCCGGGGAGCTGCTGTTTTACGACGGCATCCTGCGCACCACCGGACTGGGGGAGCGGCAGGAGGACACCGCCCGCCGCTCCGAGGAGCGGAGCCAGGCCCTGCGCCAGGCCCTGCTCCAGGGCAGCGCCCAGCGGGCCCGGGCCATCCTGCACACAGTGCTGGAGGAGGATTTTGTGGCCACCCGGCCGGCGGTGCAGTTTGTCCAGCTGCGGCTGTTTTCCGTCATCGACGGGCTGCTCAAGAGCCTGGAGTACGCCGCCGGGGAGCTGGGGATCCAGGAGGCCTGGGCCCGGGTGAATGCCGCCCCAAGGCTGCTGGAGGCCTCCGGCGTCTGGGCGTTGGAGCGGGCGGCGGGGGAGCTGTTGGAGCAGTTTCAGTCCCTGGCGGAGGAGCGGGGCGGTATCCACCGGCTGCCCTACCAGCTGAGAAGTTATATCCGGGAGCACTGCGCCGACCCCAATTTGAACGTAAACCAGGTGGCCGACCGGTTCCATGTGACCGCCACCTATGCCACGCGGGTCTTTAAACAGGCCTTCGGCTGTGGTATGCTTGGGTATATCCAGCAGCTGAGGGTGGACCGCGCCAAGGAACTGCTGCGGGACGGCCAGTCTGTCAAAGAGGCTGCGGCCGCCGCCGGTTTTACCACGCCGGCCACCCTGATCCGGATCTTTAAAAAGCTGGAGGGCACTACCCCGGCCCAATATGCCGGCGGGGGCGACTAGGACAGGAGGAGAACAGAATGGAATGGCTTTTTCGCATCGTCTTTGGGCTGATGGGCGTGTGTGTGCTGATATGGCTGGCAGAGCAGGTGAAAAATCTGCTCTCCCCCCGGCAGCGCTGCCCCGCGGTGGTGAAGGAGCGCCGCCAGCAGGTCTTTCCGGTCAGCGTGGGCTTCAAGCGCCGGGACCGTACCCAGCGCCAGATCACCTTTTTCCTGCCCCAGCAGCAGAAGACGCTGACCTTTGAGGTGGGAGAGGCGCTCTATGAGGCCAGCCCCTCGGGCACCGGCGGTTATCTGACCTGGCGGGGCAGCCGGTTGGTCCAATGGGAGCCGGCGACCCAGGCGGAGCGGACGGAGACGAGCGCAGATTGAAAAATGGCGGGGCCGGAACCCACTTCAAATGGGTTCCGGCCCCGTCTTGTTTCTCTTGTTCTGTTCCGGTCAGGAGACTGGCGCCGCCCGCAGCTGCCAGAAGGCCACGGCGCTGGCGGCGGCCACGTTGAGGGAGTCCACCCCGTGGCCCATGGGGATGCGCACGGTGTAGTCGCACTTGGCCACCGTCTCGGGGGCCAGCCCGTCCCCCTCGGTGCCCAGCAGCAGGGCCAGCCGCTCTTCCTGGCCCAGCCGGGGGTCGTCGATGGAGATACTCTGACCGGTGAGGGCCAGGGCGGCGGTGCGGAAGCCCAGGGCCTTCAATTCCTCCAGCCCGGGATGGGGCCAGCTCGCGGCACTCTCCCCGATCCGGGCCCAGGGGATCTGGAACACGGTGCCCATGCTGACCCGGGCGGCCCGGCGGCTCAGGGGGTCGCCGCAGGTGGGGGTGACCAGCACCCCGTCCATCCCCAGGGCGGCGGCGGAGCGGAAGATGGCCCCGATGTTGGTGGCGTCCACGATCCCCTCCAGCACCGCAACGCGCCGGGCCCGGTTACACACCTGTTCCACGGTGAACGGGGCGGGGCGCTCCAGGGCGCACAGGATGCCCCGGGTCAGCTCATAGCCGGTGAGCTGGCAGAGCACCGCCCGGTCCCCGGTGTAGACCGGGATGTCCCCGCACCGGGCGATGAGGGGGGCGCCCTGGCCGGTCAGATGGCGGCGCTCCATCAGCAGGGCGATGGGGCGGCAGCCGGCCTCCAGGGCCAGGGAGATCACTTTCCCGCTCTCGGCGATGAAAATGCCACGCTCCGCCTCCTGCCTCCGGCGCAGCTGGCGGGCGGTGAGCCGGGCGAACAGGTCCAGCTCCGGGGCCTGGAAATCGGTAATCTCGACGATATGGGCCATGGGGGGCGCCTCCTTTGGGGTTTTGGCCATTGTACCCCCATCCCCGAGGGGCTGTCAAATGGGGTGGGGGCGTCGGCGCGCTCCTGAAAACCAGGCTGCCGGGGGGCCGCCTGTACCGCGGTCCCCCCGGCAGGGGAGTTAAAGCATCTTTTTATTTTTGAAAAAAAGAATACACACGATGACCACCACGATGCTCAGCAGGATCACCCAGGGGTAGCCGTGCTCCAGCCCGGGCATATCCTGAAAATTCATACCGAACCACCCTGTAATGAGGGTCAGTGGGAAGAAAATGGTGGAGATCACGGTGAGGAACTGCATGTTCCGGTTCTGCTGCTCGTTGACCCGGGCCTGGTAGGAGTCCCGCACCTGCTGGGCGTACTCCAGCAGGTGGACGGTGCGCCCCATCATCCGGTCGGCCCGGTCGGAGACGGTGCCGAAGAACTTGAGCTGCTTTTTGGCGAAGAACTGGTTTTCATCCTGCTCCAGCTCCTGGCCCAGGTCGGTGAGCTCGTCATAGTAGCTGCGCAGGGTGAGCAGCTCCTTGCGGATGGGCACGATCTGGCTCTCAAAGCCCTGGAGCCTGCCCTCCAGCACCCGCTCCTCCAGGGCCATCAGTCGGCGGTCGTACTGGGTGAGGATCTCCAGATCCCGGTTGATGAGCTGGGTGAAGAAGTGGTAGAGGAACTTCTCCCGGGTGGCGCCGGGTTGGATGCGGCTGCGCTGGATCTGGGTGATCAGCCGCAGGGAGAAGTCCCCGTCGTCCTCAATGAGGATGTGGCGCTGGTTGATGAAGAATTGGATGCGGTAGCGGCTGCCCACCACGTCCAGCAGCTTGGGGATGCACAGGGAGCCGGCCAGGCACTCCTGCTGGCTCTCGATTTTGCAGAAGGTCACGTCGGCCAGGGAGAGCTCGCCCTCGTAGACGATGCCGGCCAGGGCCATGGCCCTGGGGGTCTCGGCGGAGCTGGCCACGATGACGGCGGAGCGGGGGTCCCCGGCCAGCTGCTCCGGGGCCAGGGACTCCAGCTGCTCCCCCAGGGCTAGGACGGTCATCTCGCCCCTCCGCTGAGGGCCGGGCGCCGGGGGGCGCGGTCATAGGCGGCCTGGTAGAACAGCTCCTGGGCGTTGACCGGCGCGCCGGTGTGGGGGACGGGCACATAGTCGCCGGTATTGGTCATCTCCCAGGCCTGGCAGTTGTCCCGGAGCAGGGTGTCGAACATGGCGTTGATCTGCTCTTTCAGGTCCTCGTCCAGCACCGGGGCGGCCACCTCCACCCGGCGCAGGGTGTTGCGGGTCATGAAGTCGGCGGAGGCGATATAGACCTGCCGCCGCTCCCCGGCGCCGAACAGATAGATCCGGGAGTGCTCCAGGAAGCGGCCCACGATGCTGACCACCCGGATGTGGTCTGTCTCCCCGGGTACCCCGGGCACCAGGCAGCAGATGCCCCGGACCACCAGATCCACGGTCACGCCGGCCCGGGAGGCCTCGATGAGCCGGTCGATGATCTTTTTGTCGGTGAGGGAGTTGATCTTGACGCCGATGTAGGCCGCCTCCCCCCGGCGGGCCCGGTCGATCTCCCCGTCGATCAGCGCCAGCACCTTGTTCTGCAGGCAGTGGGGGGCCACCATCAGCGCCTCGGACTCCTCCACTGTGTCCCCCATGGCCAGGGCCTGGAACACCGCGGCGGCGCTGCGGCCGATGGCGTCGTCGCAGGTCATCATGGACAGGTCGGTGTACTGGCGGGCGGTCTTTTCGTTGTAGTTGCCGGTGCCCACCTGGGTGTAGTACTCGGTGCCCTCCTCCCCCTTGCGGGTGATCAGGCACAGCTTGGAGTGGACCTTGTAGCCGTTCAGACCGTAGATCACGCTGCACCCGGACTCCTCCAGCCGCCGGGACCACTCGATGTTGTTCTCCTCATCAAAACGGGCCTTCAGCTCCACCAGGGCCAGCACATCCTTGCCGTTCTCGGCGGCCTCAATCAGGGCCTCGATGATCTCGCTGCGCCGGGCCACCCGGTACAGGGTGATTTTGATGGAGACCACCATGGGGTCGGCCGCCGCCTCCCGGAGCAGGGAGATGAAGGGCTGGATGCGCTCAAAGGGGAAGCAGAGCAGCTTATCCTTCTCCCGGATCTGGGGCATCACCGGCTCACCGGGCCGGAACTGGCCCGACTTCTGGGGGGCCCGCTTGGGGTAGAACAGCTCCTGCCGCTGGCGCAGGCTGTCCTGGAGCTGGAAGAGGAAGGAGAGATCCAGCGGGGTGTTGTTGCGGAAAATGGAGGGCAGCCCGATGTCAATCTGGCGGCAGATGGCGTCGATGATCTCGTCGTCCAGAGCCCGGGAGAGCTCCAGCCGCACCGGGGCCAGCCGGCGGCGCTTTTTCATCAGGTCGGCCATGAACTCCCGGTAGTCCAGATCTTCGTCATACAGGGCGTCGGCGTCGATGTCGGCGTTGCGGGTGACCCGGATCAGGGATTTGGACTTGATGTGGTAGCCGGGAAACACCTGGGGCAGAAAGTGGAGGATGAGCTCCTCGGCGAGCATGAAGGTGCGGCCGTCTCCTCCCGCGTCGATAAGCCGGGGGAAGACCCCGGCGGCGCAGGGCACGATGCCGATCTTCACCTTGCCCGCCTTGCGCTCCAGCACGGCGGCGGCGTAGATCTCCTTGTTGCGCAGGAAGGGGAAGCGCTGGCGGCGGCCCACCACCACCGGGGAGAGCAGGGGCAGGATCTGGGCGGTGAAGTAGGCCTCCAGCCGCTGGCTGCCCTCGGGGGAGATGGTGTGGAAGTCTACCAAGCGCACCCCCTGCTCTGCCATATGGGCCATCAGGCCGGCGTAGATTTCCTCCTTGCGGGCGTTGAGCCGGGCCACCTGCTCCAGGATGGCGTCCAGCTGTTCCTGGGAGGTCATATGGGTCTTGTTCTCCCGGATGGTCTGGTCCAGAGAGAGCTCATCCACCAGAGAGCCCACCCGCACCATAAAGAATTCGTCCAGATTGCTCTGGTAGATGGACACGAAGGAGAGCCGCTCGCACAGAGGCACCGTCTCCCGGGCTCCCTCCTCCAGCACCCGCTGGTTGAACTTGAGCCAGGACAGCTCCCGGTTGCGGTAGAGGGCGGGCACCTGCGGCGTCCGGGAGGCGGGGGCCTCCGGTGCATGGAGGGAGGCCTCCGGGGTGGGAGCCGCCTCCGCCGTTCCGGAGCCGCAGGGGGCTGACGCCGCGCTGCGCTGCGCCGAGGCGGAGATCCGGAAGAACACCAGGCCGATCAGGAAGAAAATGGCGATGGCCCCCACCCCCAGGTTGGCGCTGCCGGTGGCCTGGGCGATCAGGCTGACCACCGTGGTGCCCAGCAGGGAGGCCCCCTTGCCGCAGATGTCCAGCAGGCCGAAGTATTCGCCGGATTTGGCGGCGGGGATCAGCTTGGCAAAGTGGGAGCGGGACAGGGCCTGAATGCCCCCCTGGAACATGCCCACCAACACCGCCAGGATCCAGAACTGGACCAGGTTGTTCAGGAACAGGGCCAGTACGGCGATGCCGAAATAGGCCACAATGCAGATGGAGATCAGCGTGACCGAGGACACCCGCCGGGCCAGCCGGCCGATGACAATGGCGCTGGGGAAGGCCACGATCTGGGTCACCAGCAGGGCCAGCAGCAGCCCGGTGGTGTCCAGCCCCAGGGAGGAGCCGTAGGCGGTGGCCATGTCGATGATGGTGTAGACGCCGTCAATGTAAAAGAAGAAGGCGATCACGAAGAGGAAGACGCTCCGGTCCCGGGAGATCTCCTTCAGGGACTGGCCCAGCTGGGCGAAGGGGTTGCCGATGGAGCCGGCTTTTGATCCGGCTTGTATGTAGTGGCGCTGCCGGTAGGCGCGCAGCAGGGGCAGGGAGGCCGCCACCCACCACACAGCCACCACCAGAAAGGCCAGCGTCATGGCGGTGGTCATGGAAATACCGATGAATCCGCTGCCCAGCACCAGGGCCAGACAGATCAAAAAGGGGATGCAGCTGCCGATGTACCCCCAGGCGTAACCCTGGGAGGAGACGTCGTCCATCCGCTCCTGGTCGGTGACGTCGGTGAGCATGGAATCATAGAGGATCAGGCTGATGGAATAGCCGATCCGGGCCACCACGAACACCGTCAAAAAGGCCAGCCACTGGCGGGCCAGCCCGAGACAGAGACAGCCTACCGCCCCCACCAGAATGGAGATCAGAAAGAGGGGCTTTTTGCGGCCCTTCCGGTCGGAGACCGCCCCCAGGATGGGGCCGCTCACCGCCACCAGCAGGGTGGCAATGGAGGCGGCATAGCCCCAGTAGGCCAGGTAATCCACCGAGGACAGCCCCGCCCCCTCGGCCAGGGCGTTGAAGTAGATGGGCATGATGGTGGAGATCAGCAGGGTGAAGGCGGAGTTGCCCACGTCGTAGAGAATCCAGCTGCGCTCCTGCCGGGTTAATTTGCCTTTCATCAGCGTTGTTCCTCCTCCCGCGGCACATATTTCGAGCCGAAGGTGTATCGGTACAGGTCATCCCATGGGCACCTGCCCGCGGCGGTGTCCAGCCAGGTTTCGATGAGATGCCGGGCCTCCGGGATGGCCCGGACATAGAGACGGGTCAGCATCTGGTTGCTGTCCTTGCACAGAGGGTTGGGCTGGCGGTTGACCACCAGGCCGTGCATCTCGGTGTAATTTCCGGTCAGATGGAGCAGGGAGAAGATCATGCTCCGCTTGACGCTCCCCGGGGCGATGAGCAGCCGGTTGTAGAACAGGAAGGACCGCTCCGCGTGGTAGATCTGGCGGGCCGTGACTCCGGGGAAGAAGTCGGCGATCACACAGGCGGAGCTGGTGCTGGGGTGAATGTGATCGGTCAGGCTCTGGCGCAGGGGATCCAGTCCGTCCTGCAGCAGCAGCATCCGGTCAAATTCCACCTCGATCTCGGTGTGGCGCACCCCGCTGGCGGCAATCTTCTCGTCAATATAGCCGTGGCAGGAGCGATCCAGGGCGAAGTGGCAGAGGAATCCGTACAGGTAGGCCAGATGAGCCGGGGGATTGTCCAGCTGGGCCAGCTTTTGCGCCGCCGGCGCAAAAAAGGCCTCCCCCGGCAGGTCATGGGTGCCGTAACCCACCCGGTTGACGGAGGTGGACCAGAGCGGGTGGTCGTAGAACAGCAGGTCCGGCCCGTGCAGGCCGATGTGGTACAGATCCAGGTGGTCCTGGATTAGGGTTTGAAGCGTCTCCGGCAGACCGGCCAGGACGGCCTGGCCGAAGCGGTAATGGGCATAAGTGGATGGCATACAGGTTCTCCTTTGTCGCTTGCAGCGGATAGTTTATATTGTAATGACTGCACTTTAAGTTTAAGACCAGGTTTATATTAAATCTAGGTAAACGAAACTGCAATACATACTGGAAGAAAAATGGGTGGATGTGCGGAGATTTTATCTCTATTTAACCCCCTTCTGGTGGAAGCGGCAAAGCGGGTTTAGTATGATAATAGACAGAACCCCACCGCAGCAGCCGACGTCAAAGGAGTGAAGTCCGATATGTTACCATGCCAGACAGCCTGCCCCAACCATCAGGAGGGATGCCATAAGGAATGTGTGCGCTGGAAGGAATTTCAGGTCCAGCAGGAGATTCAGCGCCGGAAGAAAAAGGACTATCTGAAGTTCTACAACGAACTCTGCTCCACCGTCGCCCGGCAGTTTACCGCCCTGGGTTACAGCGTGGGCTGATGTCCCTCAGATCAGTACAACGGGCAACCGTTTTTCATTCAAATCCTCCTCATGCAGGCCGGATGCAATGGCATCCGGCCTGCACTTTTTTGGGGGGAGAGGGAGAAAAGGCGGTGCGGCGGCAAATTCCCGGTTTACATCCCGGAGGACAGACGGTATCATAAGAGGAGAGACGGCCTGGGCCGGATGCCGGGGGATGGAGGGATGCGCGTGAGGCTGTTCATTGGAATTTTACTGCCCCGGGCGGTGCAGGACAGCGTGGCGGAGAGCGCCCGGCTGCTGGAGCAGCACTGTGCCGCCGGACGTTTTGTCCCCCGGGAGAATTATCATCTCACCCTGGCCTTCCTGGGAGAACAGCCGGAAGGTGCGCTGGAGGCCATTTGGAAGGGAGTGGATGGCTGCCGCTGTGCTCCGTTTCCGGTGACGGTGGGGGGATTCGGCGCGTTTGAACAGCGGGGCGGCGGCGTCCTCTGGCGTGGGGTGGAGGCTCCGCCGGCGCTGGAGGCGCTCCAGAGGGAGCTGAAGCGGCGGTTGGCCGGGGCGGGCATTGGGCTGGAGGACAGGCCCTTTCGCCCCCATCTGACGCTGGCCCGCCGGGCAAGGCTGATGGCCGGGGTGTCGCTGGAAGCGCTGTCCGCCGGGGTGGAGCGGCCGGCCTTTTCTGTGGACGGGCTGGCGCTGATGCGCTCCCACCTGAGCGAAGCGGGGGCGCGCTACACCTGCCTGGGCCAGGTGGAATTCAAAGTGATATAACCAGAGGTACCTTGCTGTTTTAGGCAGGCATGGCCGGAAGAGCGGCGCTGCGGTCAGCCCCTGGACTGGAAAGGAAGCGGGCTGACGGATGGGGGGTGGCTTTGAGCGGTGGGGATATGTGCCCTGGGCCGGCTGTGGCTGCGGGGAGACCTGGCCTGCCGCATGCTGGATCAGAAGGGCTGTGACTGCGTTCACTGCTTCGGCGGATACCGCCTGCAGTCTGGCGGACTGAGGCCGCCTGGCGGCGGAGCCGGACTGCCCTATGGGTTGGAGCGTCCTGGAACAGGGAGGCGCTGCCATTTCCCGGCCCCGTGGGCCGTTTTGCCGGAGTATAGGACAGAGTAAAACCGAGGAGCCGCCCTCCCGGGAAGGAGACGCCCGGACGGGCCTTGATGAGAAAAGGAGGAAACTGAGATGATCTTTTCCAAGCTGAATGGAACCGACGCTCTGGAGAGCTATCCCGCCGCCATCCGCCGGGCGCTGGAGTTTTTGCGCACTGCGGATCTGATGGCCATGGAGCCGGGCCGCTACCCTCTGGAGGGGGAGGCGATGTTTGCCAACGTGATGGACATGACCACCCACGGATTTGAGGGCTCCCATCCCGAGGTGCATCAGAAGTACATCGACCTGATGTATTGGCCGGAGGGGGGCGAGAAGATTGGTGTGGCCCCCTACTTGGGCACAGAGCCGGTGTTCGAGGCCCACCCGGAAAATGACATCGCCCTGCTGGAGTCGGTGGCGCACGAGAGCTTTCTGGTGGCCACCGCCGGCTGCTTCGGCATTTTCTTCCCCTGGGATGCCCACCGGCCGGCGCTGATGCTGGGCGATAGCCCGGCCACCAGCCGCAAGTGCGTGGTGAAGATCAGCATGAAGCTGCTGAAGTGAGCGCTGAAAGGACCGGCGGAGCGATCCAAAAACAGACTGTGGCAAGACAAAATTGCCCCGCTGCCTGAAGGCGGCGGGGCAATTTGATTGCATTGATTGCTTTGTATAGCCTTATTGAGCCAGAAAGCTTTTGACGATGTCCAGAAAATGCTGGACGGTGCTGGTGACGGAGTCTTTGCGGTAATAGAGGGTCACATGGTGGAGCAGGTCCTCATCCAGCAGCGGGATCAGGGCCAGATTGTGCTTTGAATTGATGGCAGAGCAGCCCGGCAGCACCATAATACTGTCGCTGTGCTGCAGCATGACCAGATCGCCCTCCATGGAATCGTTGTCCCGCCGCTCCACTGTGGGGGGATCGCCGGAGTAGGGCTGGGGGTGGCGCACCATCAGCAGGGAGCTGCGGCCAAAACAGATATCGGTGTCCCGCAGGTCGTCCATATACAGGCCGTCGGGATGCTGACGGGCGATCCGATGATCTTTGCGGCACAGGACATAAAACTTGGATTCCTGGAGTTCAATCAGTTCGTAGGCATCGCTGTAGGGGTTAAGGAAAGAATAGGACACCGCGATGTCCGCCCTGCCCAGATCCAGGTCCTGACATACGTTGACATATTTGGAGTAGTTGAGGCTGAGCTTGATGTCGGGATAAATCTCCATTGCCCTCAGACACAGGTCGTTGAGGATGGGAAAATAGGCGGGTACCGTGGTGATGCGCAGCTTTCCGGAGGTGCCCCGTCCGGCGTCCACTACCTTGTCTTTGACTTCGTTGATGTGGGTCATCAGTTTGGTGCCTTCCCGCTGCAGCACCCTTCCGGCCTCTGTCAGCTCCACCGAGCGCGGCCCCCGGATCAGCAGAATGACCCCCAGTTCCTGCTCCAGGGCGGCAATCTGACGGCTGATGGTGGATTGGCCGATATAGAGCCGCTCTGCCGCCGTGGTGAAATTCAGACAGTCCGCCACCACTAAAAAACGCTGCAGCTGATCGATGTTCATGCAGGTACCTCCCTTTTTGGTAGTGTCAAGAAATTTTCGCAAAATGGTTTGCAAACTCTGGCATGAGAGAAGT
>CAUGSS010000057.1 GCA_959602365.1 uncultured Eubacteriales bacterium
CCACCCTGGAGTACCTGGGCGTCTCCGACTGCAAAATGCAGGAGGGCTCCCTGCGCTGCGACGTGAACCTGTCCGTCCGTCCGGCGGGCAGCACGGAGCTTGGCACCCGCACCGAGATGAAGAACATCAACTCCTTCAAAGCCATTGCCCGGGCCATTGCCTACGAGACCCGCCGCCAGATCGAACTGATCCAGGAGGGCAAGCGGGTGGTCCAGGAGACCCGCCGCTGGGACGAGAACAAAGACGCCACCTTCTCCATGCGCTCCAAGGAAAACGCCCAGGATTACCGCTATTTCCCGGAGCCGGACATCCCTCCCATGGAGATTACCCAGGAATATCTGGACTCCGCCCGCCGGGAGCTGCCCGAGATGGCCCCGGAGAAGCGGGCGCGCTATGTGGCCCAGTTCGGCCTGCCCGAATACGATGCCGGCATGCTCACCGGCCAGAAGGCCCTGGCCGACTTCTTTGAGGAGGCGGTCGCCCTGGGGGGCGAGCCCAAGGAGGTGGCCAACTGGATGATGGGGGAGGTGCTGCGCACCCTGAAGGAGAAGTCCCTGGAGGCCAAGCAGATACCCCTTTCACCGGCCACCCTGGTCAGGCTGCTGGCCATGGTGAAGCAGGGCAAGATCAACCGCAACACCGCCGTGGAGGTCTTTGCCGCCGTCTGGGATACCGACGGCGATCCGGAGGCCTATGTGAAAGAGCACGGCCTGGAGCAGGTCAGCGACGCCGGGCTGGTGGAGTCGGTGGTGGAGCAGGTCTTCGCGGACAATCCCAAGTCCATTGCCGACTATCAGGCGGGCAAGCAGAAGGCCTTTGGCTTCCTGGTGGGCCAGACCATGCGCCAGCTCAAGGGGAAGGCCGACCCCAAGGTGGTCAACCAGGTGATCCGCGCCAAATTGGAACAGCTCTGAGCGGGAGCTGGCTCTGTCAGGGATTGAATATTCTACGAATATTCACTTTACGTCCCATATTTATGCAATATGTGTTGCATAAATATGGGACGCCTATTTTGCTTTAAAGTGCGGAACGGCGGAATGGGGCAAAAATGTCTGTAAATAAAGAACAAAATTGTAAAAAATGTCCTTGACAAACGGACTAAAAAGAATATAATACGTTCTGCGAAGGAACTTATGGACTTCGACGACAGATCATGCAACAGGAGGGATGAATATGAAAGTTTGGCTTCGGAAATTGCTGAATGTTGGTACCAACAGCGAAGAGCGTTCCTGCATGAGCAACTCTTGGGACGAATTTGGTGTCATTCGCAACCTGATGAGCTGCTGGCGCTGAGCAAGTGTCCTTTGCTTGGGAATGTTCACAATGGCAGGCAGTGATGCCTGCCATTTTTTTGTCCTGCAGCGCTCAGAGAAGGAATGGCCTGCCCTCGCTCCGCATATAACATGGGGAGAGAAGGTGATTTTTTTGCGCGTAGAGCTGCCCTGCCAATCCGGCGGCGTCCCCCTGGGGCGGGTGGAGTATGAAGACAAGGGGCCGCGCCTGGCCTTCGCCTGCTGTCTGCCCATCAGTGCTGGGGTGTGCAAGCTGTGGCTGGTCCGGGGGGAGCGCCGCCTGCTGCTGGGCACTCCGGCTCCGGAGGGGGAGGAGCTGACGCTGCGCCGGGCCTTCAGCCGCGCCATGCTCTCGGAACAGGGGGTATACCCTCCGGAGCGGGTGGAGGTCACCGGCTCTTGGGCGGCCGGCGGCGGACCGGAGCAGGAACAGTGGCAAACCGGGGGCGCGGGCGTGGCAAGGCTCTCCGATCCATTGCTCCGCCAGATGTTCAGCCAGGGCGGCTGGGGGTGGAGGCGCTGGGAGCGGGGGACGGTGTTCTGCCACAGCTGGGAGGAGAACGCTCCGTTTCCCGCCGTCCCGCTGTTCTGTCTGGCCCAGGTGGAGCGGCGGGAGCACAAGATACAGGTGCGCATTTACCTGGACCAGGGGGGAAACCCCTGCTTTCCGCCGTGATTGCAATGGGTGGGAAGGAAAATGCGTTGACAGACCGGTGCGGGGATGCTACAATATCTTGTATTGTAAAACGGCCTTCCGGTGAGAAAAAGCCCCGGATAGAAATTAGGAGTGTGTACCCCATGAAGTGCCCATATTGTGCCAATTTGGAGAGCAAGGTAGTGGATTCCCGCCCCGCCGACGAGGGGGCCAGTATCCGCCGCAGAAGAGAGTGCCTGGCCTGCGGCAAGCGCTTCACCACCTATGAGACCATGGAATCTCTGCCCCTGGTGGTGGTGAAAAAGGACGGCTCCCGCCAGAGTTTTGACAAGGACAAAGTGCTGCGGGGTATGATCCGGGCCTGTGAAAAGCGGCCGGTGGCGATGGAGACGCTGGTCAAAATTGCCGACGCCATTGAGCAGGAGCTGCAAAACGCCCTGGAGCGGGAGACCAGCACCGAAAAGATCGGAGAGCTGGTCATGCATTACCTGAAAGATGTGGATGAGGTGGCCTATGTCCGTTTTGCCTCGGTGTACCGCCAGTTCAAGGACATCGACACCTTTATGGCAGAGCTGAACAAGCTGCTGGCCGAGCGCTGAGCGGAAGAGATCCGAACCTAGTATTATAATGTATGACGGGATATCACAGCGCCCCGGGAACGACAGGTTCCCGGGGCGCTTTTACCGGCCGCAGGTCAGAGCAGATTTTTCAGATTGAACTGCTCCATATCAGCCAGCAGCCGGATTTCTTCCATGAGCCGGGCGTTGGCGGAGGTGTATTCCGCCTCCTCCTGCCACTGCAGCAGCTGTCCCACTTCCCGGAATCCGGAGCTGATCTCGTCGGTCTCGCTGTGGCGCAGCACGATGTGGAGGTAGCAGGAGGCGTCCGCCCAGATTTGCCGGGCCTGTTCCGTCAGCGCCTGTCCCCGGGCCCAGTTTCCCGCCTCCGCGCTGTCCTGGGCGGACTGCAGCGTTTGGGTCATTGCTTCCGTCAGTTTGTCCAGATAGCGGCCGTTGCCCAGAGCGGCCAGAAACAGGACAGCCAGAATAGTGACGCAGATCCAGAAGCGCTTCACGGTGTTACCTCCCTGGGGGCATAGTGGATTACCCCGTCCCGGTCGGCGGTGAGCAAAAATACCTCCTTGGGAGAGGCGGCCCCCCGCTGTTTCAGCTGCTGGTTCAGCCAGTTTTCATCCAGCCCCAGGGCGGTCAGGTTTTGGGAGAGCACCCGGCCGTCATTGATGACCACTATAGGAAGCCGGCCGGTCTGGACGCTCAGCCCCAGCTGTTTTGGGGTGGCGGGCTGCCGGTCCTGATAGAGCAGGACGGACACCTGGCCGCTGGTCTCCAGAATGGCGTACTTGACGCTGTTCAGGTCGGTCACCCCCTGGAGCCGCAGCTCCTCGATCAGCTCGTCCACCGTCATACGCACTTTCCTCATCTCCCGCTGGCGGAGCTTTCCGTCCTGAACCACAATGCTGGGCTTTCCGCACAGCAGGGTTCGCAGCCGGACGCTGCGCATGGTGGCCACGCTGAGCAGCATGGTCAGGCAGAGCAGTGTGATGATGGGGACGACCCCATAGAGCAGGGGCAGGCCGAAATCCTGCATCGGTACGGCGGCCAGGTCGCTGAGCAGCATAGCCAGCACCAGCTCAGTGGGCTCCAGCTCCCCCACCTGGCGTTTGCCCATCAGCCGGATGCCGGCGATCAGCAGCAGGTAGAGCACCACCGTTCGGGCAAATGCGATTGCCATAACTTCCACCTCCCGGAGGCGTGTGCTGCTGATTATCCTGTCCTGAGCGGTGGAAAATATGCGCAAAGAAAGCGGCTGGGGCGTGAAAGTAGGGAAATGGGGGAAAATATGCCTTGCAATTCACTATATATTGTGGTATAAAAGATAAGGTAAAGCCTTGAAGGGAGTTGCCACGCGCGGATGGAGGAGCATCGCGCGCGGAGGCTCTCTTTTTTTAAAAAATTTTTGCCCTGTGACCTGATCCCTCACAGGGCAAATCTGCAATCCAAACCGGACGTTATCATCGAACGAAAGAGAGATTTTTGGAAAGGCGGGTTATTTTCACATGAAAGCGACGTTGATCCTGGAAAATGGCCGTACCTTCGTGGGAGAGAGCATCGGCGGTACGGAGGACCGTATCTGCGAGATGGTGTTCAACACCTCGATGGTGGGTTATCAGGAGATCTTGACCGATCCGTCCTATGCGGGCCAGGGTGTTGTGATGTCCTATCCCCTGATCGGCAACTATGGCGTGAACCATGAGGACAATGAGTCTGTCCGTCCCTGGGCGGAGGCTTTTGTGGTGCGCTGCCTGTCGGAACGGGGCAGCAATTTCCGCAATGAGGGTACGCTGGATGCCTATCTGAAAGAGCATAATATCACCGGGCTCCAGGGTATCGACACCCGGGCGCTGACCAAGATACTCCGCAATCAGGGGACGATGAACGGTATGATCACCTGCGCGGAGCATTTTCATGTGGAGGAAGTGCTGGAGCGGCTGCGCGCCTATCGGGTGTCCGGCACCGTGGAGCGGGTGACCACCAAGACTCCGGTCCACTATCCGGCGGAGCATCCGAAGTACAAAATTGCCCTGCTGGACTTGGGGGAGAAGCGGAATATGACCCGCTGCCTCAACGCCCGGGGGTGTGACGTCACCCTGCTGCCCGCCCACACGCCGGCGGAGGAGATCCTCTCCGGCGGCTATGACGGCGTGATGCTCTCCAACGGCCCCGGCGATCCCGCCGACAACGTGGAGATCATCGCCCAGGTGCGCAAGCTCTATGAGTCCGACCTGCCCATCTTCGCCGTCTGCCTGGGCCACCAGTTGATGGCGCTGGCCACCGGGGCCTCCACCGGGCCGCTGGCCTATGGCCACCGGGGGGCCAACCACCCGGTGCGGGATATCCAGGCCGGCCGGGTGTTCATCACCAGCCAGAACCACGGCTATGTGGTCAAGAGCGAGTCGGTGGACCCGGCTGTGGCTGAGGTGAGCCATGTCAACGTCAACGACGGCACCTGCGAGGGCCTCAGATACAAGAACAAGCGCATTTTCACCGTCCAGTTCCACCCCGAGGCCAGCCCCGGCCCCCAGGATACCGAGTACCTGTTTGACAAGTTCCTGGAGATGGTGGAGGACGCGAAGAAGGGTGGTGCTCTGAATGCCTAAGAATCCTGATATCAAGAAGGTGCTGGTCATCGGTTCCGGCCCCATTGTCATCGGCCAGGCGGCGGAGTTCGACTATGCCGGCACCCAGGCCTGCCGCTCCCTGAAGGAGGAGGGGCTGGAAGTGGTGCTGGTCAACTCCAACCCGGCCACCATCATGACCGATAAGGATATTGCCGACCACGTCTATATTGAGCCCCTGAATGTGGCTTCCCTGACGGCTGTCATTGAGAAGGAGCGCCCCGACTCCCTCCTGCCCACCCTGGGCGGCCAGATCGGACTGAACCTGGCCATGGCTCTGCACGAGCAGGGGATTCTGGAGAAATATAACGTCCGCCTGCTGGGCACCAGCCCCGAGTCCATCCATAAGGCGGAGGACCGCCAGGGCTTCAAGGACTGCATGGAGTCCATCCATCAGCCCTGCGTCACCTCTGTGGTGGTGACCAGCGTGGAGGATGCGGTGGAGTTTGCCAACAGCATCCACTATCCGGTCATCGTCCGCCCCGCCTATACCCTGGGCGGCACCGGCGGCGGCATCGCCTATGACGAGGCCTCCCTGCGGGAGATCGCCGCCCGGGGCATCTATGCCTCCCGGGTGGGAGAGATCCTGGTGGAGCGGTGCATCTCCGGCTGGAAGGAGATCGAGTTCGAGGTCATGCGGGACAGCGCCGGCAACGTGATCCAGATCTGCTCCATGGAGAACATCGACCCGGTGGGCGTCCACACCGGCGACTCCATCGTGGTGGCCCCCACCCAGACCCTGGCCAACAAGGAGTATCAGATGCTCCGCACCGCCGCCCTGGACATCATCTCCGCCCTGGAGATCGAGGGCGGATGCAACTGCCAGTTCGCGCTGAACCCCGACTCCTACGAGTACGCGGTTATCGAGGTCAACCCCCGGGTGTCCCGCTCCTCCGCCCTGGCCTCCAAGGCCACCGGCTACCCCATCGCCAAGGTGGCGGCCAAGATCGCCCTGGGCTACACCCTGGACGAGATCCCAAACGCCGTCACCGGCAAGACCACCGCCTGCTTTGAGCCCACCCTGGACTACTGTGTCCTGAAGATTCCCCGCCTGCCCTTTGACAAGTTCACCACCGCCAGCCGTACCCTGGGCACCCAGATGAAGGCCACCGGCGAGGTCATGGCTATCGGCACCACCTTCGAGGGGGCGCTGATGAAAGCCATCCGCTCCCTGGAGCTGAATGTGAAGGCCCTGCGGCTGCCCAAGCTGGAGGAGGTACCCACCTACGAGATTGAGGACCGGCTCAAGAACATCGACGACGAGCGGATGTTCGTCATCGCTGAGGCCCTGCGCCGGGGCATCTCCAAGGAGGAGATCAACTCGGTCACCAAGGTGGATCTCTGGTTCTTGGACCGTTATCAGGCCATCATCGACACCGAGGACGCCATCCGCGCCGCCGAGACCCTGGGCGAGCCGCTGCTGCGCCGGGCCAAGGAGTTTGGCTTCACCGACAGCCTGATCGCCTTCCTGCACTTCGGCGACGACAAGCGGGCCAAGGAGATCAAGGTGCTGCGGGAGAGCTTCGGGATCACCCCCTCCTTCAAGATGGTGGACACCTGCGCCGCCGAGTTCGACGCGGAGACCCCCTATTACTATTCCACCTACGACCAGGAGAATGAGGCAGAGGGTGAGGACAGCGGCCTGCGCAAAGTGCTGGTGCTGGGCAGCGGCCCCATCCGCATCGGCCAGGGCATTGAGTTCGACTACTGCTCGGTCCATTCGGTCTGGGCGCTGAAAAAGATGGGCTGCGAGACCATCATCATCAACAACAACCCGGAGACCGTCTCCACCGACTTCGACATCGCGGACAAGCTCTACTTCGAGCCCCTGACCCCTGAAGATGTGCAGAACGTGGTGGAGCTGGAGAAGCCCTGGGGCGCCGTGGTCCAGTTCGGCGGCCAGACCGCCATCAAGCTGGCCAAGGCCCTCACCGAGATGGGCGTCCAGATCCTGGGCACCTCCGCCGAGGGCATCGACGCCGCCGAGGACCGGGAGCGCTTTGACGAGGTGCTGAACACCTGCGGCATCCCCCGGGCCAAGGGCACCACGGTGTTCACCACCGAGGAGGCCCTGAAGGCCGCCCACGAGCTGGGCTATCCGGTGCTGGTGCGCCCCTCCTATGTGCTGGGCGGCCAGGGCATGGAGATCGCCTACTCCGACCGGAACATTGTGGACTTCATGAGCATCATCAACATGACCGTCCAGGAGCATCCCATCCTGGTGGACAAGTACCTGATGGGCCGGGAGCTGGAGGTGGACGGTGTCTTTGACGGGGAGGACATCCTGATCCCCGGCATCATGGAGCATGTGGAGCGGGCCGGCATCCACTCCGGCGACTCCATCTCGGTCTATCCGCCCCTGCATATCTCCGAGGAGCACAAGCGGATCATTCTGGAGGACACCAAGAACATGGCCCGGGAGCTGGGGGTCATCGGCCTGATCAACGCCCAGTATATCCTCTACGATGACGATATCTACGTCATTGAGGTCAATCCCCGTTCCTCCCGCACCATCCCCTATATCTCCAAGGTCACCGGCGTGCCCATCGTGGAGGTGGCCACCCGGGTCATTCTGGGGGAGAAGCTGAAGGACATGGAGTACGGCACAGACCTCTACCCCGAGGCCAGCTATTACGCGGTCAAGATGCCGGTGTTCTCCTTCGAGAAGCTCACCGACGTGGACATCGCCATGGGTCCGGAGATGAAGTCCACCGGCGAGTGCCTGGGCATCGCCGAGAGCTATCCCCAGGCCCTGCTGAAGGCCTTCAAGGGGGCCAATATGAAGGTGCCCAAGAAGGGCGGGCGCATCATCGTCACTGTCAAGGACGAGGACAAGAGCGAGATCGTCCCCATCGCCAAAGGCTTTGAGGAGATGGGCATTGAAATCCTGGCCACCCGGGGTACTTGCGACTATCTGCGCGCCCATGGGGTGGAGTGCACCATGGTCAACAAGATCAAGGAGGGGTCGCCCAACATTGAGGACCTGATCCGCTCCGGCTCCATCAACCTGATCATCAACACCCCTGCCAGCCGCCACGAGTCCACCCAGACCGACGGCTTCAAGATCCGCCGCTGCGCCGTGGAGCACTCGGTGCCCTGCGTCACCGCGGTGGACACCGCCCACGCCATGCTGACCATCCGGGAATTCAGCCACAGCGCTGACCTGGTGCCCATTGACGTGACCACCATTTGACGGTAAAATAACTTCATCCAAAACCGAATGCAGGACGGTCCCCACATCGTTCTGCATTCGCCGTTTTACCAGAGATACAGAAAGGGGAGACCAAAATGGCCAACCGGCATGAAACGGTCATCGTCCTGGATTTCGGCGGCCAGTACAATCAGCTGATTGCCCGCCGGGTCCGGGAGTGCAATGTATACTGTGAGGTAAAGCCCTACACCACCCCGCTCTCCGAGCTGAAGGCCATGCAGCCCATCGGCATCATCTTCACCGGCGGGCCCAACTCCGTCTACCTGGAGGAGTCCCCCCATGTGGATCCGGAGATCTTCACCTGGGGCGTGCCCATCCTGGGCATCTGCTACGGCTGCCAGCTGATGGCCCACACCCTGGGCGGCCTGGTCACCGAGGCCCAGGATGACTCCGCCCGGGAGTACGGCAAGACCGAGACCTTCTATGACACCACCTGCCCCCTCTTCCGGGGGCTGCCCGACTCCGGCATCTCCTGGATGAGCCACAGTGACTACATGGCCCGGGTGCCCGAGGGCTTTGCCCTGGTGGCCCACTCCAACGCCTGCCCCAACGTGGCCATCGCCGACGTGGAGCGGGGCTTCTACGGGGTGCAGTTCCACCCGGAGGTCAACCACACCGAGCACGGCCTGGACATGCTCCGCAACTTCCTCTACGAGGTCTGCCACGCCCAGGGGGACTGGACCATGGGGGACTACTGCCGCACCGCCATCGCCGCCGTCCGGGAGAAGGTGGGCAACGGCCGGGTGCTGCTGGCCCTGTCCGGCGGCGTGGACTCCTCGGTGGCCGCCGCCCTGGTGGCCGAGGCGGTGGGCAGCCAGCTCACCTGCGTCTTTGTGGACCACGGCCTGATGCGCAAAAACGAGGGGGACGAGGTGGAGGCCGCCTTCTCCAAGTGGAACATCAACTTCATCCGGGTGGACGCGGAGCAGCGTTTTCTGTCCAAACTGGCCGGGGTGTCCGAGCCCGAGGCCAAGCGCCATATCATCGGGGAGGAGTTCATCCGGGTCTTTGAGGAAGAGGGCAAGAAGATCGGCTCGGTGGACTATCTCTGCCAGGGCACCATCTACCCGGATATCATTGAGTCCGGCCTGGGAGACGCCGCCACCATCAAGAGCCACCACAACGTGGGCGGCCTGCCCGACTATGTGGACTTCAAGGAGATCATCGAGCCCCTGCGGATGCTCTTCAAGGACGAGGTCCGCCAGCTGGGCCGGGAGCTGGGCCTGCCCGAGTACCTGGTCACCCGCCAGCCCTTCCCGGGCCCCGGCCTGGCCATCCGCATCATCGGGGAGGTCACCAAGGAGAAGGCCGACGTGCTCCGGGACGCCGACGCCATCTTCCGGGAGGAGATCGCCCTGGCGGGCTGGGACAGCAAGATCAGCCAGTATTTCGCCGTGCTGACCAACATGCGCTCGGTGGGCGTCATGGGGGACGGCCGCACCTACGACTACACCCTGGCCCTCCGAGGGGTCACCACCAGCGACTTCATGACCGCCGACTGGGCCCGCATCCCCTACGAGGTGCTGGACAAGATCTCCGTGCGCATCGTCAACGAGGTCCAGGGCATCAACCGCATCGTCTACGACATCACCTCCAAACCGCCAGCCACCATTGAGTGGGAATGACGCTCGAAACGGCGCAAACCCGCATGAATACAGGCTT
>CAUGSS010000058.1 GCA_959602365.1 uncultured Eubacteriales bacterium
GCTTCTCCTGGGGGGGGGGCCCCCAATAATTGGCAATTAAATCACCCCCCACCAAAAACCCCCGCGGGGGGGGGCGGCAATTGGCCCCCCCGCCCCTGTTTTGGATCGGTACAAATGTCAATAGAGCGGCAGCCCGCCGGTCAGCTCGTCCGCCCGCTCCGCCGCCAGCGGCTCAAAGGCCAGGGCGGTATAGGTGGGCTGACCGTGGAACTCCGTCATCCCCGCGTCTCGGATCAAGGCAGTGGTCACCCCCGCCTCCCCGGCCCGCCGGTTCAGCTCCAGCAGTTCCTCCTCCGAGTCCACATAGACGCAGATCTTGGCCATGCCATAGCGGAACCAGTCGGTCAGAGGGCTCTCCTCCCCCTCCGGAGCGTCCAAATAGACCCACCCCTCCGGGGTGGTCCGCAGCTGGCCGGCCCGTCCCTCGTTCAAAATGGCCTTGAGCACCGCTTCCACAGCGGCGTGGCTGGCCTGGGCCGCAATCTTGCCCTTGCGCATCTTCAAATCCCGCCGGACAATCAGCATCTGTTTCGAACGGTACGCCATATCACTGCACCAAGACCGGCAGCAGGATCTGCCGGGGCATATCCTGCTGCAGGACAAACCGCCGCTCTTCTGCCCGCTTCACCGGCAGATCCGTGTCCAAAAAGGCGTCCAGCGTGTCCAGCATCCGGAAGCCCACCCGGCAGTCCCGGTAGTGCATCGGTATGGTGACGGCGGGTTGAAGCTGCTCCATGACCTGATGGGCTTCGGCGGCGTCAATGGTAAAATACCCTCCCACCGGCAGCATCAGCAGATCAGGGCGCCCAATGGCGTCAATCTGCTCCTGGGTGAGCAGGCGTCCCTGATCCCCCAGATGGACAATGCGCAGCCCCTCCCCCTCGATCACCAGAATCTTGTTTTTGCCCCGGTGGGCGCCGTCGTGGTGGTCGTGATCTCCCGCCACCTCCCGGGTGGAAAACTGCAGCGGCCGGCCGCTGCACAGCACACGTTGGGCGGCGTTGTGGTCGGTGTGGTTGTGGCTGATGTGGACATCGTCCGCATTGAGGTCGGGCAGCCGCAGCCCGGGAACAGCCCCTACTCCATAGGGATCCAGCACGATGCTGCTTCCGGCCAATTCCACCTGAAAGCAGGAGTGGCCAAACCAGGTGATATACGCTTGGCTCACAGAATCAACCTCCCATTCCTTTTTATTACCTTGCCCGACAACCAACTTCAGGGCAAATTTCCATAAAAAATCCGGCTTTGCAAACGCAGAAGCCGGGGGAAGAGAAAACACCACACGGCACAGAAATCCGGCACCACTTAATTTTTGTCCTTCCAGCTTTGGAAAAGGCATCCGGAAAATATGCGCAATATTCGAGAAATAGCAGGAATTATGCATATTTTCTCTGAATTTATCTATATAGTATCACATTTTCTTCCAAATTCAAGCAATATCATTTATAAAAGGCATTTTCTCCATCTGGCTGTATTCTGACCTCATCATTCTTTTGAAAATTGGGCATTTTGTTTCGCGAAATTTTGGGGTATGCTGTTGACACAGACAACAGGAGGAGCCCGCCATGAACACAACGCGCCTGAGACGGCTGTGCCAATGCGCCATTTTTGCCGCCGTCATCTATGTCTTTACCGCCTATCTCCATGTGCCCAGCTTCAACGGCTACACCCATATTGGGGACGGCTTTCTCTACCTGGCCGCCTCCCTGCTGCCCACTGGCTACGCCGCCGCCGCAGGCGCTGTGGGGGCAGGGCTTGCCGACCTGCTCAGCGGTTACTCCATCTGGGCCCCGGCCACCCTGCTCATCAAGGCGCTCACCGCCTGCTTCTTCACCAGCAGGGCCCCCTCCTTTCTGTGCCGGCGCAACCTCTGGGCTCTGCTCCCCGCCGCCGCGCTGTGTGGGGCGGGATACTACCTCTACGAGTGCGCCATCACCGGCAATTTTGCCGCCCCGGCCGCGGGCATTCCGGGGTATCTGATTCAGTCCGCCCTGAGCAGCCTGGTCTACCTGGCGCTGGGGCGCGCGCTGGACCGGGCCGGCATCAAAGGACGGCTTGTCTCATCGGGGCAAATGGAGTAAAATAGGATCATCAAGTTCTGCGCCCCAGGCGCGATTGCTCAGGAGGCATCGTTCAATGACCATCACCTATCCCGTCAAACAAGGCATCTATGTAAATATGACCAACCGGTGTCCCTGCGCCTGTACGTTCTGCCTGCGGCAGAACGGCCCCGGGGTCTACGGCTCCGACCCTCTATGGCTGGAGCGGGAACCCACCGTTCAGGAAGTCTGTGACAGCTTGGAGCGCTGGGATCTGGAGCAGAAACAGGAGGTGGTGTTCTGCGGCTACGGAGAGCCCACCGAGCGGCTGGATGACCTGCTGGAGGTGGCCAAGTACCTGAAGGATCGCCACCCCGGCCTGCCCCTGCGGATCAATACCAACGGCCTGTCCGATCTGATCTGGCAGAAACCCACCGCCCCCATGCTGGAGGGGCTCATCGACACGGTTTCTGTCAGCCTCAACGCCACCGATCCGGAGGAATACCTGCGGCTGACCCGCAGCAAATTCGGCCTCGGCTCCTATGAGGCGATGCTGAACTTCACCCGGGCGTGCACCCAATATGTCCCCCATGTGGTGATGACGGTGGTGGGAGAGCCGGTCACCACTCCGGAGGAGCAGGAGAAGGCCCGGCAGATCTGCGAGAGCCTGGGGGCCAAACTGCGGGTGCGGCCCTACGAGAGCTGAGACAATGAAAACACGCGCCCGGCGCTCATGCCAGCGCCGGGCGCGTTGCGCTCTGCCTCAGTCCTCCGCCAATTCCTTCCCCCGGTGGGGCTCCACAAAACAGGTGCGGGCATAGTCCCACAACACCTGGGAGCCCTCCCCGGTGCGCTGATTGCGCCGGAGCACCTGACTCAGGTGAATGCCATGCTCCAACCAGCTTTTGCCCTGGGAGGCATCATTGAGCATGGTGGGCTGGATACAGTCCAGGGTGCGGGCAAATTTGGCCTCCGGGGTCTCCCGGGCCTCAAACTCGTCCCAGAGCGCCCGCATCTGTTTCCCCTGGTCCTCGGGCAGCAGCGCAAAAATCCGGTCCGCTGCCGCCAGCTCCCGCTCCCGCTGGGTGGCCACCCCGGCCGCGTCGTAGACATAGGTATCTCCGGCGTCGATCTCCACCAAATCATGGATGAGCACCATGGAGACCACCCGGAGCAGGTCAATGCCCTCCGGTGCGTACTCGCCCAACAGCAGCGCCATAATGGCCAGGTGCCAGGCGTGCTCCGCGTCCCCCTCTCTCCGGCTGCCCGAGGCCAGATAGTTCTGGCGGGTGATCTCCTTCTCCTTGTCAATCTCCCGCAAAAAGGCGAACTGCCGGTCCAGCCGCTCCATCTGATCCATATCGCTTCCTCCTCCATCCGCCCTATGGGCGGCTTTTTTCTGATTATAGCACGGCCCGGCCTTTCCCTCAACTCATATAGTCTGCGGCCTTGACTTTTGCCCCCGGGGTGCCTAAACTGTTTTGTACAGACTTTTACGCTTGAGAGGAGGCGGCGCCGTGGACAGCCAAACCCAACAGGACCGGATCATCCTCCATGTGGATGGCAACAACTTCTTCGCCTCCTGTGAATGCCTTCACCGTCCCGAGCTGCGGGAGGTGCCCATGGCGGTGGCCGGAGATCCGGAGAGCCGCCACGGCATCATCCTGGCCAAAAACCAGCTGGCCAAGGCCCGTGGGGTGCAGACCGCCGAACCCATCTGGCAGGCCCAGCGCAAATGCCCCGGCCTGGTGCTGGTGGCCCCCCACCGGGAGACCTACAGCCGGATATCCAAGGCCATGAACCGGATCTTCCTGGACTACACCGATCTGGTGGAACCGGCCAGCATCGACGAGAGCTATCTGGACCTGACCGGCTCCCTCCACCTGCTGGGAGACACCCCGGCGGCCGCGGCGGACCTGATCCGCCGCCGGGTGCGGGAGGAACTGGGGATTACGGTGTCAGTGGGGGTATCCTTCTGCAAGACCTTTGCCAAGCTGGGCAGCGACTATAAAAAGCCAGACGCCACCACCTGCTTTCCCCGCCAGGCGGTCCCGACTCTGATCTGGCCCATGCCGGTGGGAAATCTGCTCTATGTGGGAGGCAAATTTGCCCAACAGCTCCAGGAGCTGGGCATCCACACCATCGGCGATCTGGCCCAGAGCGATCCGGCTATGCTGCGCCGCCGCTTCGGCGCCCGGGGCGAATCCGCCTGGCGCTGTGCCAACGGAGACGACAGTGAGCCGGTGCGCCCCTATCATGAGCCGCGAGAGGTCAAAAGCATCGGCAACAGCATCACCTTCCGGCGCAATCTGACCGGAGAACGGGAGCTGCGCCTGGGCTTCACCGCTCTGGCCGAGTCCGTCTCCGAGCGGATGCTCCGCCAACACCTGTGCTGCCACACTGTGCAGATCCAGATCAAGGACCCCCAGTTCCACACCATCTCCCGCCAGATCACCACCCCGCAGGGCGTCTATCTGGCCCGGGAACTCACCCACGCCGCCATGACCCTGGCCGCCGGAAGCTGGAACTTCCGCAAGCCGGTGCGTCTGCTCTCCCTGACCGCCAAACAGCTCTCCCCTCTGGAGGAGGACACAGAGCAGCTCAGCCTGTTTGCCCCTCCGGAGCAGTCGGAACGGCGTGCGCGCCAGGACAAGCTGGAGGGGGCCCTGCGCTCCATCCGGGGGCGCTTTGGCAAAGACGCCATCCAGCTGGGCGGCTTTCTGGACAACGATTTGGGCCTGAGCGGCAGCGGCAACAAGCTGGAAGAGGACGACTGACAGACATAAAACAAGGCAGATGTCTTAAAAAGACATCTGCCTTGTGGCTTTGTGATTCAGAAAGCGCCCCAGAGCAACAACATCAGCAGAATGAGCAGTCCCAATCCCACAATAAAGGCCAGACCGATGAGCAGCCCTGCCTTCAGGGCGCCCAGGATATACCACTTGCGAATCTGTGGATCCACCTGCTCCTTGTTCTCTTCGTGAAACAGCTCAGGTGCGGTTTGCTCGGCTTGCCCCGGCCTTTTTTCCCTCCGGGGCAGATGGCCAAACAGGCTGGGCCGTTCCAGGGCGCTCATATCGGCGATGGTACGGCCATCATCCTCAAAGTCCCGCTTGTCCCGGCTCATCACTGGTCAAACAGGTGGCAGACCACATAGTGGCCGGGCTCCACCTCGATCTGGCGGGGGGCCTCCTCCTTGCACCGCTGGGTGCAGTGCGCGCAGCGGGTGTGGAACTTGCAGCCGGAGGGCGGATTGGCGGGGGAGGGAATGGTGCCCTCCAGCACAATCCGGTTCATCTTGGCCTTGGGATCGGGAATCGGAATGGCGGAGAACAGGGCTTCCGTGTAGGGATGCAGCGGATGCTTGAAGATATCCGCCGTCGCGCCATACTCCACCAGATTGCCCAGGTACATGACGCCCACGGTGTCGGAGATGTGCTCCACCACGGAGAGGTCATGGGAGATGAAGAGATAGGTCAGATTGCGCTCCTGCTGCAGCTTTTTCAGCAGGTTGATGATCTGCGCCTGGATGGACACGTCCAGAGCGGACACCGGCTCGTCACAGACCACAAACTCGGGATTCAGCGCCAGGGCCCGGGCAATGCAGATGCGCTGCCGCTGGCCGCCGGAGAACTCGTGGGGATAGCGGTCCTTGTGGAAGCTCTGCAGGCCGCACTCGTCCATAATCTGATCAATATAGTCGTTGAACTCCGCCTTGGGCACCAGATTGTGCTCCCGAACGCCCTCGCCTACGATCTCACCCACCGGCATACGGGGGGACAGGCTGGAAAAGGGGTCCTGGAAAATAATCTGCATCTTGGTGCGCAGGGCGCGCATCTCCTTGTTGGAGAGGTCGTAGACCTCCTGGCCGTTGAAGAGCACCTGGCCCCCGGTTTTTTCGCCGGACAGCCGCAGGATGGTCCGGCCGGTGGTGGTCTTGCCGCAGCCGGACTCGCCCACCAGACCCATGGTGGTGCCCCGCTTCAGGTTGAAGGTGACTCCGTCCACGGCCTTGACCTGACCCACCGTACGGGAGATCATGCCGCCCTTGATGGGGAAATACTTCTTCAGGTCGTTGACCATCAGAATATACTGCGGGTCATACTCCACGGGGGTAAAGTCATGCGCCCCACCCACGTCAGCGGGCTTCTCCGGCTTGGCGGCGTCCTGAACGCCCTTGGCCACCCGCTCCTGGCGGCGCTCCTGCTCCTGCTGGAGCTCTTCCGGCGTCTTTGCCCGATTAGAGCGGCCGGCGCCGTCGGCCATGCCTTGATTGAGCGACATTATGCTTCCCCTCCCTCTTTCTTGTCATAGTAGCGGTAGCAGCTGACCTTATGGGTCGGGGAGAGGCTGATCTCCTCAGGATAGGCGCCGCTGCAGCCCTCTACGCACATCTCGCAGCGGTCCTTGAAATAGCAGTAGTTGGGCATATTGATGGGATTGGGCACCTTGCCGGGAATGGAGTACAGCTCGTCCACCTGCTTGCCCACCACGGGTTTGGAGGCCATCAGGCCGATGGTGTAGGGGTGAGAGGGGTGCTCAAAGATCTCCTCTGCCGTGCCCTTCTCCACAATGCGGCCGGCATACATGACCACCACATAGTCCGCCATCTCAGCGATCACGCCCAGGTCGTGGGTGATCAGCATAATGGAGGAGTTGATCTTGTCCTTCAGATGGCGCAGCAGATCCAGGATCTGGGCCTGAATGGTCACGTCCAGCGCGGTGGTGGGCTCGTCGGCAATGATGACCTTGGGGTTGCAGGCCAGGGCCATTGCGATCATAACGCGCTGGCGCATACCGCCGGAGAGCTCATGGGGATACATCTTGTAGACGCCCTCGCTGTTGGCAATGCCCACCATTTCCAGCAGCTGAATGGTGCGGTTCTTGATATCCTGCTTGCTCTTGCCCTCGCCGTCGTGGAGGGCGATCACCTCGTCCACCTGATTGCCGATGCGGAACACCGGGTTCAGACTGGTCATGGGCTCCTGGAAGATCATGGAGACATAGTTGCCCCGGATGGTCTGCATCTTCTCCACAGGGGTCTTTGCGATGTCGTAGGCCTTATCCCCCAGGTTCAGCCGGATCTCACCGGAGACGATCTGTCCCTGCGGACGCTGAACCAGCTGCATCAGCGACAGGCTGGTGACGCTCTTGCCGCAGCCGGACTCGCCCACTACGCCCACGGTCTTGCCGATGGGCACTTCAAAGCTCACGCCATCCACGCTCTTGACGGTGCCGGCGTCCGTGAAGAAGTAGGTGTGCAGGTCGTCAAACTCCACTGCATTATTGGGATCATGCATCTGGGTCAGATACTCAGACTCAGGCACGTTTTTGCGCTTGCGCTTTTTCTCCAGCTCGCCGGTGATCTTCCGGTTCGCCTTGGAGATGCGGCGGGCCTCCTTGCGGGAGAGATAGCCCTCTGCTTTTTTCTTTGCCATACTTCTTCCTCCCTTACCGTTTCATCTTGGGGTCGAAGGCATCCCGGAGGCCGTCGCCCACCAGGTTGAAGGCCAGCACGGTCAGCAGCAGGCAGACGCCGGCGGGAATCCACACGAACCAGTAGTTGGTAAACACATGGATGTCGTTGACGTCGTTCATGATATTGCCCCAGGAGGCGAAGGGGAACTTGACGCCCAGGCCCAGGAAGGACAGGGTGGCCTCAGTGATGATGGTGGAGCCCAGGCTCATGGTGCAGGTGACAATGAGCTGGGGGATGACGTTGGGAATCAGATGGCGGAAAATCCGGCGGGACACCCGGATGCCGCAGGCCTCGGTGGCGGTCATAAACTCCTGCTCCCGCAGGGAGAGGATCTGGCCGCGGACCAGCCGGGCAATGCTGGGCCAGCCCAGGAAGCCCAGGATCAGCATCAGCCATATCATTCGGATCTGCGGATCCATGCGCATGCCGTCCATGGCCGCGCCCAAAATAATGATGACCGGCATGGAGGGGATGCAGTAGAAAATATCCACGATACGCATGATCAGGTTGTCCACCCAGCGGCCGAAATAACCGGAGATGCCGCCCAGGATGACACCCAGAACGCCGGAAATCAACACAACGATAAAGCCAATATACAGGGACACCCGGCCGCCATACATCAGACGGGTGAGCATATCCATGCCGTTGCGGTCGGTACCCAGCCAGTGCTCCTTGGAGGGGCCGCTGTAGGTGTCGAAGATCTGGGTCTCCACGCTCTGCAGCACAGACCAGGACTGGGTGTCCGCGGCGTAGCTCAGGGTGTACTCGGCGGTGGTGCCGTCCTCATCGGTAAAGGTGAACTCCGTGCCGCCCTCTTCAATGACGGCCAGCAGCTCCTCCCGGAAGGAACGGGTCAGCACCACGTCGGACATGATGGCCTGGACCACATACCGGGTGGCGTAGGCCACCTCTTCCCCGCCGGCATAGACGATGTTGTTCTCGTCCACCGTGTACTCGGTGCCGTCCAGGGTGAAAGAGTTCTGGTTGTTGGTGACCGCCAGCAGAATGTTGTACTGGAGGTCAAAGGGCAGCGCCTCGTTGCCGTTGCTGTTATTGACAATATCATAGGCGGCAAAGGCCACCAGAGTATTGCCTCCGTCGGCATAGATGGCGTAAAAGTCCTCGCCCATCTCGGCATAGGTGTACTCCGTATCCCGGGCGGTAAAGGTGTCGTTGCCCTGGATGGTGGCCAGCAGGAACTGGGCCTGACATACCGAGTCAAACGACTGCCCATCGGCCACGGAATAGCGGAAATCGGTGTTTTCAGTGACGCCGGCGTACTGCTGATTCTGCGCCTCGGTGCGGTAGAAGATCTGATCCTCCTTGTAGGGGCTGATGACGCCGCCCACAAAAGAGAACAGGAACATAAAGGCCAAAATCACCAGTCCGGTGACGGCCACCCGGTTGCGGAAGAACCGCTGGGCCACCAGGGCGCCGGGAGAGAGGACTTTGACCCGGCGGTCATCATTCAGGGAATACTGCTGCTCCTCAGTTTCGGGAGTCTTTTTCACGTCTTCCTTTTTCTCGCTCATGTCAACGCCTCCTCTCTCAAGCGATGCGAACCCGGGGGTCCACCACAGCATACAGGATATCGGAGATCAGATTGCCCGCCAGAGTCAGGACAGCCAAAAAGCTCAGATAGAACATGGAGAAGGGAATGTCGCCCGCCGTCATGGACTGGTAGGAGACATAGCCGATGCCGTTGATGCTGTACAGGGTTTCTGTGATCAGTGCGCCGGAGAACAGCCCCGGCAGGGAGCCGCCCACGATGGTGACCAGGGGAATCAGGGTGTTGCGGAAGGCATGGTGATAGACCACCTTGCGCTCGCTCAGGCCCTTGGCCCGGGCGGTGCGGATATAGTCGGAGTTCAGCACTTCCAGCATGTTGGTGCGGGTATAGCGCATCAGGGAGCCCACGCTGATGACCACCAGGGTGACAATGGGCAGCACCAGGTGGTGGGCCATATCCAGAATCTGCCCCATGGGGGAGAGGAACTGGAAGTTCCGTCCCACCAGGCCGCCCAGATCAAACCAGCCCAGCTGGACGCAGAACACCCATTTCAGCAGGGAAGCGAAGAAGAAGGTGGGCAGCGAGATGCCCG
>CAUGSS010000059.1 GCA_959602365.1 uncultured Eubacteriales bacterium
TCCTGGGCCTCCTTCAGCGCCGCCTCAAAGGAGAGGCCCGCGCGGATCATCCGGGTCAGAATATAGTTTGTGGTTCCGTTCAGGATACCGGCAATCTCAGTCAGCTCATTGGCCGCCAGGCACTGGTTGATGGGCCGGATGATGGGGATGCCGCCCCCCACGCTGGCCTCGAACAGATAGGACACGTTGTGCTGTTTGGCCAGCTGCAGCAGCTCATACCCGTGGGTGGCCACCAGTTCTTTGTTGGAGGTGACCACGCTCTTGCCGGCGCTCAGGGCGCGGCGGGTGTAATCCAGGGCGATGGTGGCTCCGCCAATGGTTTCCACCACCACATCCACCTCCGGGTCCTGCTCAATAACCGAAAAATCATGGATGACCTTGTCGGCAAACATGCTCTCCGGGAAGTCCCGTATGTCAAGAATATACTTCAGGTTGACCTGATTGGCCACTTTTTCTGAAATATGCTGGCCATTCTTGTGAATGACCTCGGCCACGCCGGAACCGACGGTGCCAAACCCCAAAATCGCAACATTAACCATACATACACCTCTGTTCTTCTACGCTATAGTTTATGACAGCCGGGGTCAGCCGGCCAAAATTTCAAATTGCACCACTCCGTCCAAATCGTTGAGCTGCCGAATCAACTCGTCCAGGGGATCTTTCATGCCGGAGGTCTCCGCACTGATGGTGACCGCACCGCATCCATTGACCGGAATGGACTGGTTGATGGTGAGGATATTTGCCCCAGATATGGCAAAGATATTCAGGATAGAGGACAACACCCCCGGCTCATCCCGAAGCATGGATTGAAACGTGACAATATGGCCGCTCATCATGTCATTAAAGGGCATGACCGAATCCTTATACTTATAGAAGGCGCTGCGGCTGATGCCCACGCGCTGGGCGGCCTCGTTGATGGTGCTCACTTCCCGCAGCTCCAGCATTCGCTTTGCCTGGACCACCTTGAGAAAGACCTCGGGCAGCTTATCCGCTTCCACAATAAAATATTTCGGCCGCTGGGCCATCTCCGTCACCTCTGCGTCCGCCTGTGGCGGTCATTTGTCTGTGTTGGCTTTTATGATACCATAGCTTTCATCTGTTTTCAACGATAAGTATCGCAAAAAATGACGGATTATCCCCGCTGCTGTCCGCCCCGTTTCAGACATTTTACCGAAAGGAGGGCTTTAGATGCGGATCAACCATCAAAAGGCAGTTCTGATTTTGTGTGCCGCTGCAATCCTGCTGATTCCCGTTCTGCGCAGCGCGGTGCTCCCCTTTGCCCTGGCACTGTTTATGGCCGGGTGCTTTCAGCGGCCGATGGCAAAACTGGAAATGCGCCACATCCCCCGCTGGCTCTCTTCTCTGGCCATTCTGCTGATCGGCCTTGCGCCATTGCTGCTGCTGTTGGGATACGGCATACTGTCTCTGGCCCACTCTGTGCGGGACATCGCCCAGACCGTCATTCCCCGGCTGCAGTCTGAACACCTGCTGGACGACTGGCTCTATCGGGTGATGACCGCGCTCCCGCCTTCCCTGCAGGAGGTGTGCCGCGCCGCGCTGAATACACTGGCCCAGCAGAAAGACCAGTTTCTGGGAGAGCTGCTCACCCGTCTGGGCGCCTGGAGCTCTGGGCTGCTCACCACACTCCCTTCCCATCTGGGCGAAACCGGGCTCTTTCTGCTCTCCTTTCTCTTCTGTGCCATCAGCTATCCCGAGATCAGCGCGCTGCTGCGGCGGATTTTGCCCGAGGACTGGCGGGCATGGGCGGGTCGGGTGCAGCGGACCGCGGCCAACCAGCTGGGCCGTTGGTGCAGCGCAGAGAGCAAGCTGGTGGGACTGATCTTTCTGGAGCTGGCTCTGGGGTTGGCTCTGTTGCGCATCAAGCGCTGGTTTTTCTTTGCAGCCCTGATCGCCCTGGTGGATCTGCTGCCCCTGGTGGGCTCCGGCCTGATGCTGCTGCCCTGGGCCGCCATCCGGCTGTTGATGGGCGACCAGCTCCAGGCGCTTGGGTTGGTGCTGATCTGGATCTGTGTGTGGACCACCCGAACGGTCATGGAGCCCAAATTGGTGGGCCGTCAGCTCCAGCTGCCGTCCGCCATCTCCTTCTTTGCCGCCATTCTGGGGGCAAAAGTGTGGGGGCTGAAAGGCCTGATCCTGTTTCCCGTACTGGCGGCAGTGGCCATCAGTTTTCTCTCCTCCCAGAGCGTTGCCAAGCGATGAGCAAAGAGAAGCGCCGCCCATGCAAGGCGGCGCTTCTGACTCATATTATGGGCTGGCGGAATCATCCGCCCATTATCCTCCCTCAGATGTCCCGCTGGAATTGCCTCCGGTAATTCCGTCAATGATATCGTCTATGATGCTCCCGCTCGAGACATTGACCGTCACGGTCAGAGAGACGCTGGGCGCATACTCGGTGGCGTCCGCAGTCACGGTAATCACCGCAGTACCCGCGCTGACCACAGTGACATTGCCGTTGGCATCCACGGTGGCCACCGCCGGATTGCTGGAGGAGTAGCTGATGGCGCCGCCGGGATTGCCGGCCCCGTCCACGCTGTAGGCACCCAGAGAGAAGGGGGCGTCGCCCACCGTCTTGGAATAAGACGCGGAGGCCACCGTCACGGTCTGCTGGCTCATCAGTTCCCGGTTGGCCAGCCACTCCTCTGTATGGAGGGTGCACTGTCCCTGGGACTCCACCCAAGACTTCAGCTGGTAGCTGTCGCCCACCGTGACAGAGGCGGCAGCCTCATCCCGATAGAAGTCCAGCACGGGTATCTCAGAGCGGCTCTCCTCCGGGCAGTACTCGCCGGCCAGATGATACATACCGGTGTCCCCGATGGGGTCGTCCAGACAGACCGTCACCGTCGTGTGAACGCTGCAGTAATCCGTGGGGGCATCACCTTCCACAAAGTAGCCGGTCGCCGCACAGCCGGCAGCACTGCAGACACTGGTGGCCAAATCGCCGCTCTTGGTACAGTAGGTGGCGGAGACCACATTCTTGCTGGTGGTTGCAAGCTCCACATCGGGAAGCCCCTCCACCAGGCTGCTCATCACCTGCTGCCAGAGGGTGACTGCCGGGTTACCGGAGACGCTGATATCCTCAGGCTGATCGTAACCCACCCAGACCGCGGCAGTGTAATAACCAGTATAGCCGCAGAACCAGCGGTCATAGTTGTCCGTGGTGGTACCGGTCTTACCTGCCACCGTCATACCGGAGATGGCCGCCCGGGTGCCGGTGCCGCTGGTGACAACCCCCTCCAGCATCCGGTTCATATAATAGCAGGTATCCTCGCTGAGCACGGCGTTGCCGGTCTCATCGTTTTCCAGAATGACATTGCCGTCGCTGTCAGTGACAGTGGTGTAGAGATGGGGCTCAACATACATGCCGTTGCGGGGGAACACAGAGAATGCCCCGGCCATCTCAAATGTGGTCACACCCTCCGTCAGGCCGCCCAGTGCCAGAGGGGCATAGTCAATATCAGAGTACACCCGTCCATTGGAGCCCTCATAATAGGAGACCAGGCTGCTGATGCCAAACCGATTTACCAGATATTCATAGGAGGTCTCCACCCCCACCAGATCCAGCGTCTTGACGGCGCTGGTGTTCAGCGAGTTGACCACCGAGTTGTATACGCTGGTCAGGCCGGAATACGTCCGGTTGGAGTTTCTGGGCCAGGGGTTTCCATCATTGAGCATAAACGGGGTATCGTCCACGGCGGAATAGGGCGTAATCAGCCCCTCCTCCAGGGCGGGCGCATAGACGGAAATAGCCTTAAGCGAGGAACCGGGCTGGCGCAAGCTGTCGGTGGCCCGGACCAGAGAACGGCTCTCAGTCTTCTCTCCGATGCCGCCGGACAAAGCCACCACCGCACCGGTCTCATTGTCCACCACAGTGATAGCGGACTGGAGCGGCGCGCCGGAGTCGGACTCCATCCCCGCCAGAGCGTCGGGATTGCTGTACACCGCGTCCACCTTGGCCTGGGCATCCGGATCGAAGCAGGTGTAGATGGACAGACCGCCATGGAACAACATGTTGCTGGCCGCCTCATTGGAGATGTTGAACTGTTCCATCAGATCCTGCTGGACCGCATCAATCACCGCGTCCACATACCAGGAGTTGATATCCCCAGAGGAACTGCCCACAGTGGCCGCCTGGGAACCATCCTCAAACACCATAGTGACCTGGGATGCGTCATAGACAAAATTCTTGTTCCCATCCTCGTCCACAGTGCCGTCGGGCAGATAGCCCAGCTTGGCCAGGGCGGTCAGCTCCTCTTCCTCACTGATATACCCCTGTTCATACATCTGCATAACCACGGTAGAAGCCCGGCGCATGTTATTGTCCAGATGATTATAGGGATCATAAAGAGAAGGGTTGTTTGTAATGCTGATCAGGCTGGCGCACTCCGCCAGATCCAGCTCGGAGACATCCTTTGCAAAATACCGATAGGCCGCTGTATAGACGCCGTTGCACTGGCGGCCCAGGTAGATGTTGTTGAGATAGAGCTCCAGAATTTCTTCCTTGGAGTGATTGCTGTCAAACTCCAGGGCGGAGAAAATTTCCAGCACCTTCCGCTTGACGGTGACGTCGTCGTTCTGGGACAGGTTCTTAATCAGCTGCTGGGTAATGGTGGAACCGCCTTGAACGTCCCGGCCGGTGAACATATAATAGACCGCGCCCAGCGTGCGCCGCCAGTCCACGCCATTGTGCTCCCAGAACCGCTTGTCCTCGATGGCCACGGTGGCGTTGATCAGATTTTTCGGCAGCTCGTCATAGGTGATCCACACACGGTTCTCGTTTGCATACAAGGTTTTCATGATCTGCCAGCTCTGGGATGTGTCATCCCAATAATAGATATTGGATGAAAGGCTGGGGTCGTAGGCCTGGGTATTCAGTGTAGTCTGGGCTTCCTCCGCCTGGGGAATGATGACGTCCTGAACATAGGTCTTGGCGTACCCCATCATAAACAGGCCGGTCAGCAGACCGCCCAGCAGGATTGTGCCCAATACAATACCCAGCCACTTGAAAAAACGGCCGGTGATATACAGCGCCAGGGCGCCGCCAGTCCGCTTTCTCCGCTTGGTTTTTTTAGCCAAAAGAACCACCTCCGGTAGTCGCACGGCCGGTCGTCCGAGGAGCCCGGCCGCAGAGGGCATATTCTACAAATAACTTCTCATTTTACTATTGTAGCATATCTGTCAAATCCAGTCTCCTTTTTTCCTGATTCTTCCGGTTTAAGGCAAATTTTATCCATGCAGTCAGAGCCATTGACTGTATAGGGTCACCGGAAACAGGGCAAACTGGATCAGGCAGGTGAATACAAATGAAACACTCTCATCCATCGATTCCGCTGCGGATTTCCCTTCTGTGCGGCACACTGGCCGTCAGTCTTGCCCTTTTGATCACCGCATGGGCGCTTCCCATGCCTGACAGCAGCCAGACCAGCGCCCAGGCACAAGTGGAAGTGGCTGTCAACGCGGAAAAGAGCGCCGGGCAGGAGTCTTCTCTTGTGCTGCGCAGTACCGACGGCATGGTGTGCGTCTATCGAAACGGCGTCCTATTCTATAAAACGGATATTCCCGTGGTTTCTCTTCCGGAACAGAACCGAAAAGAACTGGAAGAGGGCATTGAAGTGTCCAGCGAGACCGAAATGCATCAGCTTCTGGAGGACTTTGGCGCCTGAGCAGTCCCATCGGAAAAAAATGACGCCCGCTTCCTATTGCTTTTTTCCCGGCGGCACGTTACAATAGAGCCAGAAGAAACAGGAACCCTCCTCCCCAGCGGCGGAGTCTGTGTCTCCTGGGAAAGGCCGGTATGCACTATGAGCGAAGAATATGGTCCCGATTTCATCACCCTGACCGATGAGGAGGGCAACGAGTTCCAGCTGGAATACCTGGACACTCTGGAGTACAAGGGAGATGTCTACATGGCGTTCTTCCCCACCCTAGAGGAGGGGCAGGATGAGGACAGCGAGGAATACGGCCTGATCATCCTGCGGTGTGTCCCCGGCGATGAGGAGGACACGCTGGAATCTGTAGACGATGAGACCGTACTCAACGCGGTGTACGACCTGTTCATGGAGACCCTGTTTGAAGAGGAAGAAGACGGCGAGTAATCCTCCCCTTCTCATCTGAATGGACTGTTTGCCCTGCCGGGTGCGTGATGGCCTCCTTTATGGCCTACAATGTTAATATGGACTGCCAGAATAGACTCGTCCGGCGGTTTGCAGGCCTCCCGGCCCTTTCTTGAAAAGGGTTGGAAGTTGGAAGCAGATAAACCGGACGGAGGCGGCCCACCTGCAATTACGCAGGCACATTTCGGGCCACACGGCCACGGCGGGGTTTTTTATCAGATTGGATTTGTCCCAGTGATGCCAAATTCAGATAATTTCAAACCGGTACGGTCCCGGGAAGCACAGCTTTCCGGGACTTTTTGCGGTCTGATCCGCCGGGCTCCCCCGGAGGAAGGTCTTGCAAGACGACTTATTTTGCGGTATAATAGCGGCTAAGCGGCTGCGATGACAGATTTTTCGTCTCTTCCATCCAGGCCGCTTTTGTAAAGGAAGTTTGGGCGCCCCATTTCCCTGCCGTGCGCCCAAGACTGAGAGGAATGATTCAAAATATGAGCGAATCCATGACAAAAAAAGAGCGTCAGGCACAGGCCCGCGCGGCCCTCTCCCAAAAGGAAAAGCAGGAGCAGGAGAAGGCCAGAAAGTCCCGGCGCAACGCGATCATTTATACTGTGGTCGGCATTGTGGTCGCCATCGCCGTAGCCGCCCTGCTGGTTTGGGACAGCGGCGTCATCCAGACCCATATGACCGCCCTTTCTGTCGGCAACAGGAAATACACCATTCTTGATTTGAATTATTACTATTACTCCAGTTACTCCACTTATTCCGCCAGTGCGGATACCTATGGTCTGGACACCAGCGTACCGCTGGATCAGCAGGAGGTGTCTGAGGGCTACACCTGGGATCAGATGCTCAAGGACTCCGCCGTGGAGCTGCTGACCGACGTCAGCGTCCTCTATCAGGAGGCAATGGCTGACGGCTATGAGCTCAGCCAGGACGGCCAGGATCAGGTAGCGATTACACTGAACAACACCTCCTCCTACGCCTCTCTGTTCGGCGTGACGGAGAAATACTATCTCGAGTCCAACTATGGCCGGTATATGACCATGAGCGAGCTGGAGCGCATTCTCACTGAATACCAGATCGCTCAGGAATATGCCCAGTATAAGGGAACCTCCTTTGAGGTCTCTGACGACGAGATCCAGGCGTTCTATAACGAGAATTCCGCCGAGCTGGACACCATCGACTACAACTGCTATCTGGTGGGCTATGACCGGACTGAGACGGATGCGGACGGCAACACGGTGGATCTGGACGAGGCGACCATCGAGGCAAACCGGGCGCAGGCCCAGGAGCGCGCTCAGGAAATCCTGGACGCCCTGGTGGCTGGCGACCAGGAGCTGGCGGCCCAGCTGGCTGAGGAATACGGCGCCACCGACAACTCCAACTCCAGCGGCATCAGCTACAGCGGCTACGCCGACTGGATGGCGGACAACAGCCATCAGACGGGCTCCTACGGACTGGTGGAGAACATCAGCGCCACAGATGACAGTACAGTGCTGGGCTATTTTGCCATCTATATCAATGACCGCCATCTGGATGAATACACCGGCGTGGATGTCCGGTATATCCGCACCACCGCCACTGCTGACGACGAGGGCAACTATGATATGGAGTCCCTGACCACCGAGCTGGACACCATCATTCAGTCCTATGAAGAGGGCGACAAGACCGCCGAAAGCTTCGGTGATCTGGCAGATAATTACTCGTTTGATGCCTCCACCTATCCCGGCGGCCTGCGGGAAAATGTCTCCAAGGAGGCATTCAATGATGAGATCACCGCATGGCTCTTCGATGACAGCCGCCAGGAGGGCGATTATCAGTCCTTCGTGGATGAGGACAACCACACCTGCTATCTGTTCTACTTCATCGGCCATCAGGACACCCCCTACTGGCGTACCGTCTGCTACGACAATGTCCAGGAAGAGAAGTACTATGAGTGGCTGGACGAGGTAACGCCCAACTATCCCACCCAAAATGGCTTTGCCATGCGCTTTGTGGGTTGAGTGCTCTCTCCACACTGCAGTCTGAAGATTTCAATCCCCGCCGGTATCCACCGGCGGGGATTTTTCAGTCAGGCCAAATTTGACAAAACTTCCTCTTGTCAAACAGGGAAATCAGTGCTATAATAATAGAGCTTTGCAGAAGCAATGCTTTCTGTAAGACGGCAAAATTAATCTGTGGGGTTAGTACATCGGTAGTACGTCGGCTTCCCAAGCCGAATAGGCGGGTTCGACTCCCGTACCCCGCTCCAAAAAAGAAGGACATCCTGTGGTGGATGCCCTTCTTTTTTATGTTCTTCAGACACCAAAACAATCTTCCAAAGCTCCAATTCCAATCAATTGTAAAACCCTTCCCGGCGAAGCAGATTCACCAAATCAACAATCTGCTCCCCTTCCACCTCAAACGGAAAGCCAAAGGAAAACCCGATCTCCCTTTCATCGCAGGCACGGATACGATGTTTCATTTCCTGTATGGTCTGTCCGGCGTGATAGTAATCTGCAAGGTAATCTTCCACACCATATGCTTCAAACAGATATCCGTCAAATGTGTCAAAGAAATCAGAAAGGGCATCCGCACGTTTCAGCTTTGTGGATACGGATATTTTATCAAAGTGAATCTCAATATCACATAGGCCATTGACGCCAATCACTGCAATGGGATAAGATTCTCTGATCCACTGACCCGCCTCTCCCCTGTGATAGTGTCCGTTGTACCAACCGGATTTCACATTATCCCCCCTGTGAACCAAAGCGCGGATGATTTCTGCCCGTCTTATTTCCAAATGATAATAGGCAGCATTGAGTTTGTTCAGCAGTTCTTGATCCATCAAAATCGCCCTCCCAGCCCTGGAATATAACGTCCTAAGCCATTGTAACACAAACTATACAAAGCTGCATCTTTCAAGCGCCAAAAGACTGCACATCCGTCAAAATCAAGGCATTTGGGGCAAAGGAATCCGGCACAGGCAGCACGGGATGCCAACAATAGCCCCCCAGGGGGATGTCCTGTCTGATCCCAGCTGATTCATTTCTTCCCCTGGGGCCGAACCAAAGGACAGAGACAGGCCCGGGCACTGCACACATGCGCAGCGCCCGGGCCCTGACAGAGTATAGAGAGAACGTCTTTATCCCCCGGTCTTCAGATCAGAGGATGTCCATGGCGGCGCAGGCCGCAAAGCGGTCCGCACCCGCCACCAAGAGCGGATCAAAGAATATCCATCGCGGCGCAGAAGCCCTCGTAGGTGGCCTCTTTAACGGTGCGGGCCTGCCGGCCGTCGCCGGTGACCACGAAGTGGGGGCAGACGCCCT
>CAUGSS010000060.1 GCA_959602365.1 uncultured Eubacteriales bacterium
CCACCAGCTGGCTCTCGGTCCAGAAGGACTCGCAGGGCTTGCAGTACTTGCCCACATATTTGCCCTTGTAGATGTCCCCCTTGTCGTACATGGCCTTGAAGATCTTCTGGATGCTCTTGACGTGGTAGCCGTCAGTGGTGCGGATGAAGCGGTCGTTGGAGATGTTCATCAGCTTCCACAGGTCCAGGATGCCCTTGGGGCCGGTGACGATGTTGTCCACGAACTGCTGGGGGGTGACTCCGGCCTCCCGGGCCTTGTCCTCGATCTTCTGGCCGTGTTCGTCGGTGCCGGTCAGGAACATCACGTCGTAGCCCTGCAGCCGCTTATAGCGGGCCATGGCGTCGGTGGCCACGGTGCAGTAGGTGTGCCCGATGTGCAGCTTGTCCGAGGGATAGTAAATCGGCGTGGTGATATAGTATTTCTTCTTCTCTCCCATGGCGGGTTCCTCCTTGTGGCCTGCCGCCCGAATGAAAGGGGCAGGCGGTTTTCTACCATTCTGCCATTATATGCCCAAACCGGGCGATTGGCAAGGTCTATATGGGGAAAAACCGGCGGCCGGACTGACAGGCGTGGGGGCTTTCGTCGAATCGACGGTGCAATTTGACCGGGTTTTTATTATGTCGCCTGATAGGGCGGCACTTTATCCACACCCCATTTACATAAGAAATGTGCAAAACCCTGTGCATATTGTGGAAAACCCCATGGAAAAGCGGCCTCCCGCCCGCCGGGAACGGGGTAAACAAAACGGAATCCGAAATGCATATTCGATGAATGTTCGATGACAAAGGAAAATTATGCCCCGCCCGGGCGGTCTGCGGCAGAGTTACAGCTGTTCGCCTTTGGAAAACGTTTGACAAAATTCGGGCCGGGGAGTTAAGATAGAGCCTGTTCACCCCGGGCAGGCAGTCCCGGCGGGCATTGAGAGAGACAGGAGAGAGGACATGCTGAGACGTTTTTTGCACTACTATAAACCCCATAAGCTGCTCTTTGCCCTGGATATGGGGGCGTCGCTGCTGGTGTCGGTGATCGCGGTGATCTACCCCATCGTGACCAGGCGGATGCTCAACGACCTGATCCCCAACCGAAACTACCGGATGGTGGTGATTGCCGGGCTGGCGCTGCTGGGGCTGTACTTCGTGCGGATGCTGCTGAACTACTTCATCCAGTACCAGGGCCACATGATGGGCACCAAGATGCAGGCCCAGATGCGCCGGGACCTGTTCTGTCACCTGGAGCGGCTGCCCTTCCGCTTTTTCGACGACCACGAGACCGGCAAGATCATGAGCCGGATGACCAACGACCTCTTCGACGTCAGCGAGCTGGCCCACCACGGCCCGGAGAACCTGCTGATCTGCACCTTCTCGGTGCTGCTCTCCCTGGGCTATCTGGCCACCATCCACCTGGGGCTGACCCTGATTATCTTCGCCTGCATCCCGCTGCTGGTGGTGTGCTCCCTCTACACCCGGAAGAAGCAGCGGGCCGCCTTCCGCCGCAACCGGGAGGCCAATGCCCGGATCAACGCCGACCTGCAGAGCAGCGTCTCGGGCATCCGGATCACCAAGGCCTTCACCAACGCCGACAAGGAGCAGGAGAAGTTCGAGGTGGGCAACCTGGAGTTCCAGGAGTCCAAGCGGGAGGCCTACAAGGCCATGGCGGAATTTCAGTCCTCCACCACCTTTATCACCGACGTGTTCAACGTGGTGGTGCTGGTGGCCGGGGGCCTGTTCCTCTACCGGGGGAGCATCGACTTCGCCGACTACTCCGCCTTCATCGTGTCCATCAACCTGTTTTTGCAGCCCATCAAAAACCTGATCAACTTTATGGAGCAGTTCCAGAACGGGGTGGCCGGCTTTGAGCGCTTTCTGGAGGTCATGGATCAGCCCTCGGAGCGGGACGACCCCGGGGCGGTGCCGGCGGGGCGGCTGGAGGGCCACATCCGCTTCCGGGATGTGAGCTATGGCTATGAGGAGGGCCGGGAGGTGCTCCGCCATGTGGATCTGGACATCCCGGCGGGGAGCACCTTTGCCCTGGTGGGCCCCAGCGGCGGGGGCAAGACCACCATCTGCCACCTGATCCCCCGGTTCTACGACGCCAGCGCCGGGGAGATCACCATCGACGGCAAGCCGCTGACCGGTATGACCCGCCAGTCCCTGCGCCGGAACATCGGCATCGTCCAGCAGGACATCTTCCTGTTCAACGCCAGCATCCGGGACAACATCCTCTACGGCCGGCTGGACGCCACCGAGGCGGAGGTGGTGGAGGCGGCCAAGCGGGCCAATATCCACGAGTATATCATGTCCCTGGAGGAGGGGTATGATACGGTGGTGGGGGAGCGGGGGGTGCGGCTCTCCGGCGGCCAGAAGCAGCGGCTGTGCATTGCCCGGGTCTTTCTGAAAAATCCCCCCATCCTCATTCTGGACGAGGCCACCAGCGCCCTGGACAACACCACCGAGATTTTGATCCAGCAGGCCCTGGACGAGCTGTGCAAGGGCCGCACCACCCTGGTGGTGGCCCACCGGCTGAGCACCATCAAGCGGGCGGACCAGATCGCCGTCATCGACGGCGGCCGGGTGGCCGAGCAGGGCAGCCACCGGGAGCTGCTGGCGTTGGACGGGCGGTATGCCCTGCTTTATCAGCACCTGTTCCGGGAGGGGCTGTAAAATTGAGCTACGCGGCAGTGGGAATAAACGCGCCGGCGGGACCCTGTGGGGACCCGCCGGCGCGCGGCGTTTTATGGGCGTGATTTTGTCTCTGTTCTCCTGAGCGCTGCCCCTTGTTCTCCTGCACACATCCCCTTGTCCTTCTGAGCGTCCCCGTCCCCCTGTCATCCTGAGCGCCGTCCCCTGTCATCCTGAGCGGAGCGAAGGATCTTCTTCCCCTGTAAGGGGGTTCCCTGGTGGAAAGATCCTTCGTCGCTGCGCTCCTCAGGATGACAGAGGCGGAAGAGGTACCGGGGTGACAAAATGCAGGGACAAAAAGCAATGTCTCAGGATGACAGGAGCGGGGGAAATCCCGGGATGACGGGAAAACGGGGCGCCCGAGGGCGGGGGGGGCGGAGCGCCCCCCGGCTCACACCAGGAAGATCACCGCCAGGCTGGCGGCCAGGGTGAGCACAGTGCACACCCAGACGCCCGGGGCCCGGAGCAGGGAGCTCAGGGCCTGCCGGTCGGTCACCGGCGGGGCCGGAGGGGCAAAGCGGAAGGTGCGGGCGTAGCGGGAGAAAAAGTAGATGGCCAGGCCCATCAGCAGGAACATCAGTATTCCGGCGGCGCCGGCCCCCCAGCGGCCCGCTCCGGTCAGCGCGCTCATACCGGCGGACCCCAGATTGACGATGGCGTGAAGCGCGATGGTGTGCCAGATCCTGCCCGTCTTAATCACCACCCCGGCAAAGACCAGCCCCAGAGCGGTGGCGTAGAAGAGCTGATACAGGTTCATATGGAACAGGCCAAAGGCCACGGCGCTGACCAGAATGGCGCACCGGTCCCCAAAGGGGCGCAGCCGGTCCAGCAGCAGCTTGCGGAAGATCAGTTCCTCCATCACCGGGGCTATGGCGCCCACCATCACCAGGTAGAGCCAGGTGGGCAGGGAGTTCACCACGTTGTCCAACAGGTTTCCGGTGGAGCTGCCGGAAAAGGCCTCCACCGCCGCCACCAGCAGCACAGTGACCAGATTGAACAGGTAGAGGGTGCCCAGAGAGAACACCGCCGTCCGGGCGAAGGCCCTGGGACTCAGGGGCAGCTCCGGCCCCCGCCCCTTGGGCAGCGGGCGGATCATCAGCCACAGGATCAGCGGGGCCAGGCCGTAGCTGACAGCCTCGTTGACCGCCATGGCCAGGTAGATGCTGCGCCCCACCGCCGGGATCGCCAGCAGCAGGCCGCCGATCACCTGGATGGCCAGCAGATAGAGCAGCACCCCCCAGCCCACCCGGCTCAGCCGGCGGCGGAGGAGTTTATTCAGTTGGGGTTGCAGTTGATCCATAATCTGTCTCACTTTCCGGCGGGGACGGCCGCCCGTTTCCGCCCGGGGATATCGACCGCTTCCCATGAGGGGGGCGGGACGGCATGTTTCGCTGTGCCTTTGCTCATACTTTACCCCATGCAGGTCCGTTTGGCAAGCGTTCCGAAGGGAAAAGCCCGCCGCCGGAGCGGCGGGAGAAAAAGGGCTTGCAGCGGCGGAGAAATTGTGATAGTATATATCATGTGTTATTATGCGCTTCTTTGCCATGAGCCTTTTGAGGTTTCCAGCGCACGGTGAACAATGGAGGAAGAGGATCAAATCATGAACAACTACGATGTGACCATCATCGGCTGTGGCGAGGCGGGCATCTTTGCCGCCTATGAGCTCAAAAAACTCCGGCCCGAGCTGCGGGTGCTGGTGTTGGATCAGGGGGCGGACATCTATTCCCGCAACTGTCCCATCGTCGCCGGCAAGGTGGATCGGTGCATCCACTGCAAGATCTGCGGCACCATGTGCGGCTTTGGCGGAGCCGGTGCCTTCTCTGACGGCAAGTTCAATTTTACCACCGCCTTCGGCGGCTGGCTCACCGACTACATGGCCCCCGGAGAGGTCATGGAGCTGATCCGCTATGTGGACTCGGTCAACGTCCGCTTCGGGGCCACCACCGAGTGCTTCTCCACCGAAACGCCGGAAGCCAAAGCCCTGGAAAAGCGGGCCCTGGAGCACGACCTGCACCTGCTTCAGGCCCAGTGCAAGCACCTGGGCACGGAGAACAACCTGAGAATTCTGGAAAATCTCTACGAATTCCTGCGCACCCAGGCGGACTTCCGCTTCCAGACCCCGGTGGAGCACATCGACCCGGCGGGGGAGGGCTACCGCCTCACCCTGGAGGGCGGCGAAGAGGTGGAGTGCGCCTATCTGATCGCCGCCCCGGGCCGCTCCGGCGCCGAGTGGTTTGCCGGCGAGTGCAAGCGGCTGGGCATCCACCTGATCAACAACCAGGTGGACATCGGCGTCCGGGTGGAGCTGCCCGCCCAGGTCTTTGAGCACATCACCGACGTGGTCTATGAGTCCAAGCTGGTCTACCGCACCAAGCAGTACGGGGACAGCGTGCGCACCTTCTGCATGAACCCCTACGGCCATGTGGTGGCGGAGAACGTGGAGGGCATCAACACCGTCAACGGCCACAGCTACTCCGACCCGGCCCTGCGCAGCGAGAACACCAACTTCGCCCTGCTGGTCAGCAACAAGTTCACCGAGCCCTTCAATGAGCCCTACCGCTACGGCAAGCACATCGCCTCCCTGAGCAATATGCTCTCCGGCGGGGTGCTGGTCCAGCGCTTCGGCGACCTGGTCAAGGGGGTGCGCACCAACGCCCACCGGCTCAGCCAGTCCTACACCAAGCCCACCCTGACCGCCGCCGTCCCCGGGGACCTGTCCCTGGCCCTGCCCAAGCGGCAGCTGGACGACATCATTGAGATGATCTACGCCCTGGACAAGATCGCCCCGGGCACCGCCAACTACGACACCCTGCTCTACGGCGCCGAGGTGAAGTTCTACTCCAGCCGCATCGAGCTGTCCAAGGAGCTGGAGACCCCGATGAAGAACTTCTTCGCCATCGGCGACGGGGCGGGCACCACCCGGGGCCTGGCCCAGGCCGGCGCCTCGGGCATCAAGGTGGCCCGGGTCATCGCCGCCCGGAAGTGAGGGGGCTGGCGCCCGGCCGCTGGGGCGCCTCCCGCATGGAGCGGGCGGCAGCGGTCTGGCTGCCCGCTCATTTGTAATGAATCATTTTGCCCGCCTGGCGCGCCGCGTTGATCAAACGCGGCGCGCTTTTTGCTGCCCGGACAGGACCGGGCGGTGTTTTGCCGCGCGCAGAGCGGCGGCGGACAATCTGCCGGGCCGGCGGGGCCTATACATTATAATATATGTCTCTGCGGAACCGCGCTAAAGCGCAAAAGCCGCGGGGTGGAGTGAAACCGGGCAAAAGGGGGCATACTGAGATGCGAACGACAAGACATGCCTGTCCCCAAAGCCGCTTTCCGCGCCGGAGACAGGCGGGAGAGGAGGAAGCGGGATGCGGGTGCCCTTTCATCCCCGGGGGGCGGAGCTGCCCCAGCGGGCCGACGGCAAGGGGCTGGAGCAGGTCTTTGCCCAGGCGGAGGATTTTCAGCACAGGACGCTGAAGCTGCTGGAGGGGGGAGAGGTGGAGCTGTACTGGATCTACGGCATGGTGCGCAATGAGCGGCTCAATGACTATGTGATCCGGCCCCTGACCACCCTGCCCCTGGGCCGGGATCCGGCCAAGGCCATCACAATGGGCGGGGTTTGGACGGTGGTGGCCCAGCCCCCCAAGGACCTGGAGGAGGTTGCGGTGGCCCTGGCTGAGGGAAACTGTGCCCTTCAGGTGGGACGTACGCTGCTGCTCATCCCGGTGCCCACCGAGGAAAAGCGGGCGGTGACTCCGCCCGAGGATGAGCCCGCCCAGAAGGGGGCCAAAGATGCCTTTGTGGAGACGCTGCTCACCAATACCTCGCTGGTGCGCCGGCACATTCACACGTGGAGATTGGGTACCCGAAGTATTGTCGTGGGCCGGGAGGGGCGCATCAAGGTGCAGATCCTGTGGATTGAAGGGCTGACCAATCCGGAGCTGGTGAAGCAGGCAACCCGGCGGGTGAAGCAGATGGACGTGGATGCGGTGCTGGACACTCAGACGCTGACCGATCATTTGACCGATGGGCAGCACACCCTGGTGCCGCTGGTACTGCTTACCCAGCGGCCGGATCGCTTCTGCCGGGGGTTGATGGAGGGGCGGGTCGGGGTGTTTTGCGACGGCATTGCCCAGGGGTGGCTGGTGCCCGGCACCGCCGCGCTGTTTCTCAGAGGGCCCCAGGATCGGGACAACCAGTGGCTCAGCTCCAGGGCGCTGCTCTTTGTGCGCTACCTCTCGGTGGCGTTCAGCCTGATGCTGCCGGCGGGGTATATCTCTATGGCGGCGTTCCACTTCGGGCTGATGCCCACCGGCATGTCTGAAACCATCTCCGCCGCCCGGCAGAATGTCCCGGTCTCCCCGCCGCTGGAGGTGGTGCTGCTGCTCTTTGCCTTTGAAATACTGCAGGAGGCAGGAATGCGCATTCCCCAGCTCAACGGTCAGAGCGTCAGTATTATCGGTTCTCTGGTGGTGGGTCAGGCGGCGGTGGAGGCTAAGCTGCTCTCCCCCATGGTGGTGGTTGTGGTGGCTGCTGCCGGCATTGCGGGCTACACACTGCCCAGCCAGGACCTGGCCAACGCCCTGCGGGCGGTGCGGTTTCTGCTGGCGGTGCTGGCGGCCTTCGTGGGGCTGTTCGGGGTGGTGCTGGGCCTGGGATGGCTGTGCTGCCATCTCTCAGAGCTGGAGCCCCTGGGGGTGCCCTGGCTGGCTCCCTTTGCCCCGGATGTCCCCAAGTCCCCCTGCGACGTTACCCGCACCCCGGTGCGCCGGGCCAAGCTGCGGGAGGTATTTCTGCACCCCCAGGATAGGAGAAATCAGCGATGAGACAGCGCAGGTTTTTGATCAGACTTCCGGCGGCGTTGACTGTATTGGCGTTTCTGCTGGTGCAGACCGGCTGCAGCGGGCTGCTGCCCCGGCAGACCGATGCAGCCGATGAGGCCATTCTGCGGGTGGCTGCCCTGAGCCGGGCGGGGGAAGAGTTGACGCTGACGGCTATGACTACGGGCATCAAAACCGGCGAATCCTCTGAGCCGCCGGAGACCCTGGAGGGATCGGGGAAAAATTATGAGGAGGCGTGGAGGGATATAACGCAGCGGCGTGAGGCCTCGCTGGTCCACTGCACTGATTGGGTGGTAGAGGAGAACGCCTTTCAGGATCTGCTGGACGCCTGCCTCCGGGATCCGGAAGTGACCTATGCGGCCAAGGTATACCTGCTCCAGGATCAGACGGTGTCCGACTTTCTGGATGCCTTTGCGGAGGAGGAGACCGGCCCGGCCCGGTCCCTGGCCGATCTGGACCGGGCGATGGGGGATGCCGGAGTGACGCTGCTGGAGTGTTCCGCGCTGTTGGCGGAGGGGAAAAGCTGTGAGATTCCCGTTCTGAGAGCGGAGAATGGAAAGTTGAAGGTGACAGGAGAGGTGACGGTCGAAGAATGGAGGTAAAGGAGGCGGCGCGCCGCCCTCAGGGGTGGATGGCCGGAGCGGCAGTTTACGGAATTTTCGGTGCTCTGCTTCCCAGAATTGCGGCCTGTCCTCTGGGGTGGGCGGCGGCGCTGCTGGGCATGCTCCCCGCGGCTCTGCTTCCCCGCTGCAGCCTGCCCGGGCGCTGGCAGAAGACACTGCGGCTGATTCGCTGTGTCTGGGCACTGGAAGTTATGGCGTTAAGTCTGAGCCTGTGCGCCGAGGGGTTGGTGGAATATGACTACACCGGATGGAAGGCCTGGTGTCCGGCGCTGCTGATGCTGGTGCTGGGCTGGCGGGGAAGCTACCTCAGCTCCCTGGCGCTGGAGCGGCTGGGAAAGCTGATGTTCTGGCTGCTGGGGGGCATGGCGGTGGCGCTGTTTCTCCTCACAGTTCCCCGGGTAGAGCTTGGCCGACTGGCAGTACAAAGCTGGAGAGATGTGGCGGAGGCGGGGAACATTTTTCTGCTTACGGCCGGGGCGGCCTCCGCGCTGGTGCCCGCTGGAGGAAAAGTGCCCACACTGGCCAGTTCCTGTGCCGGAAGCATTGCTGCAGCGACCACAACCGGTGCGGAAGGGGCGGCTCTGGCGGCGATGTTGGACTACCCGTTTCTCACTTTGTGCAGCGCCGCCGCTTTCAATATGAGAATGAGCCCTTTTGGCAGCGCCATGTGGGCGCTGAGCCAGTGCGCGCTGCTGATCCATCTGCTGGCCTGGTTCCCCGGGGGGAAGTGGGTACAGCTGGGGGCCGCTGCCGCGGTGTTCCTGCTGACCTTTACCCTGCCCTGGCCGGATCATGCGGCCTATGTACTGCTGGCCTTTGGCGCGGCGGTGGGCTATTTGCCCATTCTCTGGAGCATGCTGCACAAGCGTTTGACCGGAGAGGACTATATTTAGTGCCTGAAAAGCGCTGAAATCCACAGGATATGGAGGGGTGGAAAGCGTTTCGAAAAAAAGCGAAAAAACTTGAAAAAAGGAGTTGACAAAGCAGGAAAGTTATAGTATATTAGTCAAGCTCACTTGAGCGGGGCGCAAAAAGTTCCGGCCGGGCCCG
>CAUGSS010000061.1 GCA_959602365.1 uncultured Eubacteriales bacterium
TCACCGGCAAGGAGGGCTTCAAGGGCATCAACCCCGACGAGTGCGTGGCCATGGGTGCCGCCATTCAGGGCGGCGTGCTGGGCGGCGACGTCAAGGGCCTGCTGCTGCTGGACGTCACCCCCCTGTCCCTGGGCATTGAGACCATGGGCGGCGTGTTCACCAAGCTGATCGAGCGCAACACCACCATCCCCGTCAAGAAGAGCCAGATCTTCTCCACCGCCGCCGACAACCAGACCTCCGTGGAGGTCCACGTCCTCCAGGGCGAGCGCGAGATGGCCGCTTACAACAAGACTCTGGGCCGCTTCCATCTGGACGGCATCGCCCCGGCCCGCCGCGGCGTACCTCAGATCGAGGTCACCTTCGACATCGACGCCAACGGCATCGTCAACGTCTCCGCCAAGGATCTGGGCACCGGCAAGGAGCAGAACATCACCATCACCTCTTCCTCCAACCTGAGCAAGGAAGACATCGACAGAGCTGTCCAGGAGGCCGCCCAGTACGCCGCCGAGGACGCCAAGCGCAAGGAGGATGTGGACGCCCGCAACCAGGCCGACCAGATGATCTACCAGTGCGACCAGACCGTCAGCGAGCTGGGCGACAAGCTGTCCGCCGATGAGAAGGGCCGCATCGAGTCCGCCAAGACCAAACTGCAGGACGCCATGAAGGGCACCGACACCGCCGCCATCAAGAGCGCCACAGAAGAGCTGACCAAGGTGTTCTATGACATCTCCGCCAAGCTGTATCAGCAGCAGGCCCCCCAGGGCGGCGACCCCACCGGCGCTGCCGGCGGAACCGGAGCCGCCGGTGACAACGGCGGCAGCAACGGCGGCCAGGACTACTATGACGCCGACTATCAGGTCGTGGATGACGACAATAAGAACTGATTACGGGAACGACCGGCGGGGTGACCTCCACCCCGCCCTTTCCCACATCGCCCATTTTGAAATTTCTCTCACAAGAAGGTGAGTTACATGGCTGAAGAGAAACGAGACTATTACGAGGTGCTGGGCGTAGACCGCTCCGCCTCGGACGATGAAATCAAAAAGGCCTACCGCAAGCTGGCCAAGAAATACCATCCCGACCTGAATCCCGGCGACAAAAACGCCGAGGCCAAGTTCAAAGAGGCCAACGAGGCCTACGAGGTGCTCTCCGACCCGGAAAAGCGCCAGCGCTATGACCAGTACGGCCACGCCGGTGTCGATCCCAACTTCGGGGCCGGCGGCTTCGGCGGCGGCGCCGGGTTTGAAGATTTTGACCTGGGCGACATCTTCTCCTCCTTCTTTGGCGGTGGATTTGGCGGGAGCTCCCGCCAGCGCAATCCCAACGCCCCTGTCCCCGGAGAAGATCTGCGCACCCGCCTGGTGCTGAGCTTTGAGGAGGCCGCCTTCGGCTGCGAGAAGGAGATCAGCGTCAACCGGGTGGAGAGCTGTTCCGACTGCCACGGCACCGGCTGCGCCCCCGGCACCACTGCCGAGGTGTGCCCGGACTGCCATGGTTCCGGCTATGTTCAGGTCCAGCGGCGCACCATGCTGGGGGTCATGAGCTCCTCCCAGCCCTGCCAGCGCTGCGGCGGCAAGGGCAAGATCATCCACCAGCCCTGCAAGACCTGCCGGGGCGCCGGCGCGGTGCGCAAGGCCCGGAAGATCTCCGTCAAAATCCCGGCGGGGGCCGACACCGGCAACGCCTTCTCCCTGCGGGGCCAGGGCCACGCGGGCCTCAACGGCGGCCCCGCCGGCAACCTGATCGTGGTGGTGGAGGTCCGTCCCCATCCCTTCTTCCGCAGAGACGGCAGCGACGTGCTCATGGAAAAGGATATCTCCTTCGTGGAGGCCGCCCTGGGCGCCGAGCTGGAGATTCCCACCATCGACGGCAAGGTGCGCTACAACCTGCCCGCCGGCACCCAGACCAACACCACATTCCGGCTGCGGGGCCAGGGCATTCCCAACCTCAACGGCCGGGGCCGGGGCGACCAGTACGTCACCGTCCAGGTCAAGGTGCCCAAAACCCTCTCCGACGTCCAGCGGGAGGCCCTGCGCCGCTTTGACAAGGCCATGAAGGGAGAACCCCTGGATACCAGCGAGCCCAACTTCGGCAAGGGGAAGGGCCTGTTTGAAAAGAAAAAGAAGAAATAAGCGCACTGCGCTTTTGTGCCGCGCCCTGAGGCGCGGCACCTTTTCTTTTCCGCCGTCTGTCCACATTTGCCCCCTCCCGTCCGTTCCGGGGATTGGAATTGGAGCAAAGATATGCTATACTAAACCATCAGAAGAACCCCAAAAACCAGATATGGAAGCCCCGGCCCCGCTCTGCCTCAGAGGACGGCGGGCTCAACAAGTCTTGACAGGAAGTGTTTTTATGTACTATGCAGACAGCCATATGCACTCCATCGTCTCCCGGGACAGCGACAGCCCCCGCGCTGACATGGCCCGGGGTGCCGTGGAGCACGGCATCTCCGAGATCTGCTTCACCGACCACTACGACATCACAGACATTGACGGCAGCTATAACCCCCGCTATGACTGGGGCCCGGCCCGCCGGGAGCAGCGGAAGGCGCTGGAGCTCTGGGGGGACAAAGTCAAAATCCGCTATGGCATCGAAGTGGGCAACGTGCCCACCGACTTTGCCTGCGGTGAGCGGGTGCAGCAGGAGCCAGGTCTGGACTTTGTCATCTGCTCGGTACACAACCTGAGCCCTGACGCCGGAGGGCTGGACTTCTACGACTTCCGCTACCGGGACCCGGAGACCTGCTACGCCCACCTGGACAACTACTTCCAGACCATGCTCCAGAGCGTCCAGTGGGGAAAGTTTAATATCTTCGGACATATCCCCTATCCCATGCGCTATATGCGGGATCGGGATGGACAAGATGTCAGCCTGGACCGGTATCAGGACCAAATCCGGGAAATCCTGCGCGTCATTATCGACAAGGGCCGGGGAATTGAGGTCAACACCAAGAACTGGTCAGAGCGCATCGAGCAGGACTATATTCAGCTGATGACCGCCTATCATGAGCTGGGGGGCGAACTGGTCACCGTGGGCAGCGACGCCCACTCCCCCGACGCGGTTGGCGCTCAAATCCCCCGGGTATATGACATCTTGCGCTCTCTGGGCTTCCGGTACGTGGCCGCCTTCGAGGCCAGAAAACCCCACTTTATCTCTCTGGAGGGCTGAGCCAATGCGGGAAATCCAATTTGAAGATATCGTCTCCGCCGTAAGAGACCTGTGCATTGAGGCCAACTGCGCCCTGCCCTGCGACCTGAAAACAGCCATTGCCGACGCCCAAACCCAGGAGGCCTCTCCGGTGGGCCGCTCCATCCTGGGCGATCTGGTGGAAAACTATACCTTTGCCCAGGAGAAGCGGCTGCCCATCTGCCAGGATACCGGCATGGCTGTGGTGTTCTGCCAGCTGGGCCAGGAGGTTCACATCACCGGCGGGCTGCTCCGGGACGCGGTCAACCAGGGCGTGGCCCGAGGTTACACCGAGGGCTTTCTCCGCAAGAGCGTGGTGGCCGACCCGATCCGGCGGGTCAATACCGAGGACAACACCCCCGCCGTCCTCCATCTGGAGCTGGTGGAGGGGGACAGCCTGAACATCACTGTGGCCCCTAAGGGCTTTGGCAGCGAGAATATGACCTCCCTGCACATGCTCAAGCCCTCGGTCTCCCAGGAAACAGTGGAAGATACCATCGTCCAGGCCGTCTCTGAGGCCGGCTCCAATCCCTGTCCCCCGGTGGTGGTGGGCGTGGGGCTGGGGGGCGACGCGGAGCTGTGCGCAATCCTGGCCAAGAAGGCGCTGCTCCGGCCGGTGGACCAGCACAACAGCGACCCCTTCTACGCGGAAATGGAGGCGCGCATCCTGGAAAAAATCAACCGGCTGGGCATCGGCCCCCAGGGACTGGGCGGCACCACCACCGCCCTGTCTGTGGCCATCAACGCCTATCCCACCCACATCGCCGGACTGCCCTGCTGCGTCAACCTGGGCTGCCATGTCACCCGACATGCCAGCCGTACCCTGTGACAGGGCTTCTGCCGGAGCAAAACACGTTTCTCCCTTTCAGACGGAGTGAGTCTGTATCCGCATTTACTGCCATCCACTAAATGTTGCCTCTCTCCAAAACATCACGGCGGCCCGGATTTTAAAAATCCGGGCCGCCGTACCATGTCAGCGCTTATGCCTCACAAAATATTCGGGATAATGACTGCACCGCTTCCTTGGCGCATGCCAGATAACGCGACTCTTTCATCTGCTGCAGAGATTAAACTCCTGTACTAAGCTTGGCGATAATCTCATGCAAAAATCCTTCCTCCTGTGGATGCGCCACAGCATATGAGGCCAACAACATTCCAAACTGTTGTGCTGTATACTTTGGCAGCAGCTCCAACATTTCCCGCCGTACCTTTTGATCAAAAAGGATCTCGTGTGCGGCAAGATAATAGGGAATGACATGAACAAGCTCATAAAGCCAAACTTCCACAGTCGCGACATCCGGCGCAAGTTTATCCTGATAAGCCGACGCCAGCTGTGCTACAACCTCCTGTATGGACTCATCCACTTTTCCCTCACTGGACCGGACCAAATTCAACAATTCCTGTCCATCCATTTGATTGACCGCTTTCTTGATTTCAGAACAACTGCGCTCACTCCACTGCAGAAAATCATCCAAGGATTCCGCCGCCAAGTTAGCTGCAGCTCGGTCCAAGAATTGCGCCAATGCACCGTATGCTGTAACAATCCGATTGACCATGGTTTGCGCATCAAGATTCTCTAGCGGCATATCAGGCAAGATGGTCTTGAGCGTCCGCATGTCCACCAGCGCTCTCTTCATATGATACAATGGCGGTCTGGTATGCGAGTGGATCACAGGGACAGTGGCCAACAGCGCCAGTGTATGTCCAGCCCGAATCAGCCGTAGTCCCAAATCCAGATCTTCCGCATAATTTCCGCGATACTTGAACTGCATAAAAAGATCGCGTCTGATTAAGCAGGAGACATCGTCAAGCTGTCCATTCCGGCGAAGGCTGTCATAATCCTGTTGGTCCGGCATACGCAGAAGGCGATCGGATTCTATGATGCCCATATAACCTGAATGCCACCAAGTGGAGATACGCCCCAACAGATCACTGTCCGGTTTGGGCTCTTCACGGCAGGATACCGCCACCACGCCATCCCGCAGGACAGGCTGCATCATCTCTGCTACCCATTTGGGTCCAGACGGAATCGCATCCTGCGTCATGAACAGCAGATATTCTCCAGATGCGCTCTCCGCGCCCAGATTTCTGGCGTAGGAATGCGAAAACTCTGCCTGACGAATTCGGATCACTTTGGCTCCCAGTTGCTCCGCACGCTCTGCCGTACCATCCCGGCTCTCAGAATCGACTACCAAAATCTCCATCTCACCAATGTCTTCCTGGGCATGCAGGAGATGGATCAATCTGTCGATGTCTTCCCCGGCGTTATAGGTTGGAATGACCACCGAGACTTTCCCAGAAAATGGGCTCAGAGCAGGACGGGAATCAATAAACCGGTCCAAGGCTGTTTTGACAGACTGTTCAAATACATCCAGCGAGAAGAACCGCTCATAGGTTTCCCTGGCACGGCTACACATGGCAGCCAAATCAGCCTGACCGTGATGAGCACAAATAAATTCGATGCATTCTACCAGCTCTGCGGGATCATTATTGTGGTAGATCAGGCCTGCGTCCATCTGTTTCAGGAGATCGGCAGAGCCGGTATGTTCTGAACAAATGACAGATTTCGACATCAGCATGGCCTCTGTCACCACAATCGGCATAGGATCATCCCGGGAGGCACAGATCAGGCAATCAATCTGCATATAGAGGGAAAGCATGTCCTGCCTGCTGAGTTCCTCAATATGCAGCACATTTCTGGGATACTCTTCCGTAATCGCAAGTATTTCTGTCAAAATAGGTGCATACCACGGCTTCCCCACAAAGACGAAAAGGCACTTTTTCAACAGCTCTGGAGGTAACCTGCGGATTGCCTGAATCAGCAGATCTTGCCCTTTGCGCTCCTCCTGCATTCCGACCAGCGCAAACACAATCTTCCCCTCCGCGTATTTCAAACGGAATGTGGGTTGATCCGGCAACTGCACAGTAAAATCAGGCACTGCATAAAGCAACTGATCTGTACTGTAATTGGGACGGTGCTGTTTTAGAATGCGATCCGCATAAGTACAGACACTGTAGACATGGATATTTTCTTTCAACTGCACCGGCATAGCGGCTAGCGTATCGGAAGTGTAAGACACCTGAGCCTCATGGATCCACCAGATCACGGGCACATTTGCCCCATTCAAATCTGCAATAACAGGGGCTCCTACATTTGTACAAACCACAATCAGGTCAAAAATACCCGCAAACTGATAGACTAAATCCGAGGTAAACAGTTGTTCAAATACAAATACAGGGAATCCTTCCTGTTCCAGTTGATCGCACAGCGCACCGTCGTGAGGCGAAATAAATACCGGAAAATATCCCTGCTGCTTGGTAACCTTTGCAAAATAGTTCAACGCAATCGGCGCACCGGTCAAGTTCAGTTCATGGCTGACCAACAAGACCTTTTTCTTCGTAGATATATCTGAAGCGAGGAACAACTCCGAATTAAATGCTTGACCATCATGCCCCACGATATACGCCGCCATATCGGACAGAGTAAGCGGTTTATCTGGGGTGTCCGGTATATCTACTTGCAAGGCTCTACATTGGGGTGTTCCAGCCAGTTCTTCCGTGCCGTTGGCAGGCGCGTCAGTTCTCCCTTTTCCCATCACTTTCTTCACTGCAGTGATAAAACTGCGCAGAGGCTTCGTCAATTTCCAGAAATTCGAGTGAACTACAGCAAGGTACTGTGCCTCTATTGTGGCATATGCCGTCTGCCTCTCATGGAGAGAAGCATGTACCTGGGCGAGCTGCTTTTCTAGCTGGGTTATTTTATCTAACGCCTGCTGCTTACGCTCCTGCAAAAGCTCTTCCCGGGCAAATTCTTCTTCCAACTGATCCTGGTGAAGCAAATTTGCTTTGGCAAGCTGTTCAACTTGTTCCTGTAATGCAGAAACTCGCTCTATCGCAGCCGCTGACTCCTGTTGGGAAGAGAGAAACCGTTCATACTCTTGACTGGAAAAAAGCTGAAACGATGCTACAATCTCAAACCACTGAGCCCTGGCGGGCAAAAGGAACTCCATCTGCGGATTAGTCGTAGAGAACACAATGATACCGTTGCCGGATATCCCATTCAGCGGATAGATCTTACAGCTTGAAACATCTGTAATGACATCGATATCACTGACAATACAGTAATAGCCCAGCGGAAAATCAATCCTCACCCGTTGACAGCCGTCAGGAATCAGATTACAGCGGAAGCGAAATTTCCCTTCCTCGGTCAGTCTAGGGAACAACCGCAAACCTTGTTCAGCCTGATAACCATCCCCTACATCCCAACAGCAGCCAAAAGACAGCGTATCGTGATATTCACATAATTTGTTTTCAAAGCTCAGCCCACAGCGCTCCATCCATTCCCGCTTTTGAAGGACCATAAAAAACTGGTAGACCTCATTATACTTCCGCAGGGCCAATACGTCCGTCAAGGCGGCAGGCAATTGACCTCTGTTCACACTCTGCTCGGTATGAAAAGGAGGCTGATAGACGCCATCCAGCAGCCGCAATCTGTAACCAGCATTTTCAGCCAGCTGGGCTAAATTCTCAGCGCCCCAAAAATGGATGTGGCTGTCGTCCAACAGGCCGGTAGGGGTATAGTCAAATCGATTCAGGTACAGGTTGGCCAAAATATCATTATGCCCAATATTGGGCATGGAGATGAGTACTTCCCCCGTATCCTTTAATAAGGACTTAGCCTGTTTGAGAACGCCTATGGGATCTCGAAGATGTTCCAACACATCTGCAAATAAAATACGGTCAAATCGACGCTCAGAAAAGTATGGAAACCAGTCCCCCTGGTCGATATCACCGCAAAACCCATCCCCGGCATATTGCCGCGCCGCCTGAAACGCCTCTGGATCCAGCTCTATGATGCAGACATCACAATGCAGCTGTTCCTTCATATATTTGGTCATGCGGCCATAGGAACATCCAAACTCCAGTACCGTTGACCCGCTCTCCACCCGGTGAATCATTTTTTCTGCAATGGATCCCGGGGTAAGATCCATTGACACATCATATTTTTTCATAATAAAGCAAATTCCTCACGAGATGAATTATGTTAAATTTAACTCATTCTAGCATAGCAACCTTGGAAAAGCAAGCGACCCTTCCAATGCTAAATTTCACAATCACAGATCACTATATTTAATGAAATGAACTACAACGTTTTTGAGACACTTTTTCTGCAGTACTGTTCGGTGATATAAAAATGACATCAGAATACCCCACACTCATTATCATTTCAGCGAAGAAGCTCCTGCTTATTATTTCTGGAACTCCTTATCACAATAATACCAATACGGCGGCCCGGATTTTTGCCATCCGGGCCGCCGTATCAGTTGCTCTGTTATCTTGTTCTCAGCTCTCCATATGTCGCCCCAGGAATCCGGCGATGGTCTGGGTCAGGGTGAATTCCGTCTCGCCGGAGGGGGCGTCGCTGGGCTTCTTCCCGATGACCACGCAGCCCAGCACGTCGCCCTGGGCCAGGATCGGAGCAGCCACTGAGACCGAGAGCGTATCGCTGCTGGTGACAATGGGGATGGGCGCATCCTGAGAGCGCTGTTGATAAACCCCGCGGCCCATCATCACATTTTCCAGGGCGCTGGAAATCTGCTTGTCCCCGAACTCCCGTTTTGGGGCGCCGGAGACCGCCAGCACAGTGTCCCGGTCGGTGACCAAAGCGGGACGTCCGGTGGTCTTGTACACCGTGTCACAGATCTGGGCGGCAAAATCGCTGATCCCCCCCATCAGGGAGTATTTGCGGAAGATGACCTCGCCGTCCCGATCGGTGTAGATCTCCAGCGGGTCTCCCTCCCGGATGCGCATGGTACGGCGGATCTCCTTGGGAATGACCACCCGCCCCAGGTCGTCAATGCGTCTCACAATGCCAGTTGCTTTCATGACCTGACATCCTTCCT
>CAUGSS010000062.1 GCA_959602365.1 uncultured Eubacteriales bacterium
GGGGGGGGGGGGGGGCGGTGGTGCGGGGGGGGGGGCCTTTTTTTTTATTTTTGACCCCAACAAACCGGGGGGGGGGCGCCATTTGGCCCCCCCGCCCCTGCTGGCTTTATGCGTGCTCCTTCTTATACTTCCGATAGATGCGGACCAGCCCATCCAGGATCAGCTCGCTGTCTACCACGTCGATCTCATCGGTATGATCGGCCACCAGCCGGGCCAGCCCGCCAGTGGCGATGACTTTGATTTCACGATCCGGCTCTGCCATTTCCGCCTTGGTGCGCCGGATCAGATACTCCATGCTGCCCACATATCCGCCTACGACGCCGATCTGGATCTGGGAGATCGTGTCATAGCCCAGCGCCTTCGGGGGCAGGCTGAGCTCCACATGGGGGAGCATGGCGGCGTTCTGGGCCAGGGCGTCCATGCTGACCCGGATGCCGGGGCAGATGCTGCCCCCCACATAGACCCCTTTGGCATCCACCGCATCCACAGTGGTGGCGGTGCCGAAATCCAGCACCAGCAGCGGTGCGCCGTATTTCTCTACAGCGGCCATGCAGGCCACGCTGCGGTCAGCGCCGTGGTCGTTGGTGGTGGCGTCCCCCAGATAGCCCAGGGTGGGAAAGACGTCCTCGTTGACCACCAGAGGACGGCGGCCCAGGTATTTCACCATGGCGCTTTTGAGGGAGTACATGATGCTGGGCACCACTGAGGCAATGATCACATCCTCCACATTCTCGGTCCGCCAGTGGAAGTGTTCCAGATATTCGCACAGGGACAGGCCCAGCTCGTCGGACGTCTGGTTCCCCTTGGTCATGGTGCGAAAAGATCCCCGCAGGGTGTCCCCCTCGAAAAAGCCGAACTCAATGTTGGTGTTGCCCACGTCAATGGTCAGCAGCATATCAGATCCCTCCAAAACAGTCAGTCCAGGGTGCGTACGCTGCACAGAGCGCACCCCCGCTGGGTGGTGATAAGTCCATAAGTGTGGCCGTAGCCGGCGCTGCCGGGATTGAGCAGCTGAAGCCCTCCATAGTCCTCGTAGCGGGGAATGTGGGTGTGGCCGCAGAGCAGCACGTCCGCCCCCGCGTCCCGGGCCCGGTTGACGGCGGCGGAATAGCCCCCTTTCACGCCAAACGTATGGCCGTGGCAGAGCATAAACTTGACCCCGTCCAGACTGACCAGCTTGACATCGGGCAGGTCCGCCATGCCCCAGTCGCAGTTGCCGGGCACCTGGTAGAGCGGGGTGTCGGGAAAGGCATACTCCAGCTCCTCTGCATCCCGCCAGCAGTCCCCCAGGTGAAAGATGGCGTCGGGGCGGTGGGCCTCGGCGGCCAGCACCATGGTCTGCCGGTCGCCGTGGGAGTCGGAAAAGACAAGTATTTTCATCGCTACCTCCAGAAGAGAAACAGGGCTGTCCTGTTTCCGTCACATCTGCCCCTCCGGCGCATATACTGGGATTGATGTCAGGAAAGGCGGTGATGGTTATGGCAGGGACTCAGAAACCCATGCAGACCCCGGAGGCCCAGGAGCTGCTGAAGGATTCCGCCCGGCTGCGGGAGATGCTCTCCTCTCCGGAGGTGCGCCGGCTGGCGGAGCTGCTCAACGCCCGCAGCGGCGGCGGCCTGCGGCAGGCGGCCCAGAGCGCCAAGGGAGGGGATACCGCCCAGCTGGAGCAGCTGATGCAGGGGCTGTCCTCCACGGAGGAGGGCGCCCGGCTGATCGCCCAGCTCCAGGGCAAGATGGGCAAGTGAGGACCGAGAGGAGGGGAGCGCAGTGAGTGAATTTCAGGACAAATTAAATGCCATCCTCTCCTCTCCGGAGGCCATGGAACAGATCAGCGCCATTGCCAGCAGTCTGGGCAGCGGTCAGGATCCCGGGGAGGAGCGGAAGGAGCAGGGAGAACCCCCTGCCCCGGCCATGCCGGCGGGCGAGGGCACACCGGATGCCTCTTCCCTGGGGGGGCTGCTGGGCGGGATTGATGCGGGCATGTTGTCCCGGTTGATGCCGCTGGTGCAGGAATACCAGTCGGGCCATGAGGAGAAACAGGCGCTGCTCAATGCGCTCAAACCCTTTCTGCGCAGGGAGAGTCAGGAGAAGGTGGATAAGGCCATCCGAATTACCCGGCTGTCCCGGGTGATTCGGGCCTCCATGTCCCTGTTCCGGGAGGACGGCCATGTATAACCGCTATATTCCCCGGGGGGACTATGTCCCCACCGGAACCCCGGAAGGGGGAGGCCAGGAACGGCGGGAGGAAAAAAAGGGCGGCATCCTGGGCTCCCTGTTTGGGGGAGGGGGAGGAGCGCCCAAACTGGATGGCATTCTGAAAGCACTTCACCTGGACCGGTTTGACAAGGGAGATATCCTGCTGATCCTGGTGCTGGTCTATCTCTTTTTGGAGAGTGACGACGAGGATTGGCTGATTGTGCTGGCCCTTGTCCTGCTTATGGGTTTGTGACCGCCCCCCGAAAGGCTACGGAGGGCGGTCTCAATTTGTTTACAGCTGTAAGAAGCCTATCTTTTTGTAGACCTTGCGCAGGGTCTTGTTGGCCACATACCCGGCCTTCTCCGCCCCCTGCCGCAGCAGATCGGTCAGATAGGCCTTGTCGGCAATGAGCCGCTGGGCCTCCTCCCGGATGGGGCGCAGGGTTTCCACCACGGCCTCGCCCACCACGGGCTTGAAGGCGCCGTAGCCCTGACCGTCAAATTCCGCCTCGATCTCCGCAGGGCTCTTGCCGGTGCAGGCGGAGTAGATGTTGATCAAGTTGGACACGCCGGGCTTTGCCGCCGGGTCAAAGCGGACACAGTGCTCCGTGTCGCTGTCGGTGATGGCCCGCTTGAATTTCCGCATGATGTCCTCCGGCTTTTCCATCAGGAATACGCAGCCCTCCGGCATGGACTTGCTCATTTTGCTCTCCGGGGCGTTGAGGCTCATAATCCGGGCCCCCTCCTTGGGAATGTAGGGCTCCGGAATTTTGAACACATCGCCGTAGATGCCGTTGAAGCGCCGGGCGATGTCCCGGGTCAGCTCGCAGTGCTGCTTCTGATCCTCGCCCACCGGAACATAGTCGGGCTGATAGAGCAGAATGTCCGCCGCCATCAGGGCGGGGTAAGTGAACAGGCCGGCGTTGATATTGTCGGCATGTTTGGAGGCTTTATCCTTGAACTGGGTCATCCGGCTCAGTTCGCCGAACATGGTATAGCAGTCCAGCACCCAGCCCAGCTGGGCGTGAGCGGGGACATGGCTCTGGACAAAGAGGGTGTTCTTTTCCGGGTCCAGACCGCAGGCGATATAAATCGCCAGCTGCTCCAGGGTGCGGCGGCGCAGATCGGCCGGGTTCTGGCGCACGGTGATGGTGTGCATGTCGGCCATAAAATAGTAGCAGTCAAACTGCTCCGAGCGCTCCGACCAGGTTTTAATGGCGCCCAGGTAGTTGCCCAGGTGCAGTTCGCCGCTGGGCTGGATGCCGGAGAGCATGACTTTTTTGGGGGTAGTTTTTTCTTCCATGTGCAGATCCTCGACCTTCTCTGCCGGGGACTGCGCAGGCCCCCGGGTGGGTAAATTCGTATAGTCTATCATAGCACAACAGGGCGTAAAGTGCAATTCTTTTCCAAACGGCTCCGAGACCGGCCCCGCCGTCCCCGCGCGGGGCAATTGGGCTCTCCAACCGCCTATGACAAAGAGACTGGCCGAAGCATTCGGCCAGCCTCTTTGGGTTCACATATCAGGTTCGCGCTGAAACAGGCGGCGGGAATTATCCGGCATGAACCGGGCGTTTACTCCGACCGCAGCGCCGCCACCGGGTCGCTCTTGGCCGCCTTCTTGGAGGGGATCAGGCCGCCAATCAACGTGAGGGCTACGCTGAGGACAATCAGAATCACACCGGGCAGCAGGGGCAGGGCGGCGTTGAGCTGGGTGGTATTGGCCACTGTGTGGATGATGGCGTTGCCGGGGAGCAGCAGGATCAGCGTCAGGCCGATGCCGATCAAGCCGGCGCACAGGCCGATGATAAAGGTCTCCGCATTGAACACCTGAGAGATATTGTGTTTGGAGGCGCCGATGGCCCGGAGGATACCGATTTCTTTTTTCCGCTCCAGCACACTGATATAGGTGATGACGCCGATCATGATGGAGGAGACCACCAGGGAGATCGCCACAAAGGCCACCAGCACATAGCTGATCATATCCACGATTTCGGTCACCGAGGACATCAGCGTTCCCACCACGTCGGTGTAGCTGATCACTTTGTCCTCCTCGCCCTGGGCCTCCATGCGGCTGTTATAGTCCTCGAGCAGTCCGACAATGGACTCTTTGCTGGAGAAATCCAGGGGATAGATGGAGATTTCGCTGGGGTCGTCCAGATCTGCATAGCCAAAGCTGGCCAAATTGCCCTCATAAGAGGCGTCTTCGCCGGACATCAGCGTCTGCAGCAGTTCGGCCAACTCCTCTTCACTCATGTTCATCTGAATGGCGTTGGCAAAGGCGTCTGCGTCCACCTGGAAAGCGTTTTGCAGATTGGCCCCCAGCTGATCCATGGCCTGGGCCATGGCGGACTCCATGCCGCTGGCCATCTGGGCGGCAACCTGCTGCATGGCCTGGGAGAGCTGGCCCTGAATGGCCTCAGACACCGCTCCGGTATAGGAGGCCATGGCGGTCTGCATATAGCTGTTCAACGCGCTGGAGATCTGTGCCTGCAGCCCCTCCACATTCAGAAGCTCCGCCATTCCCGCGGACAGGCGCCGCTGGGCCTCCGGAGTCTGGAGATAGGCGGCAAAATGTTCTCCCATCCGGCTGGGGTCCGGGAGCTGATGGGCGGCGGCATAGTTCTGATAACCGGTCATCAGCTGGTTTACCAGCGCCTGTATCTGGTCCTGGGAGATGGTGATGTCTCCGCTGATCTGCACCACATTCGCCGCGCCGGCGGCGATGATCTGCTGGGCCTCTGCGGTCTGGAGATACTGGGCCAGATAGGCGTCAAACTGCTCCGGATCTGTCATTCCGTTGGCCTGGGCATAGGCCTGGAAGCCGGTCATGAGATCCCGTATCAGCGCCTGAAGCTGCTCCGGGACCAGGGTCACCTCCACGCTGGACTCCACAATCTCACGGATGCCCTCCTCCAGGGCTTGGCTGGCCTCCGGCGTCTGCAGATAGGCCATAAAGGATCCACTCAGCTTGGAGTAGTCGGCCTCTGGGTGCTCCGCGGCATAGCTGCTGTAGCCCTCCGAGAGGGACTGAACCAACTGCTGCAGCCCCTCCGAGGAGACCGTCAGGTCCAGGCTGCCCAGGGCGGCTTCCAGGTCAAAGGGGGGCAGTTCGGGCAGGTCGATGGTCATTTGGCTGGGATCAATCAGGTTGGAGAGATCCACGGAATCGCTGTCCAGGCTGAATGCGTCGGAAAGGTCCACATTCAAGGCGCTTTCATCGAATTGGAACGCCTGCTGCAGGGCCTCCTCGTCAATGGTGAACAGGGAATTCATATCGAAGGCATTCTGGCTGTTATCCTCGCCAAAGGAGTTGCCCGTCAGCACGTTTACCGTGGGTGCCCCGATCTGTTCCTGGACAATCCGGCTGGCAGCCGCCTGTTCCACCACATGCTCCGTCAGGGATGCGGGATAGGCAATGCCGGAGCTGAGCATGGCGGCGTTGGAGTCTTTCGAGAGCTGCACCACGCCCACCACGGTGAGGTCTTCGCCCGACTCCACCAGCTGGAGCATGTAGGCTGTGTCATCGGATTTATCCCGCCATACGCCATAGGTCTCGTCGTACTGGTAGCGGTCCGCCGCATTGACCAGTTTAAAGGTGATGCCCAGGAGATCTTCGTACGCGTAGGACTGCTGATTTTCCGGCAGTTCCACTGATTCCTCATTGAGGAACTGCTGAATCATCTCGTCCAGTTCCACCGAGTCCCGCAGCCCCAGGGTATAGAGCATGAAATCGCTGATGCTGCCGCTGGAAGAGAGCACCACCACACACTCATTATAGGCTTCAGGCCAGCGGCCGGCTTTGACATCATACTGAGAGGAAAACAGGTTGGTGTTCTCCGACATCTGGTAAAAGACGTCGGTGTTCATGAAAGACGACATGAAGCTGTCCGAGTCTGTGCCGATGCCCAGCGCTGTAAAGGAGCGGTCCGGATTGACCTGCCGGACGTTATCTCCGTCCAGCCGGTAGATCTGGGGGGACACGTCGTATGTATATTCGATGGCGTTGGCATACTGCTCTATGCCGCTCTCGCCGCTGTCCAGATAGGTCTTGAGGGAGGCCAGGTCGTTGGGATCCACCTGGGAGAACAGGTTGCCCAGCATTTCGGTGACGTTGACCTGACCTTCCGGCGCCGTCCCATCGCTCAGCTGGCTGGCCATCATGGAGGTCATGTCCATGGTGGCGCTCTGAATTTGCAGCGGATATTCTGAGAGGGTCTCCTCTTCCAGGGCGGCAATGTAGTTGTTGACGCCGTTGGAGAGAGACAGGATCAGCGCAATGCCGATGATACCGATGGAACCGGCAAAGGCGGTCAGAAGGGTGCGGGCCTTTTTGGTTTTCAGATTGTTGAAGCTGAGGGAGAGGGCGGTCAGGAAAGACATGGATGCCTTTCCCATGTTTTTGTGCACCGGCGCAGCCTGAGCTGCCTCGTCGATCTCATAGGGATCGGAGTCCGAGCGGATGGTGCCGTCTTTCAGGTTCACGATCCGGGTGGCGTAGAGCTCCGCCAGTTCCGGGTTATGCGTCACCATCACCACCAGCCGGTCCTTGGCCACCTCCTTCAGCAGCTCCATGACCTGGACGCTGGTCTCACTGTCCAGGGCGCCGGTGGGTTCGTCGGCCAGCAGGATGTCCGGATCATTCACCAGGGCCCGGGCGATGGCCACCCGCTGCATCTGGCCGCCGGACATCTGGCTGGGCCGTTTGTGGGCCTGTTCCCCCAGCCCCACCTGCTCCAGCGCCCGGAGGGCCCGCTGCCGCCGCTCCGCCTTGGAGACGCCGGAGATGGTCAGCGCCAGCTCCACATTGGCCAGCACCGTCTGATGGGGGATCAGATTATAACTCTGAAAGACAAAGCCGATGGTGTGGTTCCGGTAGGAATCCCAGTCCCGGTCCTTGTACTTTTTGGTGGAGATGCCGTTGATGACCAGGTCTCCGCTGTCATAGCGGTCCAACCCGCCAATGATATTCAGCAGGGTGGTCTTGCCGGAGCCGCTGGGGCCCAGAATGGCCACGAATTCGTTTTCCCGCAGGTTCAGGCTGACGTCATCCAGCGCTTTCTGCACCAGATTGCCCGTCTTGTACTGTTTGCATATGTGCTTGATCTGAAGCATGGATTGTTCTCCTTTTGCGTGCACTGCCGGAGGGGGATGCCCCAATGCCCGGTCGGTGCGGGGTGGGCCGCTCCGCGGCACATTTGCGCACTATTGCCTTATTATAGCACCTTTTAATGCCGTAGAAAATACCTAAACCGGGGAAAAGACAGCCTATATATTTCCCATATGACCAACGGCTTTTGATAAAATTAGCACCTGTATGCGAATCATACGGGAACGGGAAGAATATGGCGTATTTTGTGCGCATTGATCCTCCTGCCCGGGCCAGGCAAATGCCGCAAATGTCAAAACGGACAACCGGCCCTGAACAGCGTTTTCCCAGAAAGCCCCATCCAGTTTCTTGCATAAGCCGGCGGGAAGCGCGGATAATAATGACTGTTACCCGGTGAAAGGGCAGGAATGGAAGACAGATGCATCCCTTTGCCGGCGGGTCGGAGTCCGGCCCGGACAGAGATTAGAAAGGAAGGATGTCAGGTCATGAAAGCAACTGGCATTGTGAGACGCATTGACGACCT
>CAUGSS010000063.1 GCA_959602365.1 uncultured Eubacteriales bacterium
TGGTGACGCCGCTGTCCGGGGCTAGGCTGCCCCGCACCACCGCCAAGCTTCCCCAGGTGTGCCAGGGGTTGTCCAACGGCCGGATGACCTCATTCTCCACCGCGGGCACCTGCCGCAAAATCTCCGACCAACCGGCGCCGGTACAGGTCACCTGATCCCCGTCCAACAGGGGCAGCAGGTGCTTCATCACCGCCGGCACACCGCCGGCGCGGTAGAAGTCGGGCACATTGCGCAGGCCGTTGGGGTAGATTTTGGCCAGATGGGGGGTGGAGCGGGCAATCTGGTCGATTTGTTCCATGTCCAGCTCACAGCCCGCCTCGTAGGCAATGGCCGGGAAGTGCAGCGCCATATTGGTGGAGCCGCCGATGGCCATGCCCAGCCGCAGGGCATTGGTCAGTCCGGCCCGGGTGATGATCTTCCGGGCGGTCAGCCCCTCCCCCACCATGGCCACAATGCGGCGGCCGGCCCGCTGGGCCACCCGGCTGCGCTCCGCCATGACCGCGGGCACCATGGAGCTGCCCGGAAGGCACATGCCCATGGCCTCCGCCACGGCGCACATGGTATTGGCGGTGCCCAGATAGGAGCAGGAGCCGCAGCCGGGGCAGCAGCCGTCCTCCAGGGCCACATACTCCTCCTCCGTCATGCGCCCCACCTGGAGCATCCCCTGGGCCTCCACCGGGCTGGAGTTGTCCGACTCATGGCCGTCGAACTCCACGCCCCCCAGCATGGGGCCGCCGTTGACGATCAGCGCCGGCAGGTCCAGCCGGGCCGCCGCCATCAGCAGTCCGGGCACCACCTTGTCGCAGGAGCCCAGCAGCACAATGCCGTCAAAGTGGTGCAGCCGGGCCATGGTCTCCACCTCGTTGGCGATCAGGTCCCGGGCGGGCAGGATGAAGTGCATCCCGTCGTTGCCGCAGCCCATGCCGTCACAGGGGCCGATGATGCCGAATTCCACCGGCGTTCCGCCGGCCTGGAGAATCCCCTGCTGCACAAAGCGGGACACCTCCCGCAGGTTGTAGTGGCCCGGGGTGCCGGTGCTCCAGGCGTTGGCAATGCCGATCAGCGGACGCTCCAGGTCATAATCACTGTATCCCATCCCCTTATAGAGGGCGCGGATGGCGGACCAATCCGGCCTGGACAGCACTTCACGGCTGGAATAGATTCTTTTTTCCATATCTCTCACCTTTTTCGGCTTCCGCGAAACGGCCAGAACAAGGGGAGTATGCCGGAATGAAAAGACAGCCTGCACGGGGGCCATTCAGTTCAGACAGACATACTCCCCAGAACAGCTCAGCCTTTCACGGCTCCGGCGGTCAGGCCGCCGACCACATACTTGTTCAAAATAATGGAGATGACAATGACAGGAAGAGTGATCACCACGGTTGCCGCCATCAGGCCGCCCCAGTTCACGTCCGTATAGGAGATGAAGTTGAACACGGCGGTAGGCAGCGTCCGGGTCTTTGCACTGCCCAAGATCAGCGCAAACATAAAGTTATTCCAGCTGTAGATAAAGGACAGAATTGCCGCAGTGCAGATACCGGGCCCGGACAGCGGAATCATGATCTTCAGGAAGGAACCGTAGACGCTGCAGCCGTCCATCATGGCCGACTCCTCAATGGAGGCGGGCACCGACTCAAAATAGGGGGTGCAGATCCAGATGATCAGAGGCAGGGACACCAGCAGGTTGGCCCCGATCAGCGCCACATGGGTGCCTGTCAGATGGACCCGGGACAGGATGATATACCAGGGCACCAGGAAGGTGATGCAGGGAATCACCCGCACCGCCAGCACCACCAGGGACAGCTTGCGCTGCTTGAACCGGGCGATGGAGTAGGCGCAGGGCAGCCCAAAAATACAGGCCAGCACTGTGGCGCCCACACTGACAATCAGGCTGTTGATCAGCGGCCTGACAAAATCGTACTTGGTAAATACGTCGATATAGTTCTGCACCGTGGGCATAAAGATGAACAGCTTGTCCGGGTTCATAATGTCCACGATTTTCTTAAAGGACGAGGAAATCAGGTACAGGATGGGGACCAGGGTGATGGCCAGAATGATCACGATGGCCGCCCAATAGAGAATTTTGAGCGCCCGTTTTTTGGGCGTCAGCTTCTTTTTCCGACGGGGCTGGCTCATCACTCATACCTCCTCTCCACTTTACGGCGAAATGCGGAAAACAGCAGGGCAAAGCCGCACACCACCACGAAGAACACCACCAGGGAGCAGCAGGCGTCGCCCATCTGCAGATAGTCAAAGGCGTACTTATAGGACAAAATGTTCAGGTTCTCCGATGCATACCCGGGACCGCCCGTGGTGGTGGTATAGATGATGTCGAAGGTTTTGAGGCAGTCGATCAGCCGGAGCAGCACCGCCATCATAATGGTAGGCGTCAGGATGGGCAGGGTGATGCGCCGGATGAGCTGCCACTCGCTGGCCCCGTCGATCCGCGCGGACTCTATGACGGAGTCATCCATACCGCTCAGTCCCGCCAGCACAATCAGCATGATATTGGGGGTCCACTGCCATATGTCAATAATAATCAGTGAAATCATAACCGTGGCCGAACTCCCAAGCCAAGTCCCCGTGGGGAGATGCAGCGTGGAGAGAATGGTATTGGCCAGGCCGATGGTGGGGTCATAGATCAGCTTCCACAGGATGCCCACCGCCACAGGTGTGGCCACCATGGGCATCAGGAACACGGTGCGGATGACATTGCTGCCCCGCTTGATCTTGTTCAGCAGCAGGGCGAAGGCCACGCCGAGCACAGTCTCTATGGTAACCGCCACAAAGGTAAACCAGATTGTCCGCCAGAAGGCGTTTAAAAATCGGCTGTCGGTGAACAGTTCGATATAGTTGCCCAGGCCCACAAATTCCTGGGCCACATTTGCGGACATTCTCCAATCAAAGAAGGAGAGCCGGAACGTATAGAAGAGCGGATAGACCACACAGATCAGAATGAAGGCGATGGTGGGAATCGTCATCACAAATCTGGCGTTCCGGTTTAGAAAACTGCCGGTCTTTGCTTTTTTTCTCACGCAAAACACACCCCTTTTCCTATCTCAGACTTACAACGCGAAAACCGTCCCCGGGTGGAATCACACCGTCCCTCCCGGGCACAGGGCCCGGGAGAAAACGGCGTGAGCGGCGGGACATGCATATTTCACTCGGCCGAGGTACATGCCCTGCCGGGGGTGCGCTTATTCTGCGTCAAGCAGCGCCTGGACGCTGGCGTTCACCTCTTCCGCCTTGGCCTGGAGATCCTCGTCGGAGGCCCCCTCCATGGCCATGGTCAGCAGCTCGCCGATGGAAGCTCTGGCCTCGGCGCCCTCCACCATGACGGGGCGGTCATAGGAGCGGGCATCCTCGTTGGCGTTGGTCTCGATAATGACGTCCAGCAGCTCGTCGGGATAGGCGCCGGTGGCCTCTTCATTCTCCCAAGTGGAGGTGCGGGCGGAGGAGTTGCCGGCGATCATGCCGGTCACGTCCTGCTCCTTGCCGGTGGCCCACTGGATAAACTCCCAGGCAGCGCCCTTGTTGGCGGAATAGGGGTTGATGCCCAGGGCCCAGGCGGTGATGTTGAAGGGGGTGGAGCCGAACTCATCCGTGGCGGGGAACATGCTGTAACCCACGTTGTCCGCAATCAGGGAGTTGTCGGGGTCGGTGGCGTAGGCATACTGGCTGTCGCAGTCAATCCGCATGGCCACGTTGCCCTGGCAGAACAGGTTGGAGGTCTCGGTCCAGGTGTAGTTGATGGAGCCGGGCGGGCAGTAGTTCTGGATCAGATCCGCATAGAACTTGACGGCCTCCATAAATTCGGGGGTGTTGATCAGGGCGGTCTTGGTCTCCTCGTCGAAGAAGTCGCCGCCGAAGGCATACAGGAAGCCGGAGAACTGGGTGACGGCGGCATTGCCCTCGCCCCGCAGCGCCAGAGCATAGACGCCGTTGTCAGGATCGTTCAGCGTCTCGCACATCTCCAGCAGCTCGTCCATGGTCTTGGGACCCTCGGTGTAGCCGGCCGCTTCCAGCAGGTCCATATTCAGATAGACCACCTCGCGCTCGGTCATATAGGGGATGCCGTAGGGGGTGCCGTCAGCGTTGCTGGTGGCGTCCCGGGAGGCCTGGAAGAAGTCCTCATAATCGAACTCATCGCCGGCCTCTTCGATGTAGGAGCTCAGATCCTCCAGCCAGCCGTTGTTGATATACAGCGTGGAGTCCTGCAGCGGGCGGTAGCCGAACACGTCGATGTCACCGCTCTGGCCGGCGCAGGTGACGGAAACCCGCTGGGAAACCTGGGCGTCCTGCAGCTGCTCGATTTGGACATTGATGCCGGTGGCCTCTTCAAACTCGGGAATATCGCTGATCAGCTGGTCCATAAACGCAGAAGTACAGACCACAACGCTGATGGTGGTACCGGCATAGGGCTTATCCCCGTCGGCACCAGCGCCGCCGGAGCCGGTGGCGGAACCGCCGCTGGAGCTGGGGGCATTGCCTCCGCTGCCGCCGCAGGCGGCCAGGCTCAGCACCATCAGAAGTGCCAGGGCAAGGGACAACATCTTTTTCATCTTGAAATTCTCCTTTCTGATTCTGGGTTTTATTTTTGAGCGCCAAGCAGCGCCCGGTTGACGATATTGTGGCAGGGCAGGCCGTGAAGCGCTTCGTAGACGCCGTTCAGCGCCTCCTCCACCATGTTTTTACGTGCCTCCAGCACGTTGCTGCCGATGTGAGGCGTGATGACTACGTTTTCGATGGCGGCCAGCTCCTCAGAGACATAGGGCTCATGTTCAAACACGTCGGTGGCGGCGCCCCGGATCTCGCCGGTCTTCAGGGCGGTGACCAGATCCGGTTCACTCATCACCGGCCCCCGGGCCGCATTGACAAAATAGGCGTTTTTCTTCATCTTCCGGAACGCGGCCAGGTCGATGATATGGTGATTTTCCGGGGTGTAGGGCATGTGGCAGCTGATGACATCCGCCTGGGAGAGCACCTCTTCAAAGGTTCCATAGACGGCTTCCAGAGCCGCTTCCTCTTCCGGGGACTTCCGGAAGGGGTCGTAGTACATCACCTTCATGCCGATGCCCCGGCACCGCCGGGCCATGGCCTGTCCGATCCGGCCGAAGCCCAGGATGCCCACCGTCTTGCCCATCAGGAACATATCCCGGTCAAAGAACATCTCAGGATGGCACAGCCGCTCCTGGCGCAGCTTGCTGTCGTACATGACCACGCCCTTGGTGATGGCCAGCATGATGGCAAAGGCCAGTTCGGCGGTGGGTTCGGTCACCGTGGTGGGGGTATTGATGACGAAAATCCCCCGCTCCGTACAGGCATCCACATCAATGTTGTCGTACCCCACCCCGAAGTTTGCCACCGCCTTCATGCGGCCGGCCAGGGCGGCCAGCTCCCGCCGGAACGGGAAGGCCGCAATGGTGAACATCGCGTCATATTCACCGATCATCGCCTGAACCTCGTCCATGGTGAAGCTGACCTTTTCCGCATCCGGAAGGGTGATCTCAAATTTCTCCCGGAACGGGGCGAGAATGGACTCGGGAACCCATCCGGTAATCAGCAGCTTATCCATCGCTTATACTCCCTTTCTTCTGATCTGTCTGGCCGCATTCAGCGCAGCGGCAGAGGCCGTGCGCACCCATTCATACTCATGGCACAGGAAAACATAGTCCGCTCCCATATCCGCCCACATCTGCACGATCTCCTCTTTCGGCTCTGAGGAGATACCGCAGTGGATGCCCCGGCGGCGGCAGGCCCTGAACACCGTTCGGATCTGCTCCAGATTTTCCGGGGCGTAGACCTGGCCCAGAATCCCCAGAGAGCCGGAGAGGTCAAACTGTCCGACAATGATGGCGTCAATGCCGGGGACATCCAAAATCTCCTCAATCTGCTTCACCGCATCAATATGCTCAATCTGGAGGATTTTAAAAATCTGCCGGTCCGCTGCGGCGAGATAGTCCGCCGTGGGAACCAATCCGTAATTATCCGCCCGGAAGGGGCCCATGCCCCGCACACCGGCGGGAGGGTAGGTGCAGGCGGCAATGGCTTGTTCCGCCTCCTGGGGGGAACAGACCATCGGAATCACCAGGCCGTCCACTCCAGCCTCCAGGATGGGCTTGATCAGCACCGGATCATTCCAGGGCACCCGCACAATGGCCGCAGCCCCGGCCCCCTGGGCGGCCATGACGTGGAGCGTGGTTGTGGCCTTATCCAGCAGGGCGTGTTCATTTTCGATCCAGAGCACATCAAACCCAACGTTGGCCAGCAGTTCCGCCATAAATGGATCCTGGGAGCGAATATGGGTGCCGATCACCAGGCCGTTTCGCCGCTCGGCAAACATTCGGCGCAGCCGTCCAACCTCATACATCCCGCATCTCTCCCATCTTTCACTGCACCTCTTCCTCTGACTCTGAGCGCTCTTCTTCCGCCTCAGCGCCGGCATAGCCACCGCTCAAGCGGAATCCCCGGGGAGTATAACCCTTCGCCCCATACTTGACCAGGACCCGGCGGTAGAGCATATTCATCCCATACGCCGTGAGTGAAAAGCCCCCAAAGCTCCAAACCGGCAGCAGATAACCGGACATGGAACACAGCAGCACGGAGGCCGCCGCAATCAGCAGCACCGCCACCGTGGTCAGCAAATGCCGCAGGCCGATCAGACATGATATTTTTAACAGCCCCCATGTGCTGTTTTCAAACTGAGACAATAGGGCCGGAAAATAGGATGCCACACACAGCCAGACCACCGAGACAATGACAATCCCTGCCCCGGACAGATAGCGGAAGGGGAAATCCGTCACCGCCAGGCTGTACGCTGACAGGAGCAGCAGTGCCAGCGCTGCTGTCAGCACAACGCCCCCCAGCAGCCCCTGCTTCCAGTCCCGGCGTAGCGCCGGGAAAAAGCGCCGCCAGGCATCCGGATCTCCGGTGCGGTCATAGGTGCGAATGCAGTCAAACAGCGCGCTGGAACTCCAGAAAAATGTGATCACCGGCAGGCAGCACAGCAGCCAGAGAACATTGGTCACAATGAAGAAGATCACATGCCGCATCACTTCTGAAAAGCGGCTGTCCGCGCTCAAAAATTTTCCCATAGCTAAACTGTCAATGCTCCTCTCCCCGATTGGCCCCCTGACCGGCTTTTTCAAAGATTTGATTATATCTTTTTCAAAAGCATAACAGTTTGCAGGTGCAATTACTATTGATGCCAACCCCAAAATTGTTCGCCGGGCTTATTTCACTTCGCGCAAGAGCAGCGTTCCATTTTGAAACACTTCAAGCGAAACGCAAAAAAAGCCAAAATTATGGATGAGATTATCCCAAAAATGCGGACAAATTAGTGCACTCCATACAATTCAGTTCAAAATTTTCCCTTGACTTTTGGGCGTTTTTGCAGGAATATAAAGACAGAGTTCTGCACCGCGCTGCGGGGCCGAATGATTATCGTTCCGGCTGGCTACTCCATAACTCTTAGTCCGTCGGAATTAAACGAAAGGAGTTTTCCGTCCAACCGGCGGTGCGGCAGTGTGGAGACCTGCCGTAAAGCTGCGGGGGTTCCGCTCTCCCGCAGTGAGAGAGAATCTGCGGAGGCAGTTCTTTCACGGTTACACTATGTCAACACTGAGCCTGAAAAACATCGTCAAGACCTATCCCGGGGCCAGCGAGCCCACCGTCCACGGCTTCAAC
>CAUGSS010000064.1 GCA_959602365.1 uncultured Eubacteriales bacterium
GGGGCGCGTGGGGGAGAGAAGATCCTTCGCTTTGCTCAGGATGACAAGGGGGAGTGCTCAGGATGACATGAGAGGGGAGTGCTCAGGATGACAAGGGGGGGAAGTGCTGGGGATAGCCGGAGAGGGCGTACTCAGGGAACCTGGGGAGGAGCACTCAGGATGGCATGAGGGGGGAGCGCTGGGGCTGACAAGAAGGCGCGGGGCTATGCTGCCGCCCCCTGTCATCCTGAGGCGGCGCAGCCGCCGAAGGATCTTTTCCCCAAAGGCGCGGCGGCGCGGGGATACGGTGAAAGCCGGGCCCGCTGCCTTGCGTGCTGGCGGCGGGCCCGGCCCTGTTTTTTGGATATACGCCGAAAGCGCGTCAAGCGCGGAGGAGACGGTTTTGTGCCGTTGCGGCGTTGCCGCTGTCCCCAAAGGGCACGCCCTGGGACGGTGCTGTCCTGAGACGGCGGGAGGAGGGTGGATCGGCGTATGGGATCAGATCTCCACCCCGTCAAACTGGCTCTGATAGAGCTGAGCGTAAAATCCGCCCTTCTGCAGCAGCTGGTCGTGGCGGCCCTGTTCCACAATCTTTCCGTCCCGCATGACCAGAATGACGTCGGCGGAGCGGATGGTGGAGAGCCGGTGGGCCACGATGAAGCTGGTGCGGCCCTGCATCATGCGCTCGAAGGCGTCCTGGATGCGCAGCTCGGTGCGGGTGTCGATGGAGGAGGTGGCCTCGTCCAGAATGAGCATGGGGGGCAGGCAGAGCATGACCCGGGCAATGCACAGCAGCTGCTTTTGCCCCTGGCTCAGGGAGCCGCCGTCCTCCCCGATCACCGTGTCGTAGCCCTGGGGCAGCCGGGAGATAAAGCCGTGGGCGTGGGCGGCCTTGGCGGCGGAGATGATCTCCTCCCGGGAGGCGGAGGGACGGCCATAGGCGATGTTCTCCCCGATGGTGCCCCCCTTGAGCCAGGTGTCCTGAAGCACCATGCCGTAGCTGCGCCGCAGGGAGGTGCGGGTGATGTTCTGGACATCGGTGCCGGAGACGGAAATGCTTCCGCCGTCCACGTCGTAAAAGCGCATCAGCAGGTTGATGAGGGTGGTCTTGCCGCAGCCGGTGGGGCCCACGATGGCCACCCGCTGGCCCGGCTGCACCGTCAGGCGGAAGTCCTCAATCAGCGGCCGGTCCGGGACATAGCGGAAGCGGACGTCCCGGAGCTCCACCCGGCCGTCCACCGCCTCCGGCGTCAGCACCCGGGCGTCCGGAGCGTCGGGGGACTGGGCCGGGGCGTCCAGCAGCTCAAAGACCCGGGCGGCGCAGCTCAGGGCGTTCTGCAGCTCGGTGACCACCCCGGAGATCTCGTTGAAGGGCTTGGTGTACTGGTTGGCATAGCTGAGAAAGACGGAGAGCTGGCCCACGGTGATGGCGGCCACCGGCAGGGCGCCGATGGCGGACAGGGCGCCCACCAGTCCCACGCCGGCGTAGACCACGCTGTTGACAAACCGGGTGGAGGGGTTGGTCAGGCTGCTGAGAAAGACCGCCTTCTCGCTGGAGCGGCGCAGCTGTTCGTTGAGCGCATCGAACTCCTCCAGGGTGCGCTCCTCCCGGCCGAAGGCGTGGACCACGGACTGGCCCTCCACCATCTCGTTGATGAAGCCGGTCTGCCTGCCCCGGATCTGGTTCTGGCGCTGGAAGTTCCGGTAGGTGTATTTGGCGATCAGGGCGGCCACCACCAGGCTCAGGGGGGTGACCAGCACCACCACCAGGGTGATGGGCCGGTTGACCATCAGCATGAACAGCAGGGTGCCCAGGATGGTGAGCACACCGGTGAAGAGCTGGGTAAAGCCCATCAGCAGGCCGTCGGCGAACTGGTCCACGTCGGCCACCATCCGGCTGAGCAGGTCGCCGGTGGAGTGGGCGTCCAGGGTGGACAGGGGCAGCCGCTGAATCTGGGCCATGGCGTCCCGGCGCAGGTCCCGGGTGACGCAGAAGGCCATGTGGTTGTTGCACACCCCCAGCACCCACTGGCTCAGGGCGGTGACGCCGATGGTGAGCAGGATGTTGCGGCAGATGGACACCACCCCGGCCACATCCACCGCCCCCTGGCCGATCATCCGGTCAATGGCGTCGCCGCTGAGGATGGGGACGTAGAGCTGGGTGCCCACGCTGAGGGCGGCGGTGAGCAGGCTGAGCACCAGATAGCCCCAGTAGGGCCGGATATACCGCAGCACCCGGCCCAGGGCGGCCAGCTGGCCCTGGCGCTTCTGCCTCTTTTGCCCCTTCATCCGGCCTCACCTCCCCGCTTGAACTGGCTCTCGTAGATCTCCCGGTAGACCGGGCAGTCCTCCAGCAGCTGGGAATGGGTGCCCATCCCCACCACGCTCCCGTCGTCCAGCACCAGAATCAGGTCGGCGTGCTGGAGAGAGGAGACCCGCTGGGAGACGATGAACACCGTGGGCTTGTCCGGCAGGGCGGCCAGGGAGCGGCGCAGGGCGGCGTCGGTGGCGTAGTCCAGGGCGCTGGCGCTGTCGTCCAGAATCAGAATGGAGGGATGGCCCACCAGGGCCCGGGCGATGGTGAGCCGCTGGCGCTGGCCGCCGGAGAAGTTGCGCCCCCCCTGCTCCACCGGCTCATCCAGGCCCCGGGGCTTGGCGCGCACCACGTCGGCGCACTGGGCGGCCTCCAGCGCCTGCCACAGCGCCTGGTCGGTGGCGTCGGGGACGCCGAAGCACAGATTGGAGCGGATGGTGCCCGAAAACAGCCGGGCGCGCTGGGGCACCATGCCCACCGAGCGGCGCAGCTGCTCCGGGTCGTAGTCGGCCACATCCCGGCCAAAGACCTTCACCACGCCGCTGGTACAGTCGTAGAGCCGGGGGATCAGGCTGACCAGGGTGGACTTGCCTGAGCCGGTGCCGCCGATGACGCCGATGGTCTGTCCCCGCTGGGCGGTAAAGGTGACGTGGGAGAGGCTCTCCTCTCCGCTGCCGGGATAGGCCATGCCCACATCCTGGAAGGAGACCGCCTCCGCGGCGCCGGTATCCGGGGCGGCCTGGCCGCCTCCCTCCTCGGGCGTGATGTCCAGCACCGCGGCGATGCGGGAGGCGGAGGCCAGGCTCCGGGTGACCAGCACCACCAGGTTGGCCAGCTTGACCAGCTCCACCAGCACCTGGCTCATATAGTTGACCAGGGCGATCACGTCCCCCTGCTGGAGGGAGCCCATCTGGATGGACAGGGCGCCGGAGTAGAGGATGGCCACCACTGCCAGATTGACCACCACATAGGTCAGCGGGTTCATCAGGCTGGAGATCCGGCCCACCCGCTGCTGGGCGGCGTTGAGGGCCCGGTTGGCCGTCTGGAAGCGCTGCTGTTCGTCGGCCTCCCGGCCGAAGGCCCGGACCACCCGCACGCCGGTCAGGTTCTCCCGGGTGAGGCGCATCACGCCGTCCAGCCTGTCCTGAACCCGGCGGTAACCCGGCACGGTGAGGGCCATGACTCCAAAGACGATGAGGAAGAGCAGCGGGATGGCCCCGGCAAAGATCAGGGCGGCCCGCAGGTCAATGGTGAAGGCCATCACCAGGCTGCCCAGCACGATGAAGGGGGAGCGCAGAAAGAGCCGCAGCACCATGTTGACTCCGTTCTGGGTCTGGTTGACGTCGCTGGTCATCCGGGTAATCAGGGTGGCGGCCCCCTCCTGTTCCAGCTGGGCGACGCTCAGCCGCTGGATGTGCTGAAAGAGGGCGCGGCGCACCCCGGCGCTGAAGCCCACCGCCGCCCGGGCGGCGTAGTACTGGGCGACGATGCTGCAGCCAAGGCCCACCAGCCCCAGCAGGACCAGCAGGGCGGCCCGGCGCAGGATATAACCGGTGTCCCCGGCGGGGATGCCCACGTCGATGATGTTGGCCATCACCAGGGGGACAAACAGGTCGAAGAGGGCCTCCAGCATTTTGAATGCCGGGGCGATGACGCACTCTTTTTTGTAATGGGTCAGATAGACCAGAAGACGTTTCAAAGGGGCGGCCTCCTTCCCGAGAGGGAGAAATACGAGAAATACAAAGGTGGTTTCTCTTAGCATAGCATAAACACAGCGTTGGGGAAAAGAGGAAAAGCGCCGGGGATACGGCCTGGCGGGGCGGTGATTCTGTCCAAATTGCCCCAAGGCGGACGGCGGAGCGTCTGGCGCCGGCGTGGTATGTGCACAGCGGCGGCGCGCAGCTATACCCGCTTCCATAAAGAGAATTCTATTCGCATACCCCTAGGTATTACCAGGCGTTCCATGGCGGACAGCCCGTCTGCGGTTGTCATTTGGTTTGTAAAAAATGGACGGCATCTACTATGCAGTAGAAGCCGCCAGATGCCAAAACGCACCATCTCGGTATGCTCCGCGCCTATATGCCGCAAACAGATGGAGGAGGTCAAGTGCGTGTTGTCGGTCACAGAAATTCCCTTTCTTCTGCGGCCTACTTTCCTGAGCCTGGTTGTACCCTGTCCCGACGGCGATCGCGGCCTCGTACTGTGCGCCGAACTGCCAGGCCAGGCTGGCTGCCGTTCTGTAGGCCATCTGAAACTCCTGTTTCAGCGGGGTAAATATGGTGTTCTATACTGTTCCCGGGTCGAGGCCTGCTCAGACAGCACCCCATTTACAATCTCGGTTGCCCGTTGAATGATTTAATTCAGCCGGTTGCCGCCCACGCTCCCCGGGAGGGGAGCGACCGATTTCGTGAGTTCACAAAAATCTGAGAGCTGATTTCAATCCACGCTCCCCGTGAGGGGAGCGACTTTCGTTGCGCACTCCATTGCCGTCCAGGGGGTTATTTCAATCCACGCTCCCCGTGAGGGGAGCGACGGGTGGCAGTGACCCCCAGCACTTTGGCACCGCAATTTCAATCCACGCTCCCCGTGAGGGGAGCGACGGTGATGCCCCGGAATCTGACCGTCACCCGGAGATTTCAATCCACGCTCCCCGTGAGGGGAGCGACTTGAGCGGAACACTCTGGCGTTGCAGGAGCTCTGTTTATTTCAATCCACGCTCCCCGTGAGGGGAGCGACGTATAGCGTGCTTACTGGGGGATCGTCACTACCTATTTCAATCCACGCTCCTCGTGAGGGGAGCGACGTCGGCGGTTACTCCTAGTGTATAGGTGCTTTCTCATTTCAATCCACGCTCCCCGTGAGGGGAGCGACGCTTGGGTGCACAACTACGAGCGGCCCGAAAGCTATATTTCAATCCACGCTCCCCGTGAGGGGAGCGACTCCCTGTTCGCCTATTATCGGACTGCTGTGGCGAAATTTCAATCCACGCTCCCCGTGAGGGGAGCGACGCAGGTTTCGCCCGGCGTCAGTAATCGCGTTGTTCTATTTCAATCCACGCTCCCCGTGAGGGGAGCGACCGCTGATTGACGGGTCGGAGCAGTGGACGGGTGAATTTCAATCCACGCTCCCCGGGAGGGGAGCGACGCGACGAGGCGCTAAGACAGGGGTCAAGGGGAACGTGATTTCAATCCACGCTCCCCGGGAGGGGAGCGACCCCATAAGGGCGGGCGCCCCGATTTCAACATCAATTTCAATCCACGCTCCCCGGGAGGGGAGCGACCGGAGCCGGTGCCCTCTACCCCTCCGGCGGAGCCTATTTCAATCCACGCTCCCCGTGAGGGGAGCGACTTCGGTTGCTCAGGATGAAGCGGATCGCACCTCAATTTCAATCCACGCTCCCCGTGAGGGGAGCGACTGGGGCGCAAAGACCAGCAAGCGTGACCCCACAAATTTCAATCCACGCTCCCCGTGAGGGGAGCGACGCAAGCTGTGGTATTTGGCAACTATTAGGTGCCGATTTCAATCCACGCTCCCCGTGAGGGGAGCGACATTGTAATCTGTAGTGGGCCAGTTTGCTGGCAGCGATTTCAATCCACGCTCCCCGGGAGGGGAGCGACTTGATCGCTAATGTAAAATACACATTTGGTTTAGACATTTCAATCCACGCTCCCCGGGAGGGGAGCGACGAGTCGGTCAAAACCTCAAAAGCGCCGGTAGCGGTATTTCAATCCACGCTCCCCGGGAGGGGAGCGACGGGGAGGGCTTCGGCCCTCCCCGCAACATAGGAGATTTCAATCCACGCTCCCCGGGAGGGGAGCGACCAGGGCGCGGATTGTTTACAGTTACAGCATTCGGATTTCAATCCACGCTCCCCGGGAGGGGAGCGACCAAACTGCCGGTTTGCATCCTCGCCCATGGTGCCATTTCAATCCACGCTCCCCGGGAGGGGAGCGACCCTGCACCTGCGGGATCGCCACCCCATCGGCAGCGATTTCAATCCACGCTCCCCGGGAGGGGAGCGACCCCGGACTTCTTCCCCATACCGGACACCATGCCAAGATTTCAATCCACGCTCCCCGGGAGGGGAGCGACAGATGGTTTGACGGTCACGCAAACCGGCTGGATGCGATTTCAATCCACGCTCCCCGGGAGGGGAGCGACAATCATACGATCAACAACGGGGAATTCTGTCTGGCATTTCAATCCACGCTCCCCGGGAGGGGAGCGACGTTTCGCTCAATGGACGTGATACCGCGGACAGTTATTTCAATCCACGCTCCCCGGGAGGGGAGCGACGAGGTTGCTTCCCTCGGGGCAGATGCTGTCGTTGAATTTCAATCCACGCTCCCCGGGAGGGGAGCGACGCCGCCGCTCTCGCCTGACTAACATTTCCAGTCTCCAATTTCAATCCACGCTCCCCGGGAGGGGAGCGACCAATGCGCTCGCCCAGGTCACTGGATTGTCCGTCATTTCAATCCACGCTCCCCGGGAGGGGAGCGACAGAAGGTGCGGGTGGTTACCATGGATGACGCGCTCATTTCAATCCACGCTCCCCGGGAGGGGAGCGACCCTGGCCATCTCCATGGCGTGGAGCCAGGCGACCATTTCAATCCACGCTCCCCGGGAGGGGAGCGACTCGCGCCATGGTACGGACATACATCCGAACAGCGAATTTCAATCCACGCTCCCCGTGAGGGGAGCGACTCCAGATCCCTCCTATTACAAT
>CAUGSS010000065.1 GCA_959602365.1 uncultured Eubacteriales bacterium
GCCGCATCTTTTTTATGCACCACATGTTGACAGACCCTTGGATTTATGGTAGAGTACTATCATCTTCTCCGCTGACGGATGATGTGGTGAACCACAGTGTGGAGAAGATCTGCGGCAGCTTCCGCAGCAGAGCCGACCGTCTGGGCAATGTCGTTTTTCTTGCGACATTGCCCTTTTATTTTTGGGAGAGGAGACAAGAGAGATGAACTGGATGGAAAACAAATGGATGCGCGCCGCCGTGCCCGCCCTGCTGATTCACTGCTCCATCGGAACCGTTTACTGCTGGTCCACCTTTAAGGAGGCCATTGCCCAGCACATCGGCATGAGCACCTTCAGCGTTGGCTGGGCCTTTTCCCTGGCCATCTTTTTCCTGGGCATGTCCGCCGCCTTTGCCGGGCGCATGGTGGAGCGGGACATCCACCGCTCCTCCCTGCTCTCCTGTATCTGCTTCACCGCCGGCATGATCGGCACCGGAGTGTGCATCCAGTTCGCCAGCGGCGTGGCCGCCCTGGTGGGCATTTTCATCTGCTACGGCTGCATCATGGGCATCGGGCTGGGCATCGGCTACCTGACCCCGGTGAAAACCCTGATGCTGTGGTTTGAGGGGCAGAAGGGGCTGGCCACCGGCATCTCCATCATGGGCTTCGGCCTGGCCAAGGCCATCGCCACCCCCATCATGGAGCTGATCCAGTCCCGGCTGGGCATCGCCCAGATGTTCTACATCCTGGGCGGGGTGTACTTCGTGATGATGATGCTGGGCCACTTCCTGCTGAAAAAGCCCGAGGGCTGGGTGGAGCCCCAGGACAGCCGGGACAGCTTCCGGCCCCTGGAGATGTTCCGGGACAAGACCTTCCTGGGCATCTGGCTGATGTTCTTCCTGAATATCCACTGCGGGCTGGCCCTGATTACCTATGAAAAGCAGATCCTGTCCACCGCCTTCGCCGGAGGCGCCGCCCTGGCCGCCGTCATCAGCGTCGTGCCCTCGGTGACCGCCGCCTTCAACGCCCTGGGCCGCATCGGCTTCTCCACCCTGTCCGACCGGATGCGGGACCGGAACACGGTCTACAAGATCATCTTCATCTCCTGCATCGCCGTCACCGCCCTGGGCTCGGCCACCTTCGCCATCTCCAGAGGTCCCACCTCCGCCCTCTTCGGGGTGATTGTGGTGGCCCTGCTCATCGTCGTCAACGCGGGCTACGGCGGCGGCTTTTCCACCCTGCCCGCCCTGCTCTCCTCCCGGTTCGGCATGGAGCGCATCAGCAAAATCCACGGCCTGGCCCTGTCCGCTTGGGCCTTCGCCGGGCTGACCGGCAACAACATGTCCGAGCTGATCCTCTCCCTCTCCGGGCGCACCTACGACTATGTGCTGATCGCCACATTGGTTCTCTACGCCGTGGCCCTGGTGATCTGCCTGACCATGGTCAGCGGCAAAAAAGCCGCCAAACCGGCGGGCTGACACCGGCAGCGCCCCAAATGGGACGGTTGCAAAAAGTATTTCTGTCATTCTGAGCCCCCAGGGGCGAAGAATCTGTTCACAGGAACAAATACAGGAAAAGGTCCTTCGCCGGCGCCCGGGATGACAAAAGGCGGGGCTGCTGCAAACACTGCAGCAGCCCCGCTTTTAGTACTCTATGCCCTCCCGGGCCAGGATGCCCCGGTCGTAGGGATGGCGTTCCGACTGAAAGCAGGTGATGTAGTCCGCCCGTTCCAACAGCTCCGGCGGGGCCTGCCGGCCGGTCAGCACCGCCTCACATCCCTCGGGCAGCCCGTCCAGCCATTCCAGCACCGCCTCCAGGGACAGGATATCCGTCTCAACGGCCCCCAGCACTTCGTCCAGGATGACCACTCCCTCCTGCTCCGCCAGGGTGGCCGCGTCCCGGAGCAGCCGGGCGGAGGCCTCCTCACACTCGGCGCGCTCCACCACGTCCATCTGCGGGACAAAGGACAGCCGTTCCGGCAGCGGCAGCAGCAGCACATGGGGCACATATTCCATACTTCTGCGCTCACCGGAGTCCTCTGTTTTCAAAAACTGGGCGATCACCACCCGGCGTCCCCGCCCTGCGGCCCGGAGGGCCTGGCCAAAGGCGGCGGTGGTCTTGCCCTTGCCAGGGCCGTAATAGAGCTGTATCATGCGCCCACCTCTTCCCGGAATGATTTCACCTTATTATAATCATTCCCCCGGGGAAAAGCAATGCGGCCTGTCCGAAAACCGGCCTCAGCCCGTCACCAGACTCAGCGCCCAGAGCAGCCCCAGTCCGGGCAGCCCCAGCACCCCCAGCACCAGGGCATTGACCAGATTGACCCCCAGATGGAGCCCGGTAAAACCGGAACAGAGGGAGAGCACTGCCAGCACGCCGCCTCCCAGGGCGGTCCGTCCGGCCAGCCGCAGCGCCCCCCAGAGCCATTTCCGGAACAGGATGACCGCCAGCGCGGCGGCGGAGAGCACGCTGACCAGGACCTGGACGTCCACCCCTCCCGTCATGTCCTCACCTCATCCTTCTCCGGCTCCGGCGCCCCCAGCGCCTTGCGGCGCTTGAGCAGATAGGCGTAGTGCGCCTGCTGGGCGTTGATCTCATAGACCCAGGCCTCGATCAGATCCGGATCGCTGACCAGGTTAAAGGCGTCATAGGCCTGTTTGATCCGCCGGCTGGTCTCACAGAGCTCCCGCTCCAGCAGCCATACCTCGCCCGGCTCCTGCCCGCCGGAGCGGCGGCGGATACGTTCCCGTTTCTCTGCCACTGCTGCGACCTCCTCTCCATTGGATTCTATTGGAAAGTCTGGACAAATATACCGGAAAACAAACGTGCCGGGCCGCATCTTTTTTGCAGCACAGGCCATACTAGCTCCGTACAGCGACAGATGCCGCTGTGGAATAAAGCCGTTCGCGGACGGCGCAGGCGGAGAGGCGGATTTTGCAGCGCCTCTCCGCCGGTTGTCTTGTATTAGATGACAATATGTAGTATAATTATTTGGTTAAATTGCTGGGAAGGACTTTCTTTGTCATGAGTTACGAATCCACCTTAGATTACATACATTCCGTCCAGTGGCGGGGACAGAAGCCGGGGCTGGAGCGCATCCGGACCCTCCTGGCCCACCTGGGCCACCCGGAGGAAGGGCTGAAGTTTGTCCATATCGGGGGCACCAACGGCAAGGGCAGCACCGCCGCCCTGATGGACAGCGTGCTCCGGGCGGCGGGCTACCGCACCGGGCTGTATACCTCCCCCTTTCTGAACCGGTTCAATGAACGCATCCGGGTGGACGGCCGGGAGATTTCCGACGAGGCCCTGGAGGAGATCGTAGACGAGTTGCGGCCCTTTGCCGACGCCATGGAGGATCTGCCCTCGGAATTTGAGCTGGTCACCGCTGTGGCCATGGTCTACTTCCAGCGCCAGGGCTGCGACATCGTGGTGCTGGAGGTGGGTATGGGAGGCGAGTTCGACGCCACCAACGTCATCCCCTGCCCCGAAGTGGCGGTACTGACCTCCATCGGACTGGACCACACCGCGGTGCTGGGCCCCACGGTGGCCGACATCGCCCGCACCAAATCCGGCATCATCAAGGAGGGGGGCGACGTGGTCAGCTACGGCCATCTGCCCGAGGCGGACGCCGAGATCGAGGCCGCCTGCCGGCGCAGTCACGCCAGACTCTGGCCGGTGGATTTTGACCTGCTGACATCCAGAGCGGTAACCCTGGAGGGCCGCACCTTTGACTACGGCCCTTTGAAAGAGCTGAAAATCCCTCTGCTGGCCAACTACCAGCCCAAAAACGCGGCGGTGGCCGTCACTGCCCTCAGCGTATTGGCCCACAAAGGCTGGCATATCACCGAACAGCATATCCGGGCGGGCTTTGCCGCCGTCCAGTGGCCCGGCCGCTTTGAGGTGCTGGGCAATCATCCGGTCTTTCTGCTGGACGGCAGCCACAACCCCCAGGGCATCGCCGCCACAGCGGACAGCCTCCGGGAGCTCTTCCCGGAACAGAAATTTGTCTTTTTGCTCTCCATTATGGCGGACAAGGATGTGGACACCATGCTGTCCACCCTGGCCCCCCTGGCACAGCAGTGCTTTACCGTGGCCGCCGACAATCCCCGCGCCACCCCGCCGGCGGTTCTGGCGGAGAAACTGCAGGAACTGGGCTGCCAGGCGGAGAGCTGCGCCTCCATTCCGGAGGCGGTGGCCGCAGCCCAGGGGGCGGCGGGCTATGACGGGCGGGTCTGCGCCCTTGGCACGCTCTATTTCTCCGGAGACGTGCGCCGGGCCTTTTTCCGCTCCCTCTGAATGATAACCTTTCAGCTGGCATTCCAAGCGGCGGTCTGAAAACAGGCCGCCGCTTTTTGGCGCTCTGCATCTTCACAAACAATTTACATTTCCGTCTATTGACATCTTTGGGGGCTGGTGCTATAGTTACGTTAGCACTCAAGGAAAAGGAGTGCTAAACCTAAGGCGAGTACAAGGGGAGGTGCAGAACCGTGGAGCTCTCGGACCGGAAAAAGCGTATTTTGCGCACCATTGTGGAAAGCTATATTGCCACTGCCGAGCCCATTGGCTCCAAGGCCATCGCCGAGAAGGCCGGCCTCAGCTGCTCCTCCGCCACCATCCGCAATGAGATGGTCGAGCTGGAAAAGATGGGCCTGCTGGAGCAGCCCCACACCTCCTCCGGCCGGATCCCCACCCCGGCGGGCTACCGCTTCTATGTCAACGAGCTGATGGAGCAGCACAAGCTCACCCTCCAGGAGACTCAGACCATCAACGATCAGCTCCACCTGAAAATGCAGGAGCTGGACCGGGTCATTGACCAGGCGGGGCGGATGGTAAGCCAACTCACCAGCTACCCGGCCTTTGCCCTGGCCGACCGGCGGCAAAAGGTGACCATCACCCGCTTTGACCTGCTGATGGTGGACAAAAACTCCTTCATCATCGTGGTCATGACGGACCTGAATGTGGTCAAGAACAAGCTGGTGAAGCTGCCGGTGGACGTGAACGAACCCCAGCTGCAGCTGCTCAACACCCTGCTCAACACCTCCTTTGTGGGCAAGACCGCCGAGGAGCTGAACCCGGAGCTGATGCGGGTGGCCCAGCGGGCGGCGGGCAGCGCCTATGGCCTGATCTCCCTGGTGGTGTCCTTCGCCATGGAGGTGCTGGAAGACGCAGGCCGCTCCAGCGTCCACACCGCCGGGGCAAACCGCATTCTGGAACACACAGAATACCAGGACGTGGATAAGGCCCATGAACTTTTGAGCTATCTGGACCATGACGCGGAGCTGGCACAGCTCTCCGGCGCCATGGGTGACAGCGATACCAAGATCCTGATCGGACCGGAAAACGTGTCCGACGCACTGAAAGACACCAGCGTCGTCATGGCCAGCTATGACATCGGCGACGGCATGCGGGGGGTCATCGGCGTGGTGGGTCCCACCCGGATGGACTACGCCAAGGTCACCGCCCGGCTGAGCTACTTCGCCGAGAGCCTGAGCAAAATGTTTGGCAAGGGAGAGACGGAGCTGCCCGCTCCTCACCCCCCCACCCCGGCGCTTCAGGCCCCAAAGCCGGAAACCGACGACGACTCCAAGAAATAAGGAGGCCAACCAATGAGCAAAAAGAATTCCGACACTCCCGTGGAGGAGACCGTCCCTCAGCAGGACACCGCCCCGAATGCAGCCGACACATCCGCTCCGGAAGCAGAAACTCCGGAAGCCGTTTCCACTGAAGAGGTCAGCGACAGCGCCGCGGAATTGACTGCCAAGCTGGCCGAGAGCGAGAAGGCCCTGGCGGAAAAAGAGAAGCAGTATCAGTACCTGGCCGCGGAATACGATAACTTCCGGCGCCGCAGCGCCAAGGAGAAGAGTGAAGCCTACTCCAACGCCAAGGCAGACGCCGCCCTGGCCTTCCTGCCGGTCTATGACAACCTGCAGCGGGCGCTGGCCGCTCCCTGCAGCGACGAGGCTTACGCCAAGGGCGTGGAGATGACCATGACCCAGCTCAAGCAGGTGCTGGAAAAACTGGGCATCACGGAAATCGAGGCCCTGGGCCAGCCCTTTGACCCCAATCTCCATAACGCGGTGATGCATGTGGAGGACGACTCTGTGGGCGAATCCACCGTGGTGGAGGTGTTCCAGTCCGGCTTCAAAATGGGCGATAAGGTCATCCGCTTCGCCATGGTCAAGGTGGCCAACTAGCCCCTGGCCCGAAACGTCTGTAAATCATTATCTTTATCATATTAGGAGGAACTTGTATTATGGCTAAAATCATCGGTATCGATCTCGGTACGACTAACTCTTGCGTCGCCGTCATGGAGGGCGGCGAGGCCGTTGTCATCCCCAACGCGGAAGGTAACCGCACCACCCCCTCTGTGGTGGCTTTCTCCAAAGACGGCGAGCGCATGGTGGGCCAGGTGGCCAAGCGCCAGGCCATCACCAACCCCGACCGCACCAT
>CAUGSS010000066.1 GCA_959602365.1 uncultured Eubacteriales bacterium
ACGAGATGGTGAACAACTTCATCAAGCCCGGCCTGGAGGACCTGTGCGTCTCCCGCACCAGCTTCACCTGGGGCGTCCCGGTGGACTTTGACCCGGGCCATGTGGTCTATGTGTGGGTGGACGCCCTGTTCAACTACACCACTGCCCTGGGCTTCGAGAACGACACCTATCACGACTTTGAGAAGTTCTGGCCCGCCGACGTCCACTTCGTGGGCAAGGAGATCGTCCGCTTCCACTCCATTATCTGGCCCGCCATGCTGATGAGCATGGGTATGCCCCTGCCCAAGCACGTCTTCGGCCACGGCTGGCTGCTGCTGGACGGCGGCAAGATGAGCAAGAGCAAGGGCAATGTGGTGGACCCCTATCTGCTGGCGGAGAAGTTCGGCACCGACGCCCTGCGCTTCTTCCTGCTGCGCACCTTCCCCTTCGGCAGCGACGGCAACTTCTCCAACGAGGCCCTGATCAACACCATCAACGTGGACCTGGCCAACGACCTGGGCAACCTGGTCAGCCGCACCACCGCCATGGTGGGCAAGTACTTCGGCGGCACCCTGCCCGCCGGCCGCCGGGCCGACCCCCTGGACGAGGACCTGATCGCCCAGGCCTCCGGCCTGCGGGACCGCTATGAGGCATGCATGGAGCGCTTCGCCTTCCAGGACGCCCTGGCCGAGGTCTTTAAGGTCATCGCCCGGGCCAACAAGTATATCGACGAGACCGCCCCCTGGGCCCTGGCCAAGGACATGGAGGCCAACGGCCCCCGGCTGGCCAGCGTCATGTACAACCTGCTGGAGGCCACCCGCATCTGCGGCGTGCTGCTCACCCCCTTCATGCCCGAGAGCATGGACAAGCTCTTCGCCCAGATCGGCGCCTGTGAGGGCTGCCGCACCTGGGACAGCGCCGCCCAGTGGGGCAGCCTGAGCGCCGCCGCCACGGTCACCAAGGGGGAAAACCTCTTCCCCCGGATCGACATGGACAAGGCCCTCGCCGAGCTGGAGGCGGCCGCCGAGGCCGCCAAGAAGGCCGCCCTGCCCCCCGTCGAGGTGGAGCCCCAGCTGGCCGAGCCGGTGGACTTCGACACCTTCTGCAAGAGCGACTTCCGGGTGGTCAAGGTGAAGGACTGCCAGCCGGTCAAGAAGAGCAACAAGCTGCTCTGCTTCACCCTGGACGACGGCACCGGGGTGGACCGGCAGATCCTCTCCGGCATCGCCGCCTACTACAAGCCCGAGGAGCTGATCGGCAAGAGCCTGGTGGCCATCGTCAATCTGCCCCCCCGGAAGATGATGGGCCGGGAGAGCTGCGGCATGCTGCTCTCCGCCGTCCACACCGAGCACGGGGAGGAGAAGCTCCAGCTGATCATGGTGGACGACGCCATCCCCGCCGGAGCCAAGCTCTGCTGAGTTTCGCGTCCTCCACGCCCCGCGCCCTATTTAAACCCATAAACGGGGCTGTTGCAGCATTTGCAGCAGCCCCGCTTTTTGTCATCCTGTGCGTCCGCGCTCTGTCACCCCGAGCATCGCTCTTTGTTCCCCTGAGCACCACCCTCTGTCATCCTGAGCGCCTTCCCCATTGTCATCCTGAGCACCCGCCCCCGTCATCCTGAGCGCCCTCCCCATTGTCATCCTGAGCGCAGCGAAGGATCTTCTTCCCCCGCCAAAACAGCCCTCGGCGGAAAGATCCTTCGTCGCTGCCGCTCCTCAGGATGACAGGGGTGGAAAAACGTCAGCCTGTGCACTCCTGTCTCCGTCACCCCGGGCGCTCCCGCGCTCTGTCTTGCGGCCGTCCCCTTCTTTCGCTCCTCTCCGGCGCAGCCCGCCGGGTCAGCGCTGCGCCCCGCCGGGGACGAACACCTCCATGGACACCCCCGCGTCCCGCACCAGCAGATTGGGCGGCATCCGGGCCAGCCTGGCGGTGACATACAGATCCCCCGCCGCTCCGGACAGGTTGATCGCCTGGATCATCCAGACCACCCAGAACCAGCCTCCGTCGGCCAGCGCGGCCAGCACCCCCAGCACCAACCCCCACACCACCACCGGAGCCAGGGCGATGAGGATATAGTCCCGGCGGCAGAAGCAGGCGTCGCTGGCGGCATAGGCGTACATGACGGTGAAACCGTAGCGGGGCTTCACGCCGCCGCTGAGGGCGTACATAAACACCCCGTGGACCAGTTCATGGAGGATCATATAGGCCGCAAAGCCGCCCAGCAGCACGGCCAGCCGCCCCCAGTAGAGGGCGGGGCTGTCCGCCCGGAATACGCTCCCCAGGGGTTCCAGCCCCACTCCCAGGGCCACCACTGCCGCCAGGATAACCACCGCCAGCAGGTTGACCTTCAGGGCAGTCTTTTTGTCCTTCTGCAAATCCAGCTGCAGCACCAGTCTGCTGCCCTCCGGCAAGGTCTGGACGCTCTTCATATGCCTCCGCTCCTCTCTCCGCACTTTTTCTTCTTTCGCCCCGGATTCTTGTCCCTTTCATCTTATCAGCTCCGCCCCGGGCCGTCAACGCCGCCCTTGCATACCGGCCCCCAGGGCAGTAAAATAGAGGCGCACAAGCGCCCCTACCCCCTGGCACACCCCCCACCTACGAGGAGGCAACCCTATGAGATCCCGCCCAAAACTGACCTGCCTGCTGCTCTCCCTGCTCCTGCTGCTCTCAGGCTGTGCCGCCGGAGATGCCGCCGGTTCCCCGGCCCGGATCACCCTGCCCGGCCAGCGGCAGGCGGCCGCGCCGCTCGCCCCCGGCACAAAGCCCAGCTGGCCTCCCCCTGAACCCATCGTGCCCTACGACTACACCCTCTGCTTCGCCGGAGATGTGAGCCTGGCCGGGGGCAGCGCCCCCGCCTCCGCTCTGGCCGCCAGAGGGCTGGAGGGCTGCTTCAGCCCGGAACTGCTGGAGGCAATGGCCGGGGCCGATGTGATGTGCCTGAACAGCGAATTTGCCTTCACCGACCGGGGCGAGCCCCTGGCGGGCAAGACCTACACCTTCCGGGCCGCCCCGGCGCTGGTGTCCACCTATCAGGAGATGGGGGTGGACCTGGCGGTACTGGCCAACAACCATGTCTTTGACTTCGGCGAGGCGGGACTTCAGGACACCCTGGACACCTTCCGCGCCGCCGGCCTGCCCTATGTGGGGGCGGGGGAGAATCTTGCCGAGGCCTCTGCCGTCTGGTATGCCGAGCTGGAGGGCTGCACCGTGGCCTATGTGGCGGGCAGCCGGGTGGAGTGGGCCGCCCAGACCCGAGGGGCTACCGAGGAGCGCTCCGGGGTGTTCCGCACCGCCGAGAGCAATGAACTGATCTGTCAGCGCATCGCCGAGGCCCGGCAGAACGCCGACTTCGTGGTGGTCTACGAGCACTGGGGCATGGAGGGGACGGTCGCCCTGGAGGAGTACCAGACCACCTCCGGCCGGGCCTTCATCGACGCCGGGGCTGACCTGGTTGTGGGAGACCATCCCCATGTGCTCCAGGGGATCGAGTGGTATAACGGCAAGCCCATCTTCTACTCCATGGGCAACTACTGGTTCTCCTCCTCCCCCCGCTACACCATGCTGCTCCAGGCGGAGCTGGCAAAGAACCATGCCGGGGAAACTTCCACCGTCTTCCGCCTCGTCCCCGCCTGGACAGAGGGCGGCCGGGTGACCGCCATCACCGACCCGGAGGAGCGCCGGGAGTTCTTCGACTACATGCACTCCATCTCCGAGGGGGTCGCCATCGCCGACGACGGCGCCGTCACCCAGGTTTCCTGAGGTGCCCCCCGACCGGCCGGTTTTCCGCCCCCCAGGCCTGCTCCGGCCGGCCCCGATTGAGACAGCACAAAAGAAAGGGTGTGCCGCAGCTGCGGCACACCCTTTTTTCTTGTTGCCCAGAGGGGCCTCAGCCAATCCACTTGGCCATGGCCTCGTCGATCATGGCGACACACTTGTCGATCTGGGGCATGTCCTCTTCCACCAGGTTGTACAGAGGCTCCCGGACGCCGCCCAGGTCCAGATTTTCCCGGCGGCGGAGCACCTCCTTGATGGAGGCATACATGTTGCCCCGGGTCGCACAGAGCGCATAGATGATGTTGTCCACATCGTACTGCACCTGTTTGGCCGTGGCCAGGTCGCCGGCTTTCACCAGCTCATAGATCTTCAGAATCAGCTCGGGCATGACGCCGTAGGTGCCGCCGATGCCGCCGTCCGCGCCCATGACCAGGCCGGAGATCAGCTGCTCATCGGGGCCGTTGAAGACCACGAAGGGCCGGCCGCCCCGGGTGCCCTCATCCTTGAACATCTCGATGTCCTGAACCGGCATGGAGGAGTTCTTGACGGCCACCACATTGGGATTCTTCAGCATCTCCCTGAACAGGGGCATGGTCAGGGCCACGCCGGCCAGCTGGGGAATGTTGTAGATGACAAAGTCGGTGTTGGGGGCCGCGGCGCTCATGTCGTTCCAATACTTGGCGATGGCATAGTCGGGCAGATGGAAGTAGATGGGCGGGATCGAGGCAATGGCGTCCACACCCAGCTGTTCGGCGTGGCGGGCCAGCTCTACCGAGTCCCGGGTATTGTTGCAGGCCACATGGGCAATGATGGTCAGCTTGCCCTGGGCGGCCTCCACCACATTCTCCAGTACCAGCTTGCGCTCGGCGACGGACTGGTAGATGCACTCGCCGGAGGAGCCGCCCACATAGACGCCCTTGACGCCCTTATCCACCAGATGCCGGGTCAGCGCCCGGACCGCCTCGGGAGAGATCTCTCCGGCGGCGTCGTAGCAGGCGTAAAAGGCGGGAATGACGCCCTGATATTTGGAAATGTCTTTCATACGTTTGTTTCTCCTTTTCCTGTCATATCGGCCCTATTGTGTGCCGAACGCTGCAGGTTGTCCGGCGCAGGCCGGCGGCCTCACCGTCCGGGGCCGGCGCCGCAGGACGGGTCTGTCTGGGCCGGCGCTGCGCCCCGCCGGGCGCTCCACAGTTCACGGGGGTGCGGCGCTGCGCCGCACCCCCGTGCCGTCGCTCTCGTTAAGACCGAATCCCCCGCCCGGCGCAGACCTGGGCCGGGGGTTCTATTCCGTTGTCCCTGCCGGCGCAGAATTACAGCAGGTTCTCCTCGGACTCGGGGTCGAAGAGGTGGACCAGGTCGGCGGGGAAGGTGATGTCGATCTTGGTG
>CAUGSS010000067.1 GCA_959602365.1 uncultured Eubacteriales bacterium
CGTCGCTAACGCTCCTCAGGATGACAGGGGGAGTGGGAAAATGTCATCCTGAGCGTATGCGAAGGATCTTCTTCCAACCCGCGCCGGATTCACAGGAAAAGATCCTTCGTCGCTGACGCTCCTCAGGATGACAGGGGGGTGGGAAAATGTCATCCTGAGCGCAAGCGAAGGATCTTCTTCCTGCCCGCTCCGGGGCCACGGGAGAAGATCCTTCGTCGCTGACGCTCCTCAGGATGACAGAGAGGGGATAACCCTACTTTATCCTGCATCAGGCCCATCAGGCGGCGCTGTGGCCGCGCCGCCCGGAAGGGGCGGGGCGGCGGGGCGGACCCCCCTTACCGCTCCTCCCGGAAGTAGCTCAGGCCCAGGGCCGCCGGGCCCTTGTTCTCCTTCTTGCTGCGCACGCTGGTGATAATCAGCACCACGATGGTGGCCACATAGGGCAGCATCTTGAACAGCTCCTGGCTGGAACGGGTCAGGCCGCCGATATACAGGTACAGCCAGTAGAGGATGCCGAACAGGTAGCTGCCCCAGATCAGGTTCAGGCTCTTCCAGCTGGCGAAGATGACCAGGGCCAGGGCCAGCCAGCCCAGTCCCTCGATGGTGCCGTCGTTGGCCCAGGTGCCCCGGATATAGTTCATGGTGTAGAACACGCCGCCCAGGCCGGTGACCGCGCTGCCCACGATGGTGGCCAGGTATTTATAGCGGGTGACGTTGATGCCGGTGGCGTCGGCGGTGGCCGGGGACTCGCCCACCGCCCGGAGGTTCAGGCCCTTCCGGGTCCGGTTCAGGAACAGGGAGACCAGAATGGCCAGCACAATGGCCACATAGGTCAGAAAGCCGTAGCTGAACAGCATCCGGCCGGGCACCCCCAGGCCAGAGAGGGGGGTCACCGCCTGGAAGCCGGAGGAGGTGACGGCCACGCTGATCTGGCCCACGCCGCCGGCCAGCTTGTTCAGGCTGCCGCCGAAGAAGTTGGCGATGCCGCTGCCCAGGATGGTCAGGGTCAGGCCGGTGACATTCTGGTTTGCCCGCAGGGTGGTGGTCAAAAAGCAGAACAGCACTCCGGCCAGCGCGCTGGCAATCAGGGCGCAGAGCAGGGCCACCAGCACGCCCACCACCGGGTTGGGGTTGGCGGCGGAGGACTCATAGAAGAAGGCCCCCACCAGACTGGCAATGCCCCCCAGGTACATGACGCCCGGGGTGCCCAGGTTCAGGTTGCCGGATTTTTCCGTAATCAGTTCGCCCAGGGCGCCGAACAGAATGACGGTGCCGAAGGTGACGGCGGACTGCCATAGGGCGATCACATTGTTCATGCCTGGCGCACCTCCTTCCCACGGGGGATGATCCGATAGTTGATAAAGAACTCGCTGCCCAGAATGAAGAAGAGGATGATGCCCTCGATCATCTGGCTGGCGTAGTCGTTCAGGTTGTAGCGGGAGGCGATCTCCGTGGCGCCGTTGCCCAGGAAGACCAGCAGGGCGGAGATCAGCACCATGACAAAGGGGTTGAACTTGGCCAGCCAGGCCACGATGATGGCGGTGAAGCCCCGGCCGCCGGCGGTGTCGGTGGAGATGGTGTGGCTGGCGCCGGAGACGGCGATGAAGCCGCTGAAGCCGCAGATGGCGCCGGAGATCAGCATGGTGCGCAGGTAGACCTTGGTCATGTTGATGCCGGCATAGCGGGCGGTGTTGTAGCTCTCCCCGGCCACGGCGATCTCATAGCCCTGCTTGGTGTACTGGAGGTAGGCGTACATGCCCACCATCAGGATGATGGCCAGCAGCACGTTCAGGCCGTAGGCCTGGCCGAACAGCTCGGGAAACCAGCCGGCCCGGGTGTTCTGGTTGATGATGCCCACGGTGTTGGAGCCCACCGGGTTCTCCCACCGGGCCACCGCGTAGCTGGTCAGCTGGATGGCCACATAGTTGAGCATCAGGGTGAACAGGCTCTCGTTGGTGTCCCAGCGGGCCTTGGCCGCCGCCGGGATCAGGCCCCAGATGCCGCCGGCGATGATGCTGGCCAGGGCCATGACGATGAGCAGCAGCCAGTTGGGGATGTGGCCTCCGAAGTAGATCATGCACCCGGCGGTGGCCACGCCCCCCACCAGGATCTGGCCCTCGGCCCCCAGGTTCCAGAATTTCATCTTGAAGGCGGGGGCCAGGCCGATGCCGATGCTCAGCAGGATGGTGATGTCCCGGATGGACACCCAGGAGCGCCGGGCGGTGCCGAAGGCGCCGGAGAACATGGCCTGGTACACCTCCACCGGGTTGAGCTTGACGATGGCGAAGATGATGAGTCCGTCCACCGCCAGGGCCAGCACCACGGCGATGAGCCGGATGAGCCAGGCCTTCCAGCGGGGGATGTCCTCCCGCTTGGCGATGCGGAGCAGCGGGCTCTTGCCGCTGCCGCCCGGGTTGGTCTTAGCCATTGTGCGCCCCTCCTTCCTCTGTCTGCAGATTGGTCATGCGCAGTCCCACTTCCTCTTTGGTGGCGCTCCCGCCGTCCAGGATGCCGTTGACCCGGCCGGAACACAGCACCAGGATTTTATCGCACAGCTCCAGCAGCACGTCCAGGTCCTCGCCCACGAAAATCACGGCGCAGCCCCGCTTCTTCTGCTGGTTGATCAGGTCATAGATGGCATAGCTGGTGTTGATGTCCAGCCCCCGGACCGCGTAGGCGGTCATCAGCACGTTGGGGGCGGCGGCGATCTCCCGGCCCACCAAAATCTTCTGCACATTGCCGCCGGAGAGCTTGCGCACCGGGGTGAACACGTCCGGGGTGACCACGTCCAGCTGCTTGACCACCTCTTCCGCCAGCTCTCTGGGCTTTTTGCGGTTGGTGAACACATGGCCCTCGGTGTAGCTGCGCAGCATCATGTTGGCGGGCAGGTTCATGTCTCCCACCAGGCCCATGCCCAGCCGGTCCTCGGGGACGAAGGACAGCGCCACCCCCCGCTCCCGGATCTTCCGGGGGTTCATGCCCACCAGCTCGTCCCGGCTGCCGTCGTCCTCCAGATAGGAGATGGAGCTGCCCGGCTCCACGCTCTGGAGCCCGGCGATGGCCTCCAGCAGCTCCTTCTGGCCGCAGCCGGAGATGCCGGCGATGCCCAAAATCTCCCCGGCGTTGGCGGTGAAGCTCACATCCCGGAGCACCTGCACCCCGGCGGAGTCCTTCACCGACAGGTGGCTGACCTCCAGCCTGGGCCGGACGTTCTCCGGGGCGGGCCGGTCGATGTTCAGGCTCACCTGGTGGCCCACCATCATATTGGTCAGCTCCTGGGGGTTGGTCTCGGCGGTGGGGACGTCCCCGATGAACTCCCCTTTCCGCAGCACCGCCACCCGGTCGCTGACCGCCATGACCTCATGGAGCTTGTGGGTGATGATGATGACGCTCTTGCCGTCGGCCTTCATGTTGCGCAGCACGGCGAAGAGTTTTTCGGTCTCCTGGGGGGTGAGCACCGCGGTGGGCTCGTCCAGAATCAGGATGTCGGTCCCCCGGTAGAGCACCTTGACGATCTCCAGGGTCTGCTTCTGGGAGACGGACATCTGGTACACCTTCTGATCCGGGTCCACCTCAAAGCCGTACTTGTCGCAGATCTCCCGGATTTTCGCCGCCAGGGCCTTCCGGTCCAGCACCATGCCGCCCTCCGACAGGCCCAGGGCGATGTTCTCCGCGGCGGAGAACACGTCCACCAGCTTGAAGTGCTGATGGATCATGCCGATGTGCAGGTCAAAGGCGTCCTTGGGGGAGGCGATGGTGACGGCCTTCCCGTTGACAAAGATCTGTCCCTCATCGGGGAAATAGATGCCGGAGAGCATGTTCATCAGAGTGGTTTTGCCGCTGCCGTTCTCCCCCAGCAGGGACAAAATCTCCCCGGAATAGACGTCCAGATCCACCTTGTGGTTGGCCACCACATGGCCGAAAGTCTTGGTGATGCCCTTCATCTGGACAACGGGCGTTCGTGCCAATCCAATCATCCTTTCTCTGTTTCTTTCTCTCTGTTGCAAAAGCGCCCGGGGCGCAAACCGATAAAGCCTCCGCTCAAGCGCGCCTGACGGCGCCCTGTTTTCCCAACTGATTTCCCATTTCCGCCGTCCTGAGCAGTGATTTTCTGACCTGTCATCCTTTTTGTCCTGTCATCCTGAGGAGGCAAAGCCGACGAAGGATCATCTCTCCCGCAGCTGCCGGGCGGCGGAAGAAGATCCTTCGCTCCGCTCAGGATGACAGGGGGGAAAGCACTCAGGATGGCAGGAAGGGGAAATGCTCGGGATGACAGGACAGGAAAACGCTTGAGTTTCCCTGTCCTCCAGAAAAGGTGTGTTTTCCGCTGTCCTAAAAGGGTATGCAGTTCTCTGTCATCCTGAGGAGGCGGAGCCGACGAAGGATCTTTTCTCCCGCAGCTGCCGGGCGGCGGAAGAAGATCCTTCGCTCCGCTCAGGATGACA
>CAUGSS010000068.1 GCA_959602365.1 uncultured Eubacteriales bacterium
GTAGCATTGCGGTTTTCCGCGCCGCCTGGCTGAGGGCCGGGAGGATGGGGCGGCCGAGCGAGATAGTTTTATCCCCCCGGACTGGGCGGCTGTGCCATCGGGCGGGAGCGCGGCATGGCTTGACAAACAGAAGGGCGCTTGCTATAATGCAAAAAATCTTTGCGCTGCATAGAATGGATACAGCACAGACTGATCAGGCCGGAGCGCCGCCGCTCGGAGCCGGGTTACGCCAGTAACAGTGGAAGAGATATTGCCCACGGGACAGTAAGTGACATTACTGGAACGTGGGCCTTTGTTATGCACCGGCGCTGTGGGGGCACCATAGAGTAATTCAGAGCAGCCTTTTGGGGGTAACTGTTGTTATGACGGAATTTCTTTTGCGGATGTTTGTCCGGGATTACCGGGATGCGGAGTCTCCCCGGGTTCACTCCGCCATCGGCAAGCTGGCCGGTGTGACGGGCATCGTGTGCAACCTGCTGCTGTTTGTGGGCAAGCTGGTGGTGGGGCTGCTGGCCGGATCGCTCTCGATTCTGGCTGACGCGGTGAACAACCTGTCCGACGCCTCCTCCTCGGTGGTGACCCTGCTGGGGTTCCGGATGGCCCAGCAGCCCGCCGACCGGGACCACCCCTACGGCCATGCCCGCTATGAGTACCTCTCCGGGCTGGTGGTGGCCGCCCTGATCCTGCTGGTGGGGGCGGAGCTGGCCAGGTCCTCGGTGGAGAAAATCCTCCACCCCAGCCCGGTGGAGTTTTCCGCCGCCCTGTTCGGGGTGCTGGCGGCGGCCATCGCCGTCAAGGTGTGGATGTCCGCCTTTTTCGGAGCGCTGGGCAGGCGGATCGGCTCCACCACCCTCAAGGCCACCTCGGTGGACAGCCGCAACGATGTGATCGCCTCCTCCGCAGTGCTGGCGGGCTGTGCGGTGGAGTATTTGGCTCACGTCGACGTGGATGGCTTTATGGGGCTGGCCGTGGCCCTGTTTATCCTCTGGTCCGGGATCGGCATCGCCCGGGAGACCATCTCTCCGCTGCTGGGGAAACGGGCGGATGGGGCGCTGGTGGAGCGCATCAGCCGGCTGGTGCTCTCCCACGACAAGGTGCTGGGCATCCACGACCTGCTGGTCCACGACTACGGGCCGGGCCAGTGCTACGCCTCGGTCCATGTGGAGCTCAGCGCCCAGGAGGACCCCCTGGTCTGCCACGATATCATTGACGACATCGAGGAGGACGCCCTGGAACAGCTCAACGTCCACCTGGTCATCCACTACGACCCGGTGGTCCAGGACGACGCGGAGCGCAATGAGATGGAGGGGGAGCTTCAGGACATCCTCCGTCAGGTGGAGCCCCGGCTGGCCATGCACGACTTCCGGCTGGTCCGGGGGGCGAAGCAGACCAAGCTGGTCTTTGACCTGGAGGTGCCCTATGAGCTGATGGGACGCCGCCAGCAGTTCAAACGGGAGATCGACCAGGCCCTTCAGCAGCGGGGCAGGGACTACACCACCGTCATCCGATACGACGGCAAGGGCTGATGCCCGCAATTCCATTCACAGCCGGGGCGGCCAGAGGACACGGACGCCCCGGCTGTTTTTTTGCCCTGGGGTTCCGGCGGTGGATTGACAGCACCGGGGAGGGGAGGCTAAAATAAAATTGTCCCGCCGGCGGGCGGGGCCATCCAAATTCAGACAAAAAAGGACGGGAAGCATATGGACAGCATTTGGAAACGGCGCTCCATCCGGAAGTTTGAAGACCGGCCGGTGGAGCGGGAGAAGCTGGAGCGCATCCTCCGGGCGGGGATGCAGTCCCCCACCGCCAAGGACAGCCGCTGCTGGGAGTTCCTGGTGGTGACCGGGCCGGAGGCCAAACAGGCGGTGTCGGAGATGAGCGAATACGCCATGTGCGCGGCCAAGGCCGCCGCCCTGATCATCCCCCTGGCCAACCTCCAGCGGGTGGATCCGGCGGAGGACTGGTGGGTGCAGGACCTGGCCGCCGCCACCCAGACCATGCTGCTCCAGATCGAGGAGGAGGGGCTGGGGGCCACCTGGCTGGGGATGTACCCCCGGAAGGCGCGCACCGACGCCCTGAGGGCCTATTTCCAGCTGCCGGAGCACATCATGCCCTTCGCGGTTATCGCCCTGGGCTACAAGGCCCGGGAGAAGGAGCCGGAGGACCGCTGGGATCCGGAGAAGGTGCACTGGGAGCGCTACTGAGCAGAGATCAGAGCAGGAGCTGCCCTGAACCGGAGTGATCCTGTCATGCTGAGCCCCCCGGGGTCAAGCATCTTTTTTCCCGTCCCGGGACAAATGCCGGGAGAAGATCCTTCGCTGGCGCTCAGGATGACACAGAGCGGGGCGGTCAGGATGAAAAGACGGGGCTGTCAGAAAGACAAAATGCGGGAGCTGCCAAGATGAAAGAAACGGGGGTGTTGCAAATGCTGCAACACCCCCGTTTTGCGGGGTAAAATAAGAGGTACCTTATAATTTGAGGCCGCGGTACCGGTCGAAGCAGGCGAAGATCTCCTGAACCCTGGGCCGGGCCAGGAAGGGGACGCCGGCGCGGTCCTCGCACAGGGCCTCGGGCCCCTTCCACTCCAGCAGCTCCTCCAGGGCCGCCGCCACCTCCGAGAGGGTGCGCCGGCCATCCAGCAGGTGGCGCTGGGCGTAGATCAGGCAGTGGGCCAGGGCGGCGGTCTGCTCCCCGTCCAGCAGCTGCTCCACCCCCCGCAGGTCCACCGTCTCCCGGTTCAGGGAGAAGCCGTCCCGGCCCTGGGCCTTCAGCTTGAGCCGCTCGCCGCTGCGGAACTCCGGGGCGGGGGCGGGGGCGCGCCGGAAGTCCGGGGCGGCAGCCGGGGCCAGGGGTTCGCCGGTCAGAGGGAAGCTCCGGGCCGCCTCCTTGGCCCGGGCGGTGATGTCCCGGGGCACATAGCGGTCCATCTGTATGATGTGGTCGGCCACGTGGAAGAAGGAGCCAGAGCTGCCCGCCACCAGGACGGTGGAGACGCCGAAGCCCTCGTACAGCTCCCGCACCCGGTCCAGGAAGGGGGTGATGGGCTCCATATCCCGATGGATGACCTGCTGCATCAGCTCGTCCCGGACCATGAAGTTGGTGGCGCTGGTGTCCTCGTCCATCAGCAGCAGGCCGCACCCCGCCTCCAGGGCCTCCACCACCCCGGCGGCCTGGGAGGTGCTGCCGCTGGCGTCCTCGGTGGAGAAGTGGGCGGTGTCCTTGCCGTTGGGCAGGCCGGAGATGAACATGGAGATGTCGGTGCGCCGGACGCTGCGGCCGTCCTCGGCCCGCACCTTGACGGCGGTGGCGTCGGTGATGACCATCTCCCGGCCGTCCCCGGCGATGTGGTTGTAGACCCCCAGCTCCAGGGCCTTGAGCAGGGTGGACTTGCCGTGGTAGCCGCCCCCCACGATCAGGGTGACCCCCTTGGGGATGCCCATGCCGGTGACCTTGCCCCGGTGGGGCAGGGTGAGCTCCACCGCCAGCTCCGGCGGGGACTGGAAGGGAACCGCCCCCTCCAGGGGGAGCTGGGACACCCCGGAGGCCCGGGGCAGGACGCTGCCGTCGGCCACAAAGGCGCACAGCCCCAGGCCGGGCAGGGCGTCCCGGAGGAACTGCTGGTCCTCCGCCAGATCCGCCGCCGCCCGGAGCTGTTTCGCGTCCAGGTTGGGATAGCACAGGGCGGACTTGACGCACTGGGGCAGCAGCTGGAACAGGATCTGCTCCAGGGCCCTGGCGTTGATGGTGCGGCCGTTGGCGGGGAAGCCCACCTCCAGACGCAGCAGCACCTCGCCGCTCTGGGGGTCCACCCGGCAGGCGGTGCGCTCCAGCACCTCCTGGCCGCACCGGCTGACGGCGATCAGCCCGCTGTGGCCCGAGCCCTTGGCCTGGTAGGAGGCCCGGGCGGCCTGGCGCCCGAACCGGCGGATCAGCCCGTCCTGGAGGGCGGCGCGCTGGCAGGGCAGCCGGTACAGCTCCGGCGGGAAGGCCGCCGTCCGGCCGGGCACCCGGATGCTCAGCCGGGAGGGGGCGGCGAAGGGGTCCCCCTGGACGTGGTCAATGGAGAGGGTATAGCCGGAAAATTGATAGGTACCTTTTGTATCTTTGTAGGCAGGATAGCTCTTCCGGTCGATCCGGGAGAGCAGCTCCCGCAGTTCGCTGGATGTGCGCATGGTTGTCTCCTCTCGGCCGCCCGGGGAAGGGGCGGCGGCAAAAATCTGATCCCTATGACAATAGCCCATTTTTCCGCCCTTGTCAAAAGGTTCCTGTCGGAGGGGCGGGGAACGGGGCCGGAGCGCAAAAAAGGGGGGTGTTGCATTTGCAGCACCCCCGCATTTTGCCCTCCTGACGGCCCCGCATTTTGCCCTCCTGACGGCCCCGCA
>CAUGSS010000069.1 GCA_959602365.1 uncultured Eubacteriales bacterium
GGGGGTGCTAGCTGGGTGGGGGGGGGGGGGGGGCAGAAGTACGGGGGGGGGCCCCGGTTTCCCGGGGGCCCCACCCCCTGCCATACTGTCTGTGCCGCTATCGGGCCCGGGAGAAGTGAAAAACACATTAAGAAAAGACTCCACAAATTGACAACGCACTGGGGAGACAGTATAATGATACACGCTGAATCCCGCGCCTCCGGAGCGGAGAGCACGGGGAAAGCGCGGGTGAAAAGGCCCGGGCCCGGACGGCGGAAGGCCGGCGCACAACGGGCGAAAACGATTTGAAAAAGGAGTTGTTGCATATGACGGTTCTGGTTGCCGGAGGCTGCGGCTATATCGGCTCCCACACCTGTCTGGAATTCCTGGAGCGGGGCTTTGACGTGGTGGCAGTGGACAACCTGTGCAACAGCAGCGCCGAGGCTCTGCGCCGGGTGGAGGAGCTGACCGGAAAACAGATTGCCTTCTATCCCGCGGATGTGCGGGACCGGGAGGCGGTGGAACCGATTTTCCGCGCCCACAGCATTGACTGCGTCATCCAGTTCGCCGGCCTGAAGGCGGTGGGCGAATCGGTTCAGATGCCCTTGGAATACTATGACAACAACCTGAATGCCACCATCAATCTGTGCCAGGTCATGCGGGAGCACGGGGTGAAGCGGATGATTTTCTCCTCCTCCGCCACGGTATACGGCGCGGACAACACGCCGCCCTATGTGGAGAGCATGCCCACTGGGGAGTGCACCAACCCCTATGGCTGGACCAAAGTGATGAGTGAGAAAATTTTGCAGGGAGTGGCCCAGGCTGACCCGGAGTGGTCGGTGGTGCTGCTGCGCTACTTCAACCCCATCGGCGCCCACCCCAGCGGACGGATCGGGGAGGACCCGGAGGGGATCCCCAACAACCTGATGCCCTATATCACCCAGGTGGCCGTGGGCAAGCGGGAGAAACTGAGCATTTTCGGCAGCGACTACCCCACCCCGGACGGCACCTGCATTCGGGACTATATCCATGTGGTGGATCTGGCCCGGGGCCATGTGGCGGCCATGGAGTACGCCATGGCCCACACCGGCACGGAGATCTTCAACCTGGGCACCGGCCGGGGGGTCAGCGTCACCGAGCTGGTGGAGACCTTTGAGCGGGTCAACGGCGTGCCGGTGCCCCACGTCTATGTGGGCCGCCGGGGGGGAGACCTGGCGGTGTGCTATGCCAATGCGGACAAGGCTCGGCAGATGCTGGGCTGGCAGGCCCAGCTGGACATTGCGGATATGTGCCGGGACAGCTGGAACTGGCAGCGGCAGAACCCGGAGGGTTACCGCGGGGCGGACTGACGCGGAGACAAGCGGTATGACAGGAGGAACTGATCTATGAAAAAACCCATTCTGGTAGTGATGGCGGCGGGCATGGGCAGCCGCTACGGCGGGCTCAAGCAGATGGACCCGGTGGGAGCCAACGGCGAGGTCATTCTGGACTACTCGGTGTTTGATGCCAGGCGGGCCGGGTTTGAGACCGTGGTGTTCATCATCAAGCGCGAAATTGAGGCCGACTTCAAGGCCCGGATCGGCAGCAGGATTGAGCCCCACATGGAGGTGCGCTATGCCTATCAGGATCTGCACGACCTGCCCGAGGGCTATGCGGTGCCCGAGGGGCGGGTCAAGCCCTGGGGCACAGGCCAGGCCATCATCGCCGGCCGGGACGTGATCGACGCCCCCTTCGCCGTCATCAATGCCGACGATTACTATGGGGTGGAGTGCTTCCGCCAGCTCTACGACTTCCTCTCCCAGCCCCGCGGCGCCGGGGAGTACTGCATGGTGGGCTACCTGCTCCGCAACACCGTCACCGACAACGGCAGCGTGGCCCGGGGGGTGTGTGCCTCTGACGGGGCGGGCAACCTGACGGTCATCAATGAGCGCACCCGGATTGAGAAACACCCCGGCGGCATCCACTACACCGAGGACGATGGACAGAGCTGGGTGGAGCTGGATCCGGACACCCTGGTCAGCATGAACATGTGGGGCTTCCAGCCCGAGCTGGTGGAGGTGCTCCAGCAGCGCTTCCCCGCCTTTTTGGACCAGGCCCTGGCGGAGAACCCCATGAAGGGGGAGTACCTGCTGCCCAACGTGGTGCGGGACCTGCTCTCCGAGGGCAAGGCCACCGTCAAGGTGCTGTCCAGTCCGGACAAATGGTATGGCGTCACCTATCAGGAGGACAAGCCCTGTGTGGTGCAGGCCATGGCGGACAAGGCGGCCCAGGGGATTTATCCCACCCCGCTGTGGAAGTAAAGAGAGAAAACGCGCGCCCCGCGGCTGCTCAGGCAAGCCGCGGGGCGCGTTTTTGTCGGGCGGACGGGATGGGGGCCGGGCATCTGCCCCGGGTGACGGAGATTTGAGGTCATTGACTCCATGCGGGGGCCAAAACAGTGCCCTCCAGTTCCTCAATGGGGCCGGAGCCCAGGAGTACGTCGTCATAGCTCCAGGTATGATATTCGGTATCGGAGCAGATGGTGACCGCATCCTCTCCCACATGAACCAGGGCCTCGTCCCCCAAGCTGAGCAGATAGCGGGCGTATTCCGGGGTGGGGTCGTCTCCGTTTTCCTCCTCCGACCAGATCAGCATGCCGTTCAGGATGACCCGCTGGGCAGGGGTCAGCAGGGTGCAGGCAAAGCCCTGCCAGACTGCCGGGTCGTAGTCGAATGCCCAGGTGGAGAAGGGTTTGTAGGTCAGGCTCAGGGTGTTGATGCTCTGGTCGCCCCCGCCGCCAAAGGCGAGGCCCGAGTACTCCTTGTCCAGAGTCCAGAGAAGCAGCAGGCTGGTGATCTTGCCGCCTTCACTGTCCCGGATGGGGCAGACCGCGTGGATCTGGATATGCTTTTGAGGCACTGGGGTACCCATCCCCCAATCCCAGAAGCGCATCCCGCCGACGATCAGCAGGGCTATGACCACCATGACCACCAGAGCTTTGCGCCACCCCCGGCGGGCGGCCCGCTTGAGCACCTTTTCCGCCACCTCGGTCTGAGGCGGAGCCCCGTCTGTCCCGGCCTCGTCCCCGGCGGAGCGGGCCGCCGGGGATTCCTCCGCCCCGGGGAGGGGCGTCTCCAGGGCGGCCCGGACGGCCCGGCAGTCCGGGCAGGAGGCCAGGTGGGCCTCCAGGGCGGCGGCACTCTCGGGGCTGGTCAGGCCGTCCAGGTACAGGGGCAGCAGGTCCCGGGCGATGCCGCAGGTCAGGACCGCATCATTGGTCTTTTTGTCCATTTTCGTCGCTCCTCTCTGCGCGCTCCAGTTGGGCGCGGATCTTCAGCTTAGCCCGGCAGAAGGTGACCCGAACCCAGTTTTCGCTGCGGCCGAAGACCTGGGCGATCTGGGTACAGGAGAGCTGGCCGAACACCCGCAGAGAAAAGACCTCCTTATAGGGTTCGGGCAGCTGGTGCAGGATGCGGTGGAGCTGCAGCGCCGCGTCCTGGTCGGCCAGATGCTCCTCGAAGCGGCTGTCGTCGGCCAGCTCCGTCAGCTCCTGCGTCCGCCCGTCCCGGCGCAGCTGGTCCAGATACAGCCGCCGCACGGTGGTGCACAGCCAGCTGTTCTCGCTGCCGGGGCGTTTGAGCTGGGCGCGGCTCTGGAGCAGCCGGACAAAGGCCTCCTGAGTCAGCTCCTCCGCCAGGGCCGGGTTATGAGTGAGGGCCAGGGCATAGCGGTAGATGGATTGGACTTGTGCCCGGTAGAGCAGTTCAAAATCAGATTCCAATGGTTCCATGCCGTGTCCCTCCTCTCTATTGATTAGACGCGGCTGGCGGCGGAACATTACAATATTCGCCAGAAATTTTTGCAAGTTTTGCAGGGGCCGGATGGAGGGCCGCCTCTGTCGCCCTGAGGCGGCGCGGCCGCCAGAGAATCTTTCCGTCGAAGGCGGGGCGCGTGGGGGAGAGAAGATCCTTCGCTTTGCTCAGGATGACAAGGGGGAGTGCTCAGGATGACATGAGAGGGGAGTGCTCAGGCTGACAAGAAAGTGCGGGGCTGCCGCCCCCCGTCATCCTGAGGCGGCACGGCCGCCAAAGGAGCTTTCCGTCGAAGGCGGGGCGCGTGGGGGAGAGAAGATCCTTCGCTTTGCTCAGGATGACAAGGGGGAGT
>CAUGSS010000070.1 GCA_959602365.1 uncultured Eubacteriales bacterium
AGCTCCGGGCGAAAACGGCGCGCCTGCGCCTCCAGCCGGTCCACGCTGCGGTTGGCCGTGATGGCGGCCACCCGGAAACCACACTGGGCGGCCACGTCCAGGGTCTGGGTGCCGATGGAGCCGGTCGAACCCAATATCGAGAGAACTTTACTCACAAAACACACCTCTCAGCAGTCAAATCAAGCCTCTTCCGCTCCCCTCAGAAGCCGGAGAAGCAGCTGGACAGCAGCAGAATGGTGGGCGCGCAGAACACCATGCTGTCAAACCGGTCCATCATTCCGCCATGGCCGGGCAGGAGTTTACCGTAATCTTTTATGCCATACTCCCGCTTGATCAGGGAAAAGGACAGATCTCCGACCTCCGTGACCAGCGCACCGGCCAGGCCATAGACAATCATCGGCAGGTAATGGACGGTAAATCCCATGGCCAGCTGCAGCACCAGCCCGAATACCACGGAAAACAGCACGCCGGTCACCAGTCCGCCCACATAGCCCTCCGCCGATTTGTTGGGGCTGACCCGGGTGATGCCCCGGTGGCGTCCCAACAACACACCGGCAAAATACGCCCCGGCGTCGGTCAAAAAGGCCAGGCCGATGGTCAGCATGACATACATCCGGCCGTGTCCCTCCGAACCATAGCCCATCAGTCCCACCAGGGCGGAGAGCAGGGCGGGCATCAGAATGCCGGCAAAGAGGCACTTGGTCACATCTTCATAGGGAATGCTCCCGGCGGAGTCATAGGCGTGAATCGCCACTCCGAAACTCACCAGTCCCAGCCCCAGGGCGGCAAAGCCCAGCACCAGCACCCCGGTGTCCACGCCCAAGAGGAAGCCGAAGGGGATGACCACCGCGGCGGCACAGGCGCAGAAGTACACCCCCTTGGGCAGCTTGGCCGTAGCATGGAGCAGCTCCCAGCAGGCACAGCCGGTGATCAGCGCCACAAAGCAGGCAAACGCCCACTGCGGTGCGAAGAGCACCAGCAGGATAATCAGGGGAAGAAAAACGACCCCCACCAGCACACGCTTTACCATATCGATCTCATACCCCTCCAAACCGCCGCGAGCGCTGCTGGAAGGAGGCAATTGCCCGCAAAAGTTCCGCTTTGGTAAAATCAGGCCACAGCACATCGGTAAAATAATATTCGGAATAGGCGCTCTGCCAGAGCAGGAAATTGGAGAGCCTGAGCTCACCGCTGGGGCGGATCACCAGTTCCGGATCCGGGATGCCGGCGGAATAGAGGTGGGCCTCCAGCTGCGCTTCCGTAATCTGAGTCAGATCCAAGCCCTCCCGGGCGCAGGAGCGGACCGCGTGGACGATCTCGTCCCGGCCGCCGTAGTTGAGGCAGATATTGCTCTGACAGGCCTCAAACTCCGCAGTGGCCGCCTCGGCCTGGAGGCAGAGCTGCTGGAGATTGGGAGACAAGGGGGACAGATCCCCCAAAAATTTCAGGCGAATCCCATTCTTTTGGGCGTCTCGGATGACCTCGTTCAGGTACTTCTCCAGCAGGCCCATAATGGCGTCCACTTCCTCCTGGGGACGCTTCCAGTTTTCCGTAGAAAAAGCGTACACTGTCAGGTACTTGACCCCGATCTCCTTGCAGTAATTGCCGATTTTGCGAAAGGTCTCCGCCCCGGCGGAGTGGCCTACTGTCCGGGGCATCCCCCGCTTCTTGGCCCACCGGCCATTGCCGTCCATAATGATAGCGATGTGTGCCGGAATGCGTTCAAAATCCACCTCAGGCGTTTGCTTTCGACGAAATATTCCCATTTAAATCATTCCTGTCTTAACATCAAAGCAAGCGGAGGCACCGGTGAACGGTGCTCCGCTTTGCCGTTTCTGAAGCCAAACCGGGCGCCCCGGCATTTGCCAGGGCCTGATTCCCGGCCCAAGCTGAGCCCAGACATGCCAGCGGTCCGGCTCAGACGCTCATCAGCTCTTTTTCCTTCTCCGCGCTCAGCTCGTCCAGCTTCTTGATATACTTGTCCGTGGCATCCTGGAGCTTCTTCTCCAGGTCCTTCACGTCGTCCTCGGTGATCTCGCTCTTCTTCTTTGCCGCCTTGATCTTGTCCATCACGTCCCGGCGGATGTTCCGCACGGCCACTTTGCCGCCCTCGGCGTACTTGTGGACCTGCTTGGTGAGCTCCCGGCGGCGCTCCTCCGTAAGCTGGGGGAAGGTCAGCCGGATCACTTTGCCGTCGTTCTGGGGGTTGATACCCAGCTCACTGGTCTGGATGGCCTTTTCAATGGCGCGCAGCAGAGAGCTGTCCCAGGGCTGAACCACCAGCTGCCGGGGATCCGGGGAGCTGATAGAGGCCACCTGGTTCAGCGGAGTGGGAGTCCCATAATACTCCACCTGAATCCGGTCCAGCACAGAGGCGTTGGCCCGCCCCGCCCGGACGGAGGCGAAATCAGACTTGACAGACTCGATGGTCTTTTGCATTCTCGCTTCCGCGTCTTTGATAAATTCACTCATTTCAGTTTTCTCCCTTCACAATGGTTCCGATTTTTTCGCCCATGACGGCCCGGACAATGTTCTCCGGATCCTTGAGGGCAAACAGCAGCACCGGGATGTCGTTGTCCATGGACAGGCTGGTGGCGGTGCTGTCCATCACCGCCAGGTGCTGGGCCAGCACGTCGTCATAGGTGATGCTGTCGTACTTGACCGCATCGGCATATTTTACCGGATCAGCCGAATAGACGCCGTCCACATTCTTGGCCAGCAGGATCACATCCGCATCGATCTCCGCAGCCCGGAGCACCGCGGCGGTGTCGGTGGAGAAGAATGGGTTGCCGGTGCCGCAGCCGAAGACCACCACCCGGCCCTTTTCCAGGTGGCGGATGGCCCGGGAGCGGATATAGGGCTCAGCCACCTGGCGCATCTCGATGGCGGTCTGAACCCGGACCTCCACCCCATGCTGCTCCAGCACGTCGGCCACAGCCAGGGCGTTGATGGCGGTGGCCAGCATGCCCATATGGTCGGCCCGGACCCGGACCATCTTGTCGCCGCCGTCTTTGACGCCCCGCCAGAAATTTCCGCCACCCACGACGACGCCCACCTGGACGCCCATATCCACACACTTTTTGATCGCTGCGCTTACCGCGCCGATCACATCAAAGTTCAGCCCGCGACCAGCGTCTCCGGCCAAGGCCTCGCCGCTGATTTTCAGCAGAATGCGCTTGTAGATCGGTGTATTCATCGCAACACAACTCCTTTATCAAAACCTCGTCCATGTTTCTCCATTTGCTGAATGTATTTTAATCTATTTTGGCCCGTTTGCATAGAGCAAAAGACAAACTTTTTCTTTTTCATAACATTTTTCCAATCCCGCCGCCGGCTGTACACCAGCCGCAGCGCGTACCGGCGGCGGCCGCTTTTTTCCCTGCTCTGCCCCACTTTTCCCTCTTTATTCTGCGAAAAACAACCTGGGGGCGCAAAAAAGAGCGGGCCCCCCAGGGGGGCGCGCGCGGCGGGGCGGCGGGAATCCA
>CAUGSS010000071.1 GCA_959602365.1 uncultured Eubacteriales bacterium
GGAAGGGCTGCACCTCCTCAGGATGACACGGAGGAGGGCCGTGCTCCCCAGGATGACAGGAGGAGAGAAAATGTCATCCTGAGCGGAGCGAAGGAGCTTCTTCCGGATTGCTCCCGGTTGGGTGGGGAAAGATCCTTCGTCGCTGACGCTCCTCAGGATGACACGGAAGGGCTGCACCTCCTCAGGATGACACGGAGGAGGGCCGTGCTCCCCAGGATGACAGGAGGAGAGAAAATGTCATCCTGAGCGGAGCGAAGGAGCTTCTTCCGGATTGCTCCCGGTTGGGTGGGGAAAGATCCTTCGTCGCTGACGCTCCTCAGGATGACACGGAAGGGCTGTGCCTCCTCAGGATGACACGGGGAAGGGCTGTGCCTCCTCAGGATGACACGGGGAAGGGCTGTGCCTCCTCAGGATGACACGGGGGAGGGCCGTACTCCCCCGGGATGACAGGAGGAGAGAACATGTCATCCTGAGCGGAGCGAAGGATCTTCTTCGCAGGGTAAAAGGCGCGGGATCGCCTTGGGATGGCGGATGCGCCCGGCGGTGGAAGCGGCTGGTATGTCCGTTTGGGGCGGAGGGAAAAGGAAGCCCTTCGCCCCTTCCCTTTTGGGCGGGAATGTGATAGGATAAAAAACATCAAGGGTTGAAAGACATGAGGAGGCGATTGGGATGATGGGGAGCAGGCGGTATTTTGAGCGCGCGGAACAGGCCTATGACCGGGCCATCCATCTGATCCGCACCCTGGATAAGTCCTTTCAGTCCGCCGCGTTCCAGGACACCCCGGAGGAGCGCTATGACACCCGGATCACCCTCTATCAATTTGACGTGATTTTGCAGGCCATTCTGCTGCGGATGGCGCTGACCGACGGCAACTTTCACCGGTTGGAGCGGCGGCTCATTGACAAGATTACCCGCTACGGCGACCTGCTGAACTATCTGCGCCGGGAGACCGATGGACGGCTGGACCTCACCTGGGAGAAGATCGACAGCCAGCCCGCCGCCGTGCAGGACGAGCTGATGGAGCGGCTGCCGGAGATTCTCGACCGCACCTGCAACAGCTTTGTGCTCCCCCTGGCTCTGGTGGATGGGGCGGTGGATTCCATAGACTTTCTGGAGCGCCTGGAGCGGGAGCTCCGGGAGATTGCCGAGAGTTTGAGCGGCGTGGACGGCGACAGCCGGGAGACGGAGCGGGAGGCGTACAGCGACATGCTGGAACACCTGCTCACCAGCCGCTGGCACCGCATCCGGGCGGAGGAGGCCCAGAGACAGGCGGAATCACAGTGAACAGGCCACCGGCCCCGCCCTTTGGCGGGGCCGGTGGTTTTTGGGTTGAGTCCGGCATGGGAGGCTGTGTCGCACCGCTGCCCGGTCCGGAGGGAATCGGGGCAGGGCCGTCAAAGGGGGCGTCAGGACGGCGGCCGGGGCACTCCAGGGGGAAGATGCGTCCGGGGAGAGAGGCCGCGGAGCAGAAGAAGAAATATCATAACAATACAGCAGCGCCTCCCGGCTTGGCCGGGAGGCGCTGTAACAATTCAGGAACGGATGATATTGTGGGTTCAGACCAGGCGGCGGAAAGTGAGACCGGATTTGCCGCTGATGCTGGAGATGCAGATGCCCCATTTGCTGCCCAGGGCGCTGATGATCTGGTTGTTGCCGATGTAAATGCCCACATGGCCGCCGGTGGCGGAGCCGCTGGACCGGTAGAAGACCAGGTCGCCGGGCTGGGCCTCGGAGGCGCTGACCGCCACGCCGGCGGACTTTTGCGCCCAGGAGGAGTGGGACAGGCTGACGCCGAAGTGGCGGTAGACCTGCATGGTGAAGCCGGAGCAGTCGGCGCCGTTGGTCAGGCTGGTGCCGCCCCAGACATAGGGGTTGCCCAGGAACTGCATGGCGTAGTCCACCACGGCGGAGCCGTTGCCGGAGCTCACATTGCCGGAGCCGGAGCTGCTGGAACCGCCGGAACCGGAACTGCTGGAGCCAGAGCTGCCGGAATCGGAGCTGTCATCAGCGGCAGCGGCCTCTTCCTCCTGGCGGCGGCGCTCAGCCTCTTCCGCCTGGCGCTGGAGCTCGGCCTGCTGGGCCTCATACTCGGCCTTGCTGGTGATGATGTCCTGAGCCAGCTCATCGTTCTCCGCCTCCAGGGCGGCCAGCTGGCTGGCATAAGTGGACTGGTTGGCCTGAATCTCGGCCAACAGGGCGTCGTTCTTGTCAGAGGCGTCCTGGATGGCGGCCTGCTGGCTCTCCAGCTCGGCCAGGGCGGCCTCCTGACCGGCCTTCTCCTCTTCCAGCCGGGCCTCGGTGTCGGCGACCTGCTGGCGGGCGGCCTCCAGGGCGTCTACGACGCTGTTGTCATAGGTGGCCACTTCCCGGATGAAGTTGAGCCGGTCCAGCAGATCGGAGAAGCTGGCGGAGTCAAAGAGGATGGACCAGTAACTGATGTTGCCGGATTCCTCCATATCCCGGAACCGCTCACAGAAGAGCTGGTAATACTGCTCGGCCTCGGCCTGGGCGGCGGCCAGCTCCTCCTGGGTCTGGGCGATCTGGGTCTCGTAATCGGCGATGACGGTCTGGGTGTTGTTCACCTGTTCCGCCAGCACGCCCAGCTGCTGCTGATAGAGCAGGGACTGCTGCACGGCGGTGTCCTGCTGGTCCTGCAGGTCGTCAATCTGAGACTGGATGGAGCTCATCTGGCCCTGCAGATCGGACTGCTGCTGTTCCAGCGCGTTAATTTCCTCTTGGGTGATGGCGCCGGCAAAGGGGATGGCAGTCATGGTAAGGACGAAGCAGAGGCCGAGGGAGGCCAGACGGCGCGCCCAACGGCCGGGTATGGACTGTCTCAACGTGAATCACCTTTCCAAATATCCGTTCGAATGGTTATGTCTACCCGAATCATACCAAAAAAGAAAAATGGTGTCAAGGAAAATGACAAAAAAGTTACAGGGCTGTAATCTTTTTGTGGAATCTCACGAAGGCCCTTCGGATGGGAATGGTTCAGGGGCGGAGGGATTGGGCGCGGGACAGGGGGAAAGATCCTTCGCTGCGCTCAGGATGACAGAGGAAAGGCGCTCAGGATGACAGAGGAAAGGCGCTCAGGGAGAGAAAAAGAGCACTCAGCTGACAGAGGGCGGGGATGAGAATAGCACCGCTTCCACTTGGCATCCTAAGATGCGCAATGCCCATCCCTCTGATATCCTGAGG
>CAUGSS010000072.1 GCA_959602365.1 uncultured Eubacteriales bacterium
GCGCTCAGGATGACAGGGGGGAGCGCTCAGGATGACAGGGGGGAGCGCTCAGGATGACAGGAGGGGATATGCTCAGGAGGACAAACAGAAAAGCGCTCAGGATGGCAAGCAGGGAAAATGCTCGGGATGACAGGACAGGAAAACGCTTGAGTTTCCCTGTCCTCCAGAAAAGGTGTGTTTTCCGCTGTCCTAAAAGGGTATGCAGTTCTCTGTCATCCTGAGGAGGCGGAGCCGACGAAGGATCTTCCCTCCCGCAGCTGCCGGGCAGCGGAAGAAGATCCTTCGCTGCGCTCAGGATGACAGGAGGAGAAGCACTCAGGAGGACAGAAGGAGAAGTGTTCAGAATGACAAGGGGCGAGGCGCTCAGGATGACAGGGGGAAGTGCTCAGGAGGACAAAGGGGGGCAGGGGTTTCCTGCGGAGGGCCCCCGGTTCAAAGCCCTCAGTTCAGGGGCGTGCCCTGGCCGTCAAAGAGGGGGAGCTTTTCCAGATAGATGATGTCCTTTCGGGCGGCGGCGCCGCCCTCGGCCAGCACCGCCATCTTGCCCACAATGATGCCGCCGGCCTCCTTGACCAGGTGCTCCATGGCGGCCAGGCTCTCCCCGGTGGAGATCACGTCGTCCAGGATGAGCACCCGCTTTCCCGCCATCTTTTTGGCGTCGCTGCCGTCCATGAACAGTTCCTGGCTGCCCTGGGTGGTGATGGAGGTGTACTTCACCGAGAACACCCCGTCCATATAGGCCTTGGCCGCCTTTCGGGCCAGCAGGTACTCGTTGCGGCCGGACTGGCGGGCCATCTCGTGGATCAGGGGAATGGCCTTGGCCTCCGGGGCAATCATATAGTCATACTCCGGCGCCCGCCGGAGCAGTTCCCGGGCGCAGGCCACCGTCAGCTCCACATCTCCGAAGACCACAAAGCCTGCGATCATCAGATTTTCCCCGATGGAGTGCAGTTTGAGCTGCCGCGTCAGCCCCGCCACATGTAGTTCATAGGTCATTTCAATCGCTCCCTTTGCCGCTGTCCCCGCCGCCGGGGCGGGCGTTCAAGATGAGGAGAGACCGCCCCGCCCCTTTTTGGACGGGGGACATCTCCCGGTTTGTCGGTATAAACTATTGTAAAACCATTTAAAAAAAAGTCAATTGCCATTTGGACGAAGGGGTTTTGGAGAAAGTGTGAAATTAATCTGGATCATACCCCGTTTTTTCGTATATTTTAGGGTAAACTGCGAATTGTCAAACCATTGGGATTCTTGTAAAATTTGTATTGTACCAAGCCGCCGCCCACCCCGGGCGGGAGAGGACGGCTGAAACGACGTACTAGAAGAAAGATGGAGGAACCGACGAATGAAGAAACTGCTTGCGCTCATTCTTGCTCTGGTCATGGCCTGCGCCCTGGCCGCCTGCGGAAGCTCCGGCTCCAACTCCGGAACCGGCTCCAACACCCCTGCCACCCCCTCGTCCGACGTGCAGGACGACAACACCGCTGATTCCACCGGCAGCACCGATGTGAAAATCGGCTGCATCCTGATCGGCGATGAGAACGAGGGCTACAGCAACGCCCACATCGTGGGCATCCAGGAGGCCATCGAGGCCACCGGCATCCCCGCCGAGAACGTGATCATGAAGTACAACGTCCCCGAGAACGAGGAGTGCTACGACGCGGCCATCGACCTGGTGGAGCAGGGCTGCTCCCTGATCATCTCCAACTCCTACAGCCATCAGTCCTACATGCAGCAGGCCGCCAGCGAGTGCCCTGAGGTCACCTTCGTGGCCTGCACCGGCGACACCGCCGCCAACTCCGGCCTGGACAACTTCAAGAACGCCTTTACCGCGGTCTATCAGGCCCGCTATGTCTCCGGCGTGGTGGCCGGCATGAAGATCGCCGAGATGGACGCCAACGGCGAGATCCCCGCCAGCGGCTATGACGAGAACGGCAACGTCAAGGTGGGCTATGTGGGCGCCTATCCCTATGCCGAGGTGGTCAGCGGCTACACCGCCTTCTTCCTGGGCATCCAGAGCGTCTATCCCGATGTGGTGATGGAGGTCTCCTACACCAACTCCTGGTTTGACATCACCGCCGAGGGCACCGCCGCCGAGTCCCTGATGGCCGACGGCTGCGTCATCATCGGCCAGCACGCCGACTCCACCGGCGCCCCCGCCGCGGTCCAGGCCGCCCAGGATTCCGGCACCGTGGCCTACTCCGTGGGCTATAACATCGACATGCTCTCCGTGGCCCCCACCGCCGCGCTGACCAGCGCCACCAACGACTGGGGCGTCTACTACACCTATGCCTTCAACTGCGCCCTGAACGGGGAGGAGATCTCCACCGACTGGTGCGAGGGCTATGAGACCGGCGCCGTGGCCATCACCGAGCTGGGCGAGAGCTGCGCCGAGGGCACTGCAGACAAGGTGGCCGAGGTGGAAGCTGCCCTGAAGAGCGGCGAGCTGCAGGTGTTCGACACCTCCACCTTCACCGTGAACGGCGAGCATCCCACCTCCATCCTGGTGGATATGGACGGCGACTTTGAGGGCGAGACCGAGGGCGTCGTGGACGGCGTGTTCATGGAGTCCTCCCTGCGCTCCGCTCCCGGCTTCACCGCCCGGATCGACGGCATCACCGAGCTGAACAACTGAGACCGGCGCTGAGATATCCCCAGGGGAAAATCGCGCGGCTCAAACGGATTCACTTCCAGAAAGGGAAGCCCTTGGCGGCTTCCCTTTCCTGGTTTTTTGCCTGTGCCCCGCCGCCGGCGGAAAAAACCCGTCCCACAGGGAAAAAACCTGCTTCCCAAGCCTTGCGTTGTAGGATATAATGAAAGCGTGATTTTTCCTCTTGCCGCGTGGGGAAGCGGTTTTGCCGCTGCCCTGAGCACGGTTTCCTCTGGTATCCTGAGTGTACTTCCCACCCTGTCCTCCCGAGGGCATTTTCAACGCTGTCCTCCTGATGGTATTTCCAACGCTGTCCTCCCGAGGGTATTTCCAACGCTGTCCTCCTGAAGGTATTTCCGACTCTGTCCTCCTGAGCGCTTCCCCCCTGTCATCCTGAGCGGAGCGAAGGATCTTCTTCCGCCGCCCGGCAGCTGCGGGAGAGATGATCCTTCGTCGGCTTTGCCTCCTCAGGATGACAGAGAACTGCATACCCTTTTAGGACAGCGGAAAACACAC